>NZ_JCAMOT010000007.1:0-294803 GCF_059512425.1 Bradyrhizobium sp. Leo78
CGCTTCTCGGGCGAGAGCGTGCGCCAATGGCGCAGCGCTTCCTGCAGGATGGTGAAGGTGCCGACGATGTTGGTCTGAATGAATTCGCCGGGGCCGTCGATCGAGCGGTCGACATGGCTCTCGGCGGCGAGGTTCATCACAGCGTCCGGTTGGTATTTTTCGAACAGGCGGCGCAGCCCGGCGCCATCGCAAATGCATTGCTTCTCGAAGGCGTAGTTCAGGTTCTCTTTCGCTGCCGGCAGCGAGTCGAGATTGGCGGCATAGGTGAGCTTGTCGATGTTGACCACGCGGGCGTGACTGTCTCGCAGAAGATGACGCACCACGGCTGAACCAATGAAGCCGGCGCCGCCGGTGACAAAAATAGTCGAGCCCTTAAAGCGCATGATCTATCGCCTCCATGCAGTGGAATCAGCCCTGATACGAGCGGGCAACGGACTTCAGATACTCGCCGTAGCTGCTTTTCGCGGTCTTCTCGGCGACCTTCTCGAACGCTTGAAGCGAGATATAGCCCTGGCGCAGCGCGATCTCTTCGGGGCAGGCGATGCGCAAACCCTGGCGTTGCTCAAGGATCTGGACGAAATGGCTCGCCTCGACTAGGGAGGAATGCGTGCCGGTATCGAGCCAGGCAAAGCCGCGGCCGAGCACCTCGACATAGAGATCACCGCGCTCGAGATAGGCGTTATTGACGTCGGTGATCTCGATCTCGCCGCGGGCCGACGGCTTGATCCGAGCCGCGATCTCGACGACGTCGTTGTCATAAAAGTATAGCCCAGTGACGGCTACGTTCGACTTTGGCTGTTTCGGCTTCTCTTCGATCGAGAGCGCGAGGCCGGTGTGATCGAGTTCGACGACCCCATATTGCTCGGGCGAATTGACGACATAGCCGAACACGGTCGCGCCCTGGTTGCGCGACGAAGCGGCAGACAGCATCTCCGGCAATCCGTGCCCGTAGAAAATGTTATCGCCTAACACAAGCGCGACCGAGTCCGAGCCTATGAAGTCGCGGCCTACGATGAATGCGTCCGCAAGCCCACGGGGCGCCTCCTGCGTGGCATAGGCGAAGCGCAAGCCGATCTCGCCGCCGTCACCGAGCAGCCGCTGAAACAGCGGCTTGTCTTGCGGCGTCGAAATGATCAAAATGTCCCGAATTCCGCCTAGCATCAGCGTCGACAGCGGATAATAGATCATCGGCTTGTCGAAGACCGGCAGAAGCTGCTTTGATACGACCGTCGTCACGGGGTAAAGGCGCGAGCCCGTCCCGCCGGCGAGGATAATGCCCTTCATAGCCCCTCACGTTTTGCTATCACAAAACATAACATATAATGTGAAGTGCACAAGGTTGTTATCAATGCAGTGATAGCATCGTGAGCCAGCAATTTCGAAGTGTTGTAAAATGAATGTCATCCAGACCGAGCTTCCCGAAGTCCTCATCATCGAACCCAAGCTGTTCGGCGATCAGCGCGGCTTTTTCGTCGAAACTTATCAGTCCTTCCGGTACGCCGAGCACGGGATCGCGCGGCCTTTCGTGCAGGACAACATGTCACGCTCGAGCTTTGGCGTGCTGCGCGGGCTGCATCTGCAGAATCCGGTTACGCAGGGCAAACTAGTCACCGCGCTACGCGGCAAGGTGCTGGATGTCGCCGTCGACGTGCGGGTCGGCAGCCCGAATTTTGGACGCCATGTTGCCGTCGAATTGAGCGAAGAGAACAGGCGACAGCTCTGGGTCCCCCGTGGCTTCGCGCACGGCTTTGTCGTTCTCTCCGAAACCGCCGACTTTTTCTACAAATGCGACGATCTTTACAGTCCCAAGGATGAGGTCTCGATCCGCTGGGACGATCCTGCGATCGGCATCAACTGGGGCGTCGAAAAGCCGTCTTTGTCGGCCAAGGACGCCGTGGCACCGCTGTTAGCCGACGTGGAAAACCTTCCAGTCTATGGGCAAATCTGATGCGGATATTGTTGACGGGCACCAATGGCCAGGTGGGCGGCGCATTGCTGCCGCTGCTGGCGAAGCATGGCACGACCATCGCGCCGCCCCGCGCGGAGTTTGACCTATCTAAGCCTGAGACGCTCGCTGAGAGGCTCGACAGTTTCCGACCAGATCTCATCATCAACCCTGCCGCCTATACCGCGGTGGATCGCGCCGAAGACGAACGCGAACTCGCCTTCCTCGTCAACGCCAAGGCGCCGGAGATGATCGCGAAATGGGCGGCACAGCATCGCGTGCCGCTGGTGCATTTCTCCACCGACTATGTCTTCGACGGCTCTGGTGACAAGCCGTGGCGCGAGGACAGTCCCACGAACCCGCTCTCAGTCTATGGCGCCAGCAAGCTGGCCGGCGACGCGGCGATCCAGTCGGCCGGCGGGCCGCATCTGATCGCGCGCACGTCCTGGGTCTATGCCGCCCGGGGAGCCAACTTCCTGCGCACGATCGCGCGGCTGGCCGGCGAGCGCAAAGAGCTGCGCATCGTCGCCGACCAGATCGGCGCCCCGACGTCGGCGAGCGCGATTGCCGACGCGATCGCCGGCATCGTGCTGCCAAACCTCTCGGACTTGAACGGGCTGCTTGTGCGCAACAGTGGTGTGGTTAACCTTGTCTGCACCGGCGAGACCAGTTGGCATGGCTTCGCGAGCGCCATCGTCGCCGGCCTGAAGTCGCGCGGTGTGGAGCTCGCCGTGGAGACCATCGTTCCGATCGCGACCGCCGATTTCCCGACCAAGGCCAAGCGGCCCGGTAACTCTCGGCTCGATTTGTCGCGGCTGAAAAATCGGTTTGGAGTGACCACGCCGGCTTGGCAGGATGCCTTGACAGCGGAGCTCGAGGAGTTCGCGGTCAAGCTACAAGCACCGGCGAGCCGCTGACGACTGATTTACCCTCGCCGGCGGAGGGCCTTCTGTGCGAAGGCCGATCGGCTCCAGTGCAGTTCGGTCGACTTGTAGCGGACCGGGCAGTGGATTCCGACCGAGTGCTGCAGCTCTCCGAGGTTCATCACCTGCGTTCTTCTGAGTAGGCCGACCGGCCGCTGCGCCGCCCACTCTTGAGCAAACGCACGAGTCAACAGTCCGGGACCGGTCGATAGCCAGATGAGGTCGCGATCACCGCGGCGTATAGCCGCCGCAGCAAGCTCCAGCGCCCGAGCCAGCACCGGATGCTCCGGCGTTGCCGCGATGAAGTTGTTGCCGATGGAACCGTAATTTTCCTGATGAACAACCAGCGTCGCATCGGGCCGAATGAAGCTGTCGACCGGCATCAGGCAACGATCGTCCGCGTCGGCATAGATTCCGCCACGAGCAACCAGGAATGCCAGACGGAAGATGTCCGCCTTTTGTGCAGGGAATGGCGCGCGGAAATAGGCGTCCACGATCTCGCGTCCGTAATGTTCGTTCAGGAACGCAACCGCCTTCTGGTCGTCAAAACATGTCCACTGATACGTCGGATGAAGCTCTTGCCATGACTTCATTAGGTCGCGGACATCCTCCGGGGGCGTAACATCCCAGAACTGCGCGATCGTACATGGGATGGTACGTTTCAGGGAGCTTTGGACAGTTGCTTCCTGCTGAAACTGGCCGGTCTGGCGCAGCGCGATCGCGGCGATGATCGCTGCGGGCGTATAGTCCGGGTGTTGCCTGATCAATTCCCTCAACGGTTCGAATTGCGAATCGGGCGGACGAAGGCGGATGCGACGCAGCGTCGCCAGAGCCTCACTATCGAGCAGAAATTCATCGAGCAGCTGGCCGACATGGTTCTGCGATGGGCTGAGCGACTGCCCGCGCAGCAACAATGACGATTGGCTGACTTGGATGAAGGCGCCGAGCGCGGCACGGGCGACATCGACGTCGAGATTCATGAGGGCGGCGCGGGCGAGCTCGAAGTGCGACCAGGCATCTCCGGAATTCAAACGGATCGACTGCTGGTAAAGCGAAATCGCCTCTTCGTAGCGGAACTGCGCCTCGGCAAGCTGTCCGCCGAGCAGGGCCACGCGGGCCTCAGCGACGGTGCCCGATGCCGGCGCCTGTTGCAGGAGACGCGCGGCAGCGTCGTACTGGCCGGTCATCGTTGCAATCTGCACTTTGTGGGACCACAACCAGAAATTCGGCCGCGGTGCTTCGGCGAGCGCGTCATCGAGCACTTCCTGGGCCCTCGTCCAGTCGCGCATATGCCTGAGAAACTCAACCTCGACGCCCGCAATTTCAGGGTGAGGACCAAGGCACTCGCGCGCCGCCGTCACGACCTGGAACGCCCGATCGCGCTCGCCAAGCTCAAAGCAGACGCGCGCTTCCCCCAGCCGAGCCCAGACGCTTGTCGGATGCGACTTACCAGCCCGCCGATATAGCGCAAGCGCCGTATCGGCATCGTCACTCTGCAAGGCGATGTCGGCCAGAGCAAGCAGCGCCTCGAGGTGATCGACTTCGATATCCAATGCCTTTTCCAGCCATTGCCTGGCGACATCCGGGCGGCCAAGGGCACGCTCTTCGGCGGCAGCTTCGACCATCGCCTGCGCACTGTTTGGGTCAAGCCTCAGCAACTCCGAAAAGGCGGCAAGAGCCTCAGATCGGCGTTCCTGGCGACGCAGCAGTTGCCCGCGCTGCAGCAATGCCCGCGCATCGGCCCGACTGACGGCGAGGACTTTATCGAGCAGCATTTCGGCGTCTTCAAACCGCCCGACATCGCGAAGCTCGATCGCGATGTCGGTCAGGCGAGATATATTCGTCGGATCCGCCTTCGAAGCTCGGCGGAAAAACGCCAAAGCCTGCTCGCGATCGCCCTGACGCCGACGGATATTGCCCAGCGCGGCGAGACCCTCGGCATGCTCGGGTTGTCTGGAGATGAGTTCTAGCAAAAGTTCGGCGGCTTCTTCGAGGCGGTATCCAGCCTCCAAAAGGTGCGCCAGCGCGATACGCGCACCGTGATTGCCAGGCTCCCGCAGAAGAGCTTGACGCAAAGCTTCTTCCGCCTCGCCGGCGCGCCCAAGGCGGCGGAGGGCATAGCTCAGACCGACCAACGCGGCCGCGTTGCCTGGTGATCGATCGAGCGCGCCGCGAAACCGCTGCTCGGCCTCGGCTGGTCGACCAAGACGGAGCAGAGTATGTCCCGCTTCGATCAAGCCGTTTGGGTGGGAGGGATCATCGCGGGCGGCTTCGTCGAACGCGTCCAGTGCCTGCTCGACCTTGCCGGAAGCGCGCATGGCATAACCGAGGCCAAGATGAGCTTCGCGGCTTCGGGGCCACTCGCGCAGAACCTCTCTGAATTCGTCGATGGCATCGCCGAAGCGTTTCAAGTTCTGAAGGCAGTGACAAACCTCGAGGCGAATATGGAAGGCCTTTGGGCTGACTTCCTTCGCGCGAGCAAACAGCACGAGCGCATTTTCATGGCCGCCGCGCTGCCGTTCGACGAGACCGAGCGCGTGCAAAGCTCCGACATTGGTTGGTTCGATCTCAAGAATTTTCTCGAAGCAGACCTGGGCAGCTTCAAGAGAATTTGCCTTGCGATGCGTCCACCCGAGAGCATTCAGCGCGCTGATATTGAGAGGCGCCTCCTGCAGAACCTTTTCAAGGACGTCCCGCGCCTCGTCGATGAGGTCGGTTTCACGAAGAAGATGCCCAAGCTCGATTCTGAACCCGAGATTGGCGGAATCGAGTTCCGCAAGCTTTCGGAAAGTGTCGAGTGCTTCGACTGCCGCGCCAGTTTGCCGCAACAAACGCGCAAGCGTCAACAGATGGGCAGTGTTATTGGGGTCTTGCGCGACTATATCACGCAGCGCGGTGACGGCCTCCTCGTTGCGGTCGAGATCGCGCAGCATGTGTGCAACTTCAATATGTGGTCTGATGTCTCTCGGATTGGCGCGGGCTGCAGCCTGGAATGCTGCGAGCGCATCCTCGTTCCTGCCCAAGGATTTCAGTGCATAGCCTAGTCCTTCGTTGGCACCGGCATGGCCAGGCTCAAGTTGCAGGACTCGCTGGAACGATTGTGCGGCACCTTCGAACTCCCGCAGATGTCGCAGGGTATGACCGAGGCCGATCAAGGCCGGCTTGTTATCTGGATCCAGCGCGAGCGAGCGCTCGAACATGGAGCGTGCCTGAGGGATCTGTGCCAGATGCAGGTGATCATAGCCGCTTTCAACGGTTGCAATGACGTTGGAAGGGTCGCTCTCCGTCGCCCTGAGGAATGCGGCGAGTGAAGCTGTGCGATCGCCCGTCGCTCGAATTCGCCGGCCTTGCTCGATAAGCATTTTTGCCGGCTGTCCGTCATTCATGCTGGGTGTGACTCCAGCGTTTGAATTGGACAGATCGAGCGCATCAGCCAAGCGAAACGGTCTTCAAGATCGAACATGACAGAAAAGCGACAGATAATCAGCTAAACGACGGGTGCATGCCTACGATCGGGCGGCTAAAACAACAACGACCGTTTGTTAAAAGCAGCTCAAAAAGACGGCTTAATCGTGGAGGGCGACGCAATTCATTATCCGCTGGCGTAGATGAACCGACATCGGTTGCGCGGGCTATTGCTGCAGTCGTCGTCCCGCAAAGAGGAATTGTCAACGGCCGGATTTATCGCGGCAAGATTGTCACGAAACGTCCAAGAGCCATTGCGCAAGTTGTCCCAACGCGTGAGACGAACCAGCGGGGGAGGGTAAGCTTGATCGTTTCGCCGTGAGCGCCTCTCGGGGCGTTTGGCCGTACGTGCTCTTAAAGGCCCGATTGAATGCGGGAATGCTACGAAATCCGTAGCGGTAGGCGATCGGGGCTATCCGTCTGTTGCCGAGTCCCCCAGCCGTGATCTCCTGTTGAACGCGGGCGAGGCGGCGTGCGCGGATGTAGGATGCAACACCACCAGTTGGTTCAAAGAGACGATATAAAGAGGCTCGGGATAGGCCGAACGTCTTGACCAGACTGTCGGCGCTCAGGTCCTTCGCGGCAAGATGATTCTCAATGTAGCGACTGATGATGACAAAGCTGTCGAGAGGCAGCGAATCCGAAGGCTCAACGGCTGAATTGCGTCTCGCCTCCAAGGTCAGTATCTGTACCGCCAGCAACGCAATGCCCGACGCGATTTCATCCATCTCCGCGGCAGTGACAAGGTGGACCTGTGCAAGCATGGCCTGCAAGGCTGCGGAGACCACGGAGGCGCCCGGGGCGGCTGCCTTGGCCAGCGTGCCATGTCTGGCGGTCAGATCCGCGAACTTCGCCGGCAGGCTCGCTCGTGGTATCCAGAGCGTCAGGTCAGCACTGGGACCGTTATCGGTGCCGCGGATGAGCCGAACCGGCGCCTGAAGGTCCAACAAAAGCAAATCCCCGGCGCGGGCAGTCACCGTGCCTCCATGATGATGCATTTCAACAAAGCCGCCCATCACGACTTGGAGGGCGAAGTGATCGACTGCGCGGCCTGAGACCGCCGTTGCCCCCCGGACCAGCTCGGCATGCGCGCAGCTAGTCTGGCTAAGCACAAAGATTCGACCGGCCCAAATCTCTTGCGATCCTCCGGGGCCAAGGAGGGGGACTTTACTACTTACATAAATGGGATGGTAGGTGGCGAGCCATGTCTGCGCTTCTTCCTGATCACCGGCTGGCTTCCACCGGTACGATCTAATCATCATTCCCAATTATCTTTCAAAGCTAATATTATCAGGGATGATCGATAAGCGAATTTGCAGATTATCGCAATATTTTGCCGAACCGTCTCAGCGGCCCCTTTCCGGATTGCGCAAAGGTTATCGGAACGCTAACGTGTTTTTATAATGTTAACTTATCCATAACATTCAGAGTGAGGGGTTCGATGGCGACTAGCGAGACGTTTCACTACGCCTATGCATTGGCCTACGGCGGTAAGGCGAGCTACCGAATTGACGATGCCAATCCGAAGACCGATTTTGTGGATTACGTGGCAGGCGGCGTGAAGGTCAAAGATCCGAACGGCGGTGAGATCTTTGCCGGCGACAAGATCAAGGTCGCGAAGATTGGCGCTGATTTGGGTGATCTTGAGACGGGAAAATACACTTTCGTTGGCGCAGCGACCGTTCAGGATCACGGCAACACGATCAGCGGGATTATCATCCTGGACGGCGATGGACGTTCGTTTTTTTTGACCGACACCCAGTATTCGGGCAAGCTGAACGGGCATAACGGTGATGTGACCATTACCAGCGGCAGTACGACCATCTGTTTCATGGCCGGTACTCTGATTGGCACGCCGGCTGGCGAAGTACCTGTCGAGACTTTGACGCGCGGTGACCAGGTCTTAACTCAGGATGGTGGAGTGGCGACAGTCGACTGGCTCGGTATTCAGACGGTTTCGACGAGGTTCGCCGACAAGATGCGCGTTCTGCCGATCCGCATCAAGGCCGGCGCACTGGCTGAGGGCGTGCCCTCCCGGGATCTCCTGATTTCGCCGGACCATGCGGTCCTCGTCGATGGTGCTCTGATTCAGGCGAGCGCGCTAGTCAACGGCACGTCCATCGTCCGAGAGCACAATGTACCGACGACCTTCGCCTATTATCATGTGGAGGTCGAGGATCACTCGTTGATTTTCGCCGAGAGCACGCCGGCCGAGACGTTCGTCGACAACATCGAGCGGTTGCATTTCGACAATTGGGCCGAGCACGAAGCCCTTTATCCAAACGGTAAATCGGTCAGAGAGTTGCCATACCCGCGCGCGAAGTCGCAGCGTCAGGTGCCTGTTCGGACGCGCATTATGCTTGCCGCCCGGGTGCAAGCGATCGGCGCCAGCCAAACTGCCGTCGAGGTGGCGTAGGATTTGTTGAAGCCTCAACGTTGATCGAGACAAGACGGCCGCCGTCCGACCCCCGTCCGTGCAAAGGGCAATATCCTTTCGCCGACGTCGTCGGGGCGGCGATTAGAGCGTGATCCGGAAAAGTGGAGACCGGTTTTCCGAAAAAAGATCACGCTCAAACAAAGAGCTAGAGCGGGAGGTTGATTCGAAGAAAAGTCATCACGCTCTAGGCGAGCTGATGCTGTGGCCAGCGATGCCGCTAAAATCCTGGCGGTATGTCGCGTGCAGGAGGAAGATTGTTGAACCTGGGGTCGCGCGGTCCCGGGGGCCAAGCCAGGCCGCTATAGGGGATTCCATCGCGTGAGAGCTGCGGATTGTAGGTCGGGTCGTCATTGAGCAACTCGCCCCAGCGCGCGCGAAGCAGACTGAGCTCACGCTCGAACCGGTCTCGGCGATCCGCCCGATCGTCCTTGCCTCGGCTGGCGGATTCGGCGTGGACCAGCTTCGCGTGCGGCGTGAAGACAATGCGCTTTCCGGTTTGGCGCAGGCGGAGACAATAGTCGACATCGTTAAATGCGACTGCGAAGCGAGCTTCGTCCATTCCGCCGACGGCAAGATAGTCGTTTCGTCGGGTCACGAGGCAGGCCGCGGTTAGCGCACTGCATTCGTGCGCGACGAGTAGCTGATCAACAAAACCGGGATCATCGCCAAATCTATCGGTGTATGCGTGGGTCGCCGCGAAGTTCATTCCCAAGACGACGCCGCCATGCTGCACAACGCCGCCGGGCCAGGTTAAGAGCGCGCCGACGGCACCGACGTTCGGTTCGGCCAGCCGCGTCAGCATCTCCTCAAACCAGTCGTCCGAGCTTGCCTCGATATCGTTGTTGAGCAGACATAAGACGTCACTGTCGAGCATCGTGGCGGCCTGATTGTTGAGCCGTGCGAAGTTGAACGGCCCCTCAATCCGCAAAGTCCGGATGCCGCGTCGGCGCAGATCTGCGAAATAGTCGATCGTCTCCGGGTCGGCGCTATCATTATCGACGACGAGGATATCGGCACGGCAGCGCTCGACCGCCGGCGCAATGCTGTCAAGGCAGGTGCGCAACAACGAGAGGCGGTCGCGGGTCGGGATGATCACGGTCGCCCGCTCGTGCGCGATCGGCCGTTTGATTCGGACCGCGGGGAAGAGATTGCCTTGCTGCTGGCTCACCTCCGCCCCGATGCCGCGCGCGTGCAGATGCATGTGGCTCGCGGCGGAAAGCCGAGAGGCGGCATTCACCCGATTGAATTTCGGTAGCGTCGCCAAGGCTCCCGGCAAGTGCAGGATGTTCGCCTGTCGTGGATCGGTATGGTCGAGCAGGCAGTTGAAAAGTCGATAGAGATTGTCGGGACGAGCCTCAAGCCCGGCAAGCAGCGCTTCTCGTCGGACCGCGAACAGGTGCGCACAATACCCTTGCTCGAGCATCCTCTCGTAGTCGAACGCCGGAAACGCAAGCGGCCACAGGCGGCCATCGCCGGCGAGGAAGTCAAGATCGCCGTACGCGGCCGTAGCATCCGGATAGGCGTCGAATGCGGCTGCGATGCGAGCCAGCGCGTTCGGTTCGAGCGACATGCCCGCCATGGTGACGACGACGTGTTGCGCATCAGATGCGGCGTCTTCGAGAAACTCCAGGAGGGCGTCACTGTCGATGCAAAGCGGCTGACCGTCGATCACGCCTGCAGTCCAGTTTTCGTGGCTCTGCGTTTCCAGGGTGGAGAGCGTTTGCTGAGTTCCGTCGGTGCCGGCGATGACGACAGCCAGTTGAAGCCGGCTCGTCTGCGGTTCTGGCAACGGGAAGCGATCGCGCCAATTCGCATAGTCGGCGAGGGGAAGCGAGGCCGGAATGAGCTGATCGTATAATTTGCCGCGGAGGCGCTCGGCGCCGTGCCCTCCGATCGCGTCAATCATTCTGGCAAGGCCATCGGGAAACGCGACAAAGACTGCCGTTGCCGGGACCTGCTCGCCGTCCTCTTTGCGCAATCCAATCCTATGGACACGTCCGTCGGCGAAGCGCTGCGGGACATGGAAATCGAAAGCGCGGGCGTTGCGGGATCCTTGCCCGTTGGCATTGTCGCCGATGTGCGTCCAGGCCGTCGCGCGGACCTGTGCGACAGTTTCTCCATCGACGATCGCTTCAAGCGTGGCGGCGATTTCGCTGTCGATCCAGCCTTCGAAATGCAAACCACCGAGCCAGCGCAATTCGCTGGTCGGTCGAAGATCGACAAGTGCGCTGTCATTCTCCAGGTCGATAGGATGGCCGACGGGGGTTCCGAGATTGGCGAGGCGTGCCTCAAGGACGCTCGCGGCTTGGAGCAGATTCGGTTCGAGCGTCACCGCAAATCCGTAAGCGCCGTCTAGTCCTTGCTCAAAGAGCTCCATGACGAGGGAATCGGCGTAGGTCGTTCTCAGGACCAGACCATCGAGCAGGATATCGACGGTGAAGCGGCGCTCGGGGGCCTCGGGATCGAACACGAAGCCCGACACAGTACTGTCGTGAGCGAGCGCGAGCCGGCTGATCAGTTTCGGTTTGGCCGCCGGTGCGGTGTGGATGACGCGCGCGATGCTCATGAGTGTTCGACCCAATCGACTACCGCATCGACAAGTCCTGCCTCGTCTACATTGGCAGGAAGGGCAAGGTCGCCTTTGCGCGGGCTGGGCGATCCGCCCGACCAGTCGCGATATGCGACAGGTCTTAAAGCTTGCTTTGCAGTCTCAATCAGAGGATGGCCGAATATTGGTTCTTCGAAATCGGTGAGCAGCCAGCCCGGATCGTGCGGTGCCAGAATATCGCCAAGCTCGCCGGCTGCAACCGCGCCGGTTATGAAGACATTTGGGTACGACATCAGGCGATCGTCGTCATACGTCGTGCCAGCGATAACGATCGATCGGGATGGTTTCCGCCGATGCAGGCAATCTGCCAGGCTCCGCATGATGCGCAAGGATACGGGCGAGGGCGCAGAGGGAACGATGACAAGCGATTTTCGCGAGCCGGAAAACGGCGGCAGGTCGAGCGAGGGAGTTGGCCAATCCTGGAGGACAATGTTGCGTTTGGGCCACCGAGCCTGGGCAAAAGCCTTGGCCGCTTTGCTGGGAACGAGGAGGGGCGTCCCGCCGGGAAGCGCGACGGCCGCTTCGCCAAGGTTTCCTCTCACCAGCCAGAAATTGAGCGGAAGGTTGAGTGCCCGCATCAGATCGATCAGTTCCGGCAACGGATTCGGCTCGACGATGTCGACGCGTTTTGCATGCAGCCGTCTAAGGAGTTCGGCGGCGTCGGCGATGTCCGTTTCCGTGCCGAGCCTCAAATGAATCGATTGCGGGCTCGTGCCGTCCGCGGCCTTGAGATGGAAGACATCGCGCTCTCGCAAGAGCAGAACCACGCGCTCGCCATGCTGGCAGAGGTGGCGCGCTCGCTCCTCGGCTATGGCTGCGCAGAAGCGTTGATTGCCAACGATCAGCACGGACGGTTCTGACGACCAGGGCAGTGCGCCCTCGAGTGCAGCGCGCGCTGGTCGCAGCGGATCGGCGCTCTCAAACGCGCGGCATTCGTTCCGATGGTTTGGGAATCGCTGGTCCAGAACGCCCAGGTTGCGAAGCACCAGGCTTCGCTTCTCGTGCTGGAAGGATTTAGAGCCGTGATGCCCGACATAGACCGACGGCGCGCAAACATTGCGAAAGCCCTTGGCGCGCGCGCGAAGGCAGAGATCGACATCTTCGAGATAGCCGCGCTCAAACGTTTCCGACAGCCCGCCCACGGCATCGAGACAGGCGCGCGTGATATAGAGACAAAACCCGATGCCGCTTGGGACGTCGATTGCATCGCCGGCGCCGAAAATGCCCGCGATACGATCGATCTCGAGTATTTGCTCATAGCTCGGCATCGGATTGACGTCATTCGGCATCGGGAACGAAAAGATATCGCCATTATTGGAAAGCGGCGTGACCGTCCCGATATTCGGTGCCGAACGCGCCACCGTCGCCAATCGATCAACAAAGCCGGGTGCTACGACGGTATCGGAGTTCAGCAACACGACGTCGCCCGTCGGCGCCTCCTCCAGCGCACGATTGATCGCTCCGACGAAGCCAAGGTTTACCGCGTTCACAACGAGGTCGATCGTGTTGGCCGCAGCAAGCTCTTGGAGATAGCGTCGCAACTCCACCTCGGGGCTGGCATCATCGACGGCTAGAATGCGGAACGGCTCTTTTCTTGACGCGCGCGAAGCTCTTGCCTTAACGAGGCTTTCAAAGCAGTCGATCGTTGCTTGGACGTCCCGATAGACAGGAACGATGACGGTGGGGGCGGAGGTGCGAGGCCTTGGCGGAGCGGAGGGACGCGCGTGTGCTCGGACCCGCGCCTGCGGAGACTGGTTGGGGGCGAGCCGCCGGATCTGGAAGATCTCGCCGTCGAATTTCAATGTCAGCGTCTGAGGGGTCCTGGAAGGTGGCCGCCTAACGAGAAAGGCGGTCGCCTGAACGTCCCTGCTGGCCAAGGGATGAAATGAATTGGGCTCGAGAAGGCTCGTTAACGTGCCGTCTTCGGTCGCAAGGCTCGCTTCGATCGTGGCCGCCTTGGTCCAGGCGATCCAACCTGTCACATGATTGTCAAACACCGAACAGGCGGCCCAATGCCGATTCCCGGCACGCCGAAGCTCAGCGATGGCAGCTCGCAGGATCGCCGGATTGCCGTCACGGCTTATCAGACTGGCAGCCGCGACCCGCCGCCGATCGTCAGTGGCCCAGGCAAGCATTCGACGGTTGGCGCCGACGTCGGAAGGATCGACAAGAAGCGCTTCGGTGAGGTCGGCGAGCGCCGCTTCGCCGCGTCCAAGCTTCCAGTTCGCCTCCGCGCGGAGAATGAAGCAATGGGCGGCCGGCGGCGGTTCAATACGGCAGCGTCGATCCGCATATTTGAATGCTGCGATAAAGTCCTGAGCGGTTAGCGCCTGCGCCGCCAGGCGCTCGAGCGCGATATGTGAGCGAGGTCCGACGAGCGCTGGGGCGCCAATGATGGTGCCGAGAACCATTTAACCGTGCCCTGACCGATTGCGGTCGCTTGCCGGCGCTCCGAAGTCTGAGTGTCCGGATCGCTTCAGGTAACCGGACTCTCTTGGCGCGGCCGGCTGCGGAACACACGGACCCGCCCCGAACCGGCAGGCTTTCGCGGCTTCACAGGCGCCGCGACCTGTTCCGCGGCTGCAATCCGTTCGATGCCAATGCGAATGCCAACCAGAGGTTCGCGATTGGTCGGACCTGACAGCACCACGCGTTTGCCGACTGCGCGCAAGGTCGGTGCGTTCAAGAACCCTGCCTCCGCGACGAACTCCAATTCGTCGGTGCCGCTCATTTCCAGGACCACGCCCGTAATGGGCAGGGCCCGCCCGCGTGTACCGGCGTAGGCGCCGAGCGGGACCATTCTGCCGCTCCCGGCCTGACCGTTGGCGAACTGAACCGCATAGCGGATATCAAGACCGACCGGCTTCTCCGGCCATTCCAGGGCCACGCCTTCCACGCGGGACGGTGCCGTTGGACCTGCAATCCATGCGTTGGGTCCGACAGTGACGTCGCCGCGACCCGCCACATGGCCAAGCACCTTCAGGCCTTCCGTCGTGGCATTGGCATGCAAGCCCAGGCTTTCGCTTTGCGCCGTGACGACGCGGGCTCGGCCGGATTGGATCGGTTCGATGCGAACCACGGCGGCTTGCGATCCTCCAAGTCGCATGGGCTGGACTTGGACCTGCAAAGTGCCGGGCGTGTTGACTCGGACAACCAAGCCGGAATTCGGCTCCCAAAGGGTTGGCTCGGTCGCATCGGGATGCAGGATGATCTCCATCCGCCTTTCGTGGCCTAGCGCCGGTGCGACCGTAACATGAGGTGGAGAGAGGGAGTCTTCCGCACTCCTGTAATTCACGAAGAACAGTCCGCGGTCGAGGTTCACCACTTTTTGCTGCTCAGCGTCGCTCATCAACACCCCCGAACAAATCGTAACAATTGTAATCTACTTCGGTTAGCGAGCATATCATATGTCGTCGCCCAAAAGTTAGACATGTTTGATATCGCGAGCTCAACAAACTTCGGGCAAATGGCTAAGCAGGCCATGCAACCACAGATCGCAATTCGTGTCTTTTCGCGTTTCAATCGTGGGTGTTGCAGCCGAACGTGCTCCGGCGCGCCGAAACGCAGCGGAGAGAGCCATCCAAGACGCTTGAGGCGAGAATGATGTGACTGCCAACTCGACTTTGCCGAAGCGCGAAGCTGGTTATCCACAGCAAGACACCTGCTCCGTCAGCAACGGCAAGTCAAGGAAGTGCCCTCAAGCGTGAGGACGAGCGCCAATGAGTGGATACTGATGACGAGAGAGAGCGACGGATATACTCAGTCTCTGCACTCAATAATGCCACCATCCGCCGGAGCCTGTCGTTTTCATCTCTCAGCAGTGCGATGGAGTCGGCCATGTTCTCAGCGCTGCTCAGATCGAGATGCTGGATTTGCGGTTGGCAGTCGGAAGGAGGTCGTTTGAATTTCATAGCGTTGCCCACACGCTTGCCCTTGCATTCCTGAGACTACACTGAGTTTCAACATTTGGATGCCCAAAGCAAAACCAAAAGTTGCATGGAGTTGCGACTAATCGACGAATTTTGGGGCAGGAAGATGTCAGATCGAACGAAAGCTTCTTGCTGATGCAGAATTGCAGCATTCTAATCATAGGGAACTTTGTCATTACATAGTGCGAATGCCGAACTATCGTTCGGCGATTAGCGATTGATGCCTTCGCTACAGAAAATTCTTGCTATAACCACGACGCGCAAGCTTCAGTTCGTTCTGCATTGATCGTACCGCTTGAAGCAGACAGGCCACAGCATCGTCGATGAAGATTTTATTCGTTCACAATAACTTCCCGGCACAGTACCGCAATCTGGCGGCCGCGTTGGCTAACGAACCCGGCTTCGAGCTCGTTGCTGTCGGTGCATCGAGCGCGCAGCCGATGCCTTCGGTTAAGTTGATTAAATATATGCTCCCCGAAGCAGATGTTTCCGGAACCCATCCTTTCGCAAGGCGATTCGACCTTGAGTGCCGCCGCGCTGAGCAAGTGCTTTACAGTCTTTCGACCTTGGCGGCGTCGGGCTTCGCACCCGACTTGATTCTGGGCCATCCGGGATGGGGAGAGACCCTGCCACTGCGCACGATGTTCCCCAAGGCAAGATTGTTGGTCTATTGCGAGTTCTTTTACGGGGCCGAGGGGCGGGACATCGGATTCGATCCGGAATTTCCGATGTCCGGATTGGATGGCCATATCGGACTGCAGTTGAAGAATGCGACGACATTGCTAGCGCTGGCAGATTGCGACCTTGGAATCTCGCCTACCACTTGGCAGCAATCGACCTTTCCCTCGCATTATCAAAGCAAGATCGAAGTGATTCATGAAGGAATTGATACATCGCGGGTGCGACCGAATCCGCAGACGCGCCTCATGCTGCCGAACGGCCGGGAAGTGGGATCGTCGGACGAAATTGTGACGTTTGTCGTACGCAATCTCGAACCGCTCAGAGGCTATCACGTCTTTATGCGTGCTCTCCCCGAAATCCTCAGGCGGCGACCCAACGCGCAGATCGTCGTCATCGGCAGGGATGGATTGTCGTATGGACTTCCTCCGCCGGCTGGCAAGACCTGGAAGTCGATCTTCCTCGATGAGGTCCGCGATCAGTTGGATCTATCACGTGTTCATTTCATGGGTGGCGTCCCATATCAGACGTTCATTTCCGCGCTCCAGGTATCATCGGCACATGTCTATTTGACTTATCCCTTCGTGCTGTCCTGGTCGGCGCTGGAAGCGATGAGCGCCGGTTGCCTGGTGATTGGGTCTGATACGCCGCCAGTGCGCGAGGTCATCAGTTCCGGCGAGAACGGGCTGCTGGTTCCTTTTTTTGCGGTCGATGAACTTTCCGAGCGCGTGATTGAGGCGTTGCAGGAGCCCGCCAAGTTCTCGTCAATGAGACAGGCCGCCCGCCGCTTCGTTATCGATCACTATGACGCAGAGCAGGTCTGCATACCGCGAATGCGTCGCCTTCTCGATCTGAAGTTGCCATCGATGTCATCGCCACGGAACTTTTGGCCGGGACGCTCGCTGTCAGACCTGCCGCAAGGCACCAAGCGTGCTTCCCGGAAATCGTCCGCCGCGGCGGGATTGGGAATGTAGGCGAAGAGGGCGCCGGCCCTTCGTAGGCCGCGCGGCACGCGGGACTCTATCCAGGACATCTATTTTCCGACGCACCGAAAAATGGCGACGTCGACCGTTATGTGTGCTGGCCATCCGAAACGGTTGATCGCGGTCGCAGGCATGTTGCTACGTTTGGCTGGTCGACGGCACATTTATTTCGAGAAGTTCGTTCTCGCGGTGACACAGGCGTGATGATGTCGGACCCGAACGATCAATCGATCGCGAGCGACTACGAACATCGCCGTATCCGCTGACAACCCAGCGAAGTCAGGCGCGATGAGTGTGACTTCTCTCGGCAACGTGATGGTATGAGATAAATCATATAATTGACGTAGACAACGTCGGTCATATCTCCACGAAAAGCAGAACAATGATGTGGCTGGCATAGGGAGCGCTCGCAGCGTTCGTCACCGATCGTTGCGCAGCGATTGTTTTCGATCGCAACGAGGAGACTCTGAATGCGATCAGCCTGCCCGCAAAATAATCATCGCGGAGATCAAAATTAGTGCTGCACCAGTGACCTGGTGGCACGTGATTTGCGAGCCTCGCGACCAGCATACTGGAGTTGGGTATCGGATATGATCGCAGCACGGATTAGTCTTGGAATGAGTACGGATTGCAGGCGGCCAGCGCTTCTTATTCTTGCTGTCGTGCTGTCAATTTTTACATTCGGGTCCGCCCGCGCTCACGATTCTGGGCACCCCGAGTTGAACCATTGGTATGAGAGCCTGCACAGCGGCAAGGGCCCATGCTGTGACGGCACAGATGCCAAGCGCGTCGATGACGCCGATTGGGAAAGCAAGGATGGTCACTATCGGGTGCGCATCGATGGCGAATGGGTCGACGTTCCCAGGGAAGCTGTCGTAGATGGGCCGAACCTCTCGGGTCGGACCATGGTGTGGCCCTATTATCAAGATGGTCATCCGAAACCGCGATGCTTCATGCCTGGCAGCATGAGTTGATCTAGTCGAGCAGTTCGACCAGCTCGCGCCGACAAGTCCGAACGGGTTTGCGCAGGGCGTGTGATGACCGAGCCTGTCCGACTTATGGATGAGCCCGCGTCGCCGCCGGGCCCGACGTTGACGCTTCCGCAGGCCGAAGCGCCAACTGCGCCGCTGAGGTGAACACGCGTGACCGCATGAGGAGGGTAGCCGTGAGACCGGTAATCCCAGACGCAGCCAGGATCATGGCTACGACCACGAATTGGTAGATGGCGGCATAGACCGGACTCGCGCCGAAGACCATCATGCCGGCCATGACTCCGGGGATCCACACCAAACCGAGAGACTTCAGCATATCGAGTCGAGGCAGAAGGCTCGCATAGACGGCGCTCTGAAGATAAGGCGTAACCGTAACGGCAGGCTCCGCGCCCAGCGAGAGGCCTGCCTCGATCTGTCCGACATGGGCGACGATCTCGGCCCGGAAGCGCTCTGCGGCCTGCGCGCATGCATTCATCGCATTGGCGATGATCATGCTGCCGACAGGGACGAGGATCGCAATGTCGGCCCGAAGACTCCGGGTCGCAAGCATCGCCGCGATCACGGTTCCGGCGCCGGCGGTGATTGCCCAGAAGCACAGCAGCAGCGCGCCTTCCAATCCCTGGAGGCGGCGAGCAGCCGTGAATGCCGCGGCGACCGTCATCATCAACAGGATGAGCGTGCCGATCAGCAAGTTGCCATGCAGCAACACCGCCAGCACCATCCCAACGAGAACCATCTGCACGAGGCCGCGCGCCATCGACACGGCAGCCTCGCGCTCGACGCGGACGGCGTGCCACCGGCAAAGCGCCACTACGGCTGCGCATAGCGCGATGGCGCCGGCGGCCTGGGCAAGGCCCATCAGAACGTCGCTTCCTATGCTGCTCTCCAGCTCAGTCAGCATGCAGCACCTCCCTGGTTGCGCCGATCGCGACAAGTCGGCCTGCTTCCATGATCGTGGTTCTGTCTGCGAGACGGATGGCCTGCTCACGGTTGTGTGTGACGATCACGCAGGCCATTCGCCGTTCTCGGATGATACCGAGAATGAGCTCCTCGACCCCGCGCACGGACGTCTCATCGAGCGCGGAGGTCGGCTCGTCGAGCAGCAGAACCTCAGGAGCATTTGCCAGCGTTCGAGCCAGTGCCACGCGCTGGGCCTCGCCGCCGGAAAGGTTGCCGACGTCACGGTTAGCGAATCCGGATAAGCCGACCCGCTCGAGCAGCGTTGCGATCTGCGTCGGGGCCATGACTTCCCCGCGCTGGCGCGGTCCGAAAGCGATGTTCGCAGCGATTGTGCCGGGAAATAGAAAGGCCGTCTGCATGACCATGCCGACCCGCCGCCGCAACTCTTGCGGCGCAATTGACCGGTAGTCGGTGGACGCCAGCAGAACCGTGCCGGCCGTGGGTTCGTCCAGCCGGTTGAGCAGCCGCAGGAAGGACGACTTCCCGGCTCCGCTCGCGCCGACGACGGCGAGAATCTCACCAGCCGAGACCTGCACACTGACATCATTGACGAGCAGCCGCTGTCCGACGCTCCGCGACAAATGCCTGGTCTCGAGCATCGCGATCCCTGGCTTGGGACGGTTCTCGCCTTGGCCGGGCGCGTGCGCGAACGCTGCCGCCTCGCCGGGATCGTTCGATAAGGCGGAGTTTGTCACAGGGCCTCTTTCGATACAATGCGCTGATCAATCCTGGTACGCTAAACTTGCGATCCCATCAAAATGGTGGCGGCTTCGGCTGCGACGGCTTCGGGCCGAAAGCCCGCGCAGTGTCCCGCTGTGGGCGATCAACCCTGGATAACGCGAGTTGCCGCGCGTACTCGTGGTCGCCGGCCTCCTTGTAGGGAGAACTTGTCAGTGAAGCAAGAAATGCGACCAGATCATCAATCTCTGCCTCCGTCATGGCCAACGGCTGGATGTCTTCGTCGAGCCAGGGATCGGTGAGGCCGTCACCCTTGTTGTAGTGATCGACGACGTCCCACAACGTTTGCATCGATCCGTCGTGGAAGTAAGGTCCCGTCACCAGGATATTGCGCAAGTCAGGTGTCTTGAATGCGGCGATGTCGTTCTGCCGTTTCGTGATCAGAAAACGCCCAAGGACAGACATATCGCTCGCGATCGCGGCGGTGTCGACATCCGGCAGGCGTCCTTGTGCAAGCTCGCGTTCCGCCTGCTGCGCCAGGGGGCCAACGCGGTGCCGGAGGATTCCGATGCCGATGTTATGAAAATCGTTATCGGTGAAAACAGTCACATCGCGTTTATCGTCCGCCAAGGCGTGACAGAGGTTACAGCGGGCTTTGGTATTGAACAATTCCCAGCCGCGTTTGGCAGAGTCACTGATCGCGCCGGCGTCTCCGGTGATGAAGTGGTCGAAGGGAGAATCGAAAGACGCCAATGTCCGTTCATAGGTCGCGATTGCGCGCAGCATATCCTGTTCGTTCACGTCCCGGCCGAAGGCCCGCATGAACTGCACCTGATAGTCCTTATCGCCGGCGATCCGGGATACGGCAGCGGAGATACTGGACGAACCCATCTCGAACGGGTTGGTGACCGGCAGGGCCGCCTGCTGCTCCAGCGTATCGACCCGGCCATCCCAAAACTGTGTCTTGTTATAGAGCGCATTCAGAATCGTTGGCGCATTGCGTTGACCGGCGCGGCCATGGATCCCGATCGATACAGGCCGCCCATCTGTGAAGGCGCGTGCCGGATCATGACATGTGGCGCAGGCGACGGTGCCGTCATCCGACAGCCGCCCGTCGAAGAACAGTTTCTCACCCAACGCAACCGCGTCAGGCGTAAGCGGGCTGGCTGGTGGGATTGCCGATGCCGTCAGCGCCGCGGGAAAGCCGACCTGATTTGACGAGCGGGGCTCCGCCAGCGGCCCCGGTTGGGGCAGTGGGGGCGCCTTGCCTGGCTCCAGCGCCGGCGGTGGTCCGAAGCTGGTATCTTCGCTGACGGTCGAAGCCGCAGTCGCCGACAGAGTAGGCAACAGGAGTAACAAGGCCGCGAATGACGTGGCGCGCATCCGATATGCCTTTGCCGTTGCGCTGAGCAGATATTCCAAAGAAGGTGGATTCAGGACAACTTCGTCCTCGCGAGGAGGCGAGGCACGACCTTGCGGGCGGTCGGCCGTCCCTTCGGCATTCGCAAGGCACCGCTATTGCGGTAAACGTGTGGCGGTGGCCTGTATTTCCGATCCGCACGCAGGTTTGTCCGAACGAACGCGCGGCTGGAAGCGATCGTCCTACTGCTTCAAACGAGTGGACGCGTCCGCGATGCGCCGGGCGCTTGCGTGTAGCGCTGCCTCTTCCTGCTGGCTCATCTGCGGCGTGAGAACGCGCTCGACGCCGGCTGCTCCGATCACCGAGGGCAGGGAGAGGCTGACCCCAAATGCTTTCTGGGGACTCGATACCGGAAGCATAACCTTCTCATCCCGCAGAACCGCCTCGGCGATCCGCGCGGATACGATTCCGATCCCGTACTGGCTGGCACCGATGCCCTCGATGATCGTGATGTTGGCCTGCCGGACATCCCGTTCAATCTGCTCTTTCGTCTCCGCCGGCCGATCGAGAAGTGCTTCGACCGGACTGCCGCCAATTCGCGCGGAGGACCAGAGAAAGGCGCTTGAAGTGCCATGTTCGCCAAGCACCAAGGCATCTACGGCGGTCGGAGCAACGCCGAAGTGACGGGCGAGATGCGTCCGGAAGCGCAGGCTGTCAAGGAACGTCCCGGTGCCAAACACGCGCTCATGCCCGGCAGCAGTGCGGGCGATATCGGTGAGCGGGTCAGGTGGATCGGTCACGACGATGATCACCGCGTCTTGCGCAGCAGCGACGATGGCGGGAACGAGTTCCCGGTAAATCTTGGCATTGGCGGTGAGGAGCTTCAGCCGGCCTTCCTTGTCGCTCCGATCGGTTGCGCCTCCGGCCTTTTCGTTGACGCCGGCAGTGAGGAGAACGACCGAGCAACCGGTCAGATCCGCGATGTCGCCGCTTCGAACGGCGGTCACGTCCCCCATCGCCGCTCCATACGTAATATCCGTGGCGATCCCGACGCTCCTCGCCTGTGTCCTGTTCACGAGGACGACTTCGTCCGCACTGCGCCGAAGACCCAGCGCCATTGCGCAGGCGGCGCCGACCGCGCCAGCCCCGACAATTCCGACTTTTCGCATGCTCTATTGCTCCAGCGCAGGTATCGGACACACGCCCTTCCGCCACGTCAGTATAGTAGCAGCGTGCTGAGCGATAAAGCGAATGCACCGGCGCTTCAGCGCAAGCGTCGTGCTTATTCGAAAGTGCTGACGCGTGTGGCAGACGACAGTCCGTCGTGCGGATGAATTCACCAGCTAAGGCGATTGCGCGCCGATACGCTCGAACTGCCGTTCCTCGTCTTGGGCGGCAAGCAGGGCGGCCAGCGTGGAGCATTGAGTGCGGATATCGGGAATCGCAATGATCTCCTGGAAGGCGGCGCGGGCGAGTGGACCCACGGCGAATAGCCGCCGGGACGGAGCGCCGTCGCGATTGACGATCGCACAATCGGCGCCGGTCTCGATGCCGATGCAAAGGGGATCGACGCGGGAAGCGCCACTTGGAAGCAGGTGGAAGCTCGCGCCAGAGCCGCTGGGTATACGGCCGGATGCCATCGATGACGGATCGTGCATGGCCTGGAACTATGTACGATTCTCGACGACCATTTCGGTGAATCTCTCTGACAGAGCGTCGGCGATGCGTTCGAATAGCTCGTCAGCTTGAGCAGGATCAAAGTCCATCCTGAATCGTTTCTTTACGCCGAACTGCGTGAGATCGTAGTGACTTGCTGCTTGGACACCGTGTCGCGCCGGGCAACTCTGAACACATTTGAGCGCGCAGCCATCGATCGCGACGATTGGCCGCCCCGAGGTCGCAACTCGTACAAGCGAAGGAACGTCGCCTCCGACCCCCGCGACGCAGGACATTTCCGCTTTCCCGGTTCGATCCAGTCGGATCGCGAGATGGTTCGCCAGCTGAGCGGCGCTTGAACAGCCAGAGCAGGAATAGACCAGGGGCAGATCGGTTCGTCGCGCCATTTTCCGTTTCTTGTCGCAGGTCACCAATTGAGCCAGAAAAATCGCCTCAGGCGTTGCCGCGTGGAAATGCCTGACCTGCCGCCAGCGCGTCGGCGAAGGCATGGTGCAAGTCGCGGTGGATGGCCTCATCCTCGCGCATGGCGAGGATCATGTCAGTGACATCCGAATCCGGCGGTAGATTCCAATACGCGATGGCCGATGCGGGTGCCGCGTCGCTGCTGCGATCATCAGATCCGAGCCGAATGAGGTATTCCGAGTAACCCCGGACCGCTTGCTCGGCGAAATATCCGGCCAGGCGATGGGCTGTCCGGGCGGATATCAAGTAGAGAATGAAAAAAGCATTGTAGAATGCCGCTTGCGCGATGGCAATCAGGATACGTTCCCAGGCGCGAGGCTGAGCCAGCGCAATAAACGACATCAGATGAACGCGCTGGTTCTCCGCCTCGTCCATGAAGGTCCGGATCCAGCCGCGATCGTCGAGCATTAGGCGCAGGCATTTGAGATGCAGCAACGTTGCGGCGACCATCGGCGGGACCGCGGCCACGGTCTCGAGCACAACGACACGATGGCCGTATCGACCGCCAAAGAGGGTGCCGGCCATCGATGCGCCCGCGCGCACGATGCCCAGCGCAATCCGGTCAGCCAGAGTGTCTGGCATGTGATGTCGAAACAGATCCGTCTTGTTGACGAGCAGCATTTTCGATCCCGTGTTGGGGCACGCCTCGGCATCAGTCGCCCCGTCTCTGGGTCGGCGGGCAGGGGCTTTCCTCTTGTAGGACAAGCCTTGGCATTATCGGGAATAATCGATCCAACTATTTGCGCTGGCTCAAATTGGAGGGCATTGCCCCACACTACTATGTGACAGCGGAGGTACACCGCCAGATGTGTAGCATGAAGTCGGCGGCATGGATTACTCTCCGGACCTCGATCTTTTCGCCCGGACCGAACTGTTTCAGGGGACTCCTCCGGAAGCGCTCCGATTCCTTCAGGCGTCAGCGGGACGAAGGCGGCTCGCCGCCGGCGACATCCTGTTTCAACAGGGCGACCGCACGACGTCCCTTTGTGTCGTGATCGCGGGCCGGTTGCGGGCGTCGCAGATGGCCCAGGACGGTCAGCAGATTATCATCCGCTATATTGGTCCGGGAGAGGTCGCAGGCTATGCGGCACTTGTGGGCAGTGATACCCATCCCGGCACGGTGACCGCGGTGGACGATAGCCATCTGATCGGCTGGACGAGTGCCATCGTCAGACAGATCATGGAGCGTTATCCCGTTGTTGCCATCAACGCCCTCA
This sequence comes from Bradyrhizobium sp. Leo78, assembly GCF_059512425.1. Taxonomy (NCBI): domain Bacteria; kingdom Pseudomonadati; phylum Pseudomonadota; class Alphaproteobacteria; order Hyphomicrobiales; family Nitrobacteraceae; genus Bradyrhizobium; species Bradyrhizobium sp. Leo78. The sequence goes on from NZ_JCAMOT010000007.1 coordinate 24,315, forward strand.
CGTTGTTGGGGCGCCGGTATCACGAGATGCAGATCCGTCTGCGTGAATTGTCGACCGAACGGGTCGAGCGTCGGATTGGTCATACCCTTCTTCGCCTGGCGCATCAGTCGGGTCGCCGAACTGCGCGCGGCATCGAGATCGCCTTTCCGCTATCCCGTCGTGACCTCGCCGAAATGGTCGGAACCACCCTGCATACCGTCAGCAGGACGCTCAGCGCCTGGGAGGAGCGGGGCATCGTCAGTTGCGGGCGGTGCCGCGTGGTCCTGTGCAAGCCGCATGCTCTCGTGGCCATCGCAGACGAGGAGGAAGAATAGTTCGGGCTCCGAGTCCGAAACCAGCGTGTCCCACTGCGGCGCGTGACTACCTACTCCGTCGCGATTTGCCGCAATGCCAAGACCCCGGCGAAGGCGCAATCGACGATTTCGGAAAATACAAGCTCCATCTCTCTGAACACGGTTCGGTCGGGTTCGCTCTCGGTAAGCGCGTCAAGCTCGGATAGAAGCGATAGAAAGGCAGCGATTTGATTTCTGCAGTCGCGTGCCTGGACAAGCTGCCGCCGGGAGAAGCGGCGTTTTTCAAGCGTCGCAAATCGATCGAGGGCCCCAGCCAGAGAATCCTGACACGTACAGTCCAGGTTGACCTGCGTGAGAACATGCCGCAGCCGGTTGACGACATCGATGGTTCCGTCCTGCGGTAGGCGCCGTGCTGCAATCGCCATATGAGGCCCCAAAGGTTGCTAGAGCATGTGCGGTTTAATCGGTTCGCGGAATTGGTGTGGCTGGCCGGACCGGGCATCGGGTACAACGGAAAGAAAGCCGGCTCTTCCGTGGAGAAACCCGTTGGAAAATGGCACGTCCGGATAAAGCTGCGCGAGATGTCGCGTTCCGCTCTCCACATCCTCGCGGCCATCAAGGACCGCGCGGAAGATGCTGATGACCGCGACCATGTCGCAATGCTGTGGCGAGAGGCGGAATGACCCGACGCCGGCTTCGCGCAAGGCTTCGGCGTCGCCCAGTAGGTTGGCGCAGGTGGACGACAGGGTCTGAACGCCGTTGACCGTCAGGAACTCGGCGCCATCGAGCGTCTTCAGCGTCAGTCCATCCGGGTCCTGCTCGCAGACGAACTGGCAATTGTCTTTTGTCAGCTTGTGAAGGCGTGCGTGATAGCAGCGGGCAGAGATGGCCAGAGGCACCCGGCCGTAGGCGAAGATATCGATCAGGACGTTGGGAAGTGCGGCCGCAATCGCCGCGATCGACGACAGCGGCAGCTCCGGGGGCAGGCAGATTCGTGTCGCTCCGCGCTGGGCGTGGAACGCGGCGCTGGCTTCGTTGTAGATGTTGATGAACGGACCGATCGCATGAGGGCGACCGACAAGTGGCTTGAGACAGGTCAGATCGTTCACCTCGACCAGGAGCTCTGCCGTGTTGACGAGTTCGGCCATCTGGCGGCGCTCGCGCGGCAGCGAGGTCAGGATCAGGGAGCCAAGCAGGACCTGTTTTCCGGCGGCACGGAGCCGCTCAATGACCGCAGGCAGATATGGAGCGATGAAGGGCGATCGCTTCGAGCAGACGATCTCTCCGATCACGACGGTGTTGACCGGCGCCTCGTCCGCAATGCGAAAGTAGAAGTCGCGCCAGCGTTCGGGCGCCCAATTGTAAAGAACTGGGCCGAGGCTGAGCTGCATGAAACCATTCCTCCGATCGGTTTTCTTTAGTCGTTCAATGAGGGAGGCCCTGGGCACTTACCTCCAGGTCTTGCGATAGGCACCCACAGTTGTGGCCTGACCCTCGGTGAATGGTACAAGTTGCGCGGCATCGATCGGCAGGCCGGAGTCCAGCGCGTCAAGAGCTTGACGAAAATGCCGCACGGCACCCTCGACATAGGCCCGGCCGCGCTGGCGCCCTTCGATCTTGAGCGCCGTAACGCCGGCGTCGCGCAGACCGGCAAGCAATGTTGCCGCGTCGAGGCTCACGGGATCCTCGAAAATATAACCGGTGCCGTGTTTAGTCGTGAAGCGGCCCTTGCAAAGCGTCGGATAGCCGGCAGCTTCACCGATCTCGAAACTGTTGATTGTAAATCCGCCGAGGCTCGACTTCGTCCTGCCGTCCACCTGTTCATAAGCGACATGGCTCGCGGGGGAGCATACGCCCTGCATGTTCGGCGATTGGCCGGTGGCATAGGATGACAGCGAGCAACGGCCTTCGGCCATCACGCAAAGGCCGCCGAAGACGAACACTTCCGTCTCACAGGTCGTCTCGCGGACGATGCCGGCGATTTCCGCTACGCTCAGAACGCGGGGCAAGACGACGCGGCGGGCGCCGAATGTCTCGGTGTAAAAAGCGATGGCATCCGCGTTGGCGGCGGCTGCCTGCACCGAGACGTGCAGGCGTTGGCCAGGATGGCGGCGCGCTGCATATTCCAGCAGGCCGACATCGGCCAGGATCAGCGCGTCGGCCTTGGCCGCGACGGCGTCGTCTATCGCCCGATGCCAGAGACTGACGGCGCCCGCGCGCGGGAACGTGTTGATGGCAACCAGGACCTTCACGCCGTGGCGATGGGCAAGGGCGATCGCATCGCGGAGCTCGTCGCGGCTGAAATTCAGACCTGGAAAGTTTCGTGCATTGGTCTCGTCGTTGAAGCCGCAATAGATCGCATCGGCTCCGGCATCGATCGCGGTCTTCAATGCGGCTGGTGTGCCCGCGGGACAGATCAGCTCCATCGTCAAATCCCTTTGTGCGATCGATTTGAGGCGCTGGCCACCGTTCGAGCAATCTGCAACGTGCGTTTCAACGGTTCGGCCAGTGGTCCGAATATGCTGGCGATCTCCGCCATCGGGTCGAGTTGCGCGTCATCAATCGCGTTGCGAAGCGCGAGCACCGCCTCGACATCGCCTTCCACCACAAGGTCGCGGGAAAACAGCAATGCATCGCCGTCAAGGTGGCCTTCGACCAGACCAAATAACCCGGCCAACGGACTGGAAATCCGAGCATCAACATCATCCGGCAGGTTGCGCACCACCGACAGGCGCGGGCGGGAAGGGGCGGGCTCGAGCAGAAAGCCAAAGGGCAGATCGGTCGGCTTGATGCCAAATCGTTTTCGGGCATGCTCGCCCAGCCTGTCGAAGATCCTCGGATGTTCCCTGCAAATGCGAAGCAGCACGACCGTGAGTACGGTCTGAAGCGGCAGCAGCGGCAACGGGCGCACAGCAAGCGCCAGCAATGGAGGCACCGGCAACGGTGACGGCGCAGTCGGGGGCACTTTCGAAAAGTTCATTGTGTCAGAATAGAGCGATGATCCCGGGCATTGTTTGCGCAAGAACAAAGAAGACCTGGAATTTTGCTGCATAGGAGTCTCTGTGTCTTAAGGAGAAGCCTCTTGCTGCGCCGCGACGTGCCGCATTTTCAGGAAATGCACGACTTTCTGGTTTTTCTCGAGAGTAAGGGGCAATTGCGACGCATTCGCGAGAAGGTCTCGGTGGTGCACGACATCACGGAAATTCATCGTCGCGTTCTTCGCCAGGAAGGACCGGCCCTTTTGTTCGAGCGGCCGATCAGGGCGGATGGGGCTCCTTCGGATATACCGCTGCTGACCAATCTCTTCGGTACGATCGAACGGGTGGCCTGGGGATTTGGCGTGCGGCCCGACCGGCTGAGAGAGCTTGGCGAACTGATGGCCGAACTGCGCGCGCCGCGGCCGCCGCAGAACCTGATCGATGCCTGGCGCAAGCTTCCCCTTGCACGGGCCGCGCTGGCGACCCGGCCGCGCACGATTTCAGCGGCGCCGGTGCAGGAATGTATCGCAACCGGCGACGCCATAGACCTCGGCATTCTGCCGACCCAGGTCTGCTGGCCCGGAGAGCCGGCGCCCCTGATCACGTGGCCGCTGGTCATAACTGCGCCGCCCGAGCCAGCCGCTTCGGGCCAGGACAACATGGGCGTCTACCGGATGCAGGTGCTGGGCCGCGACAGCGCCATCATGCGCTGGCTGCCGCATCGCGGCGGTGCCCGTCATCACGATCAGTGGAAAAAGCTTGGCCGGGACATGCCGGTTGCTGTCGTCATCGGCGCCGATCCTGCGACCATGCTGGCTGCAGTCTTACCTGCGCCGGAATCCATTTCCGAACTGCGGCTGGCCGGCATGCTGCGCGGGCAGCGGCTGGATCTGGTCCGCTGCATCACCGTTCCGCTCTCGGTGCCCGCCACGGCCGAAATTGTCATCGAAGGTTATGTGTCCGCGACGGAAACGGCGCCCGAGGGTCCTTATGGCGACCACACCGGTTATTACAACTCCGTCGAGGAGTTTCCGGTGTTCCGCGTGACGGCGCTGACGCGGCGGCGCAGCCCGGTCTATCTCTCGACCTTCACCGGACGTCCGCCGGATGAGCCATCGCGCATCGGCGAGGCGCTCAATCATCTGTTCCTGCCGCTGGTGCAGCAGCAGTTTCCGGAAGTCATCGACCTCTGGCTGCCGCCGGAGGCGTGTTCTTACCGGATCGCGGTTGTCGCGATCTCCAAGCGTTATCCAGGGCAGGCGCGGCGCCTGATGCTCGGGCTATGGTCGATGTTGCCCCAGCTCACCTACACCAAGTTTCTCATCGTCGTCGACGGCGATATCGATATCCGCGACTGGCGAGCGGTGATGTGGGCGGTCGCAACGCGAAGCGACAGTTCACGCGATCTCGTCACGCTTGCCGATACCCCGATCGATTACCTCGATTTCGCCTCGCCAAAGCCCGGTCTTGGCGGCAAACTCGGCATCGATGCGACGGCAAAGATGCAGCCGGAGACCGAGAGGGCCTGGGGTGAAGTGCTGGCCATGGACCCCGCCGTGACGGCACGAGTCGACGCTATGTGGCCGGACCTAGGTCTGGGTGGATAGACCTTTGCCGGTCTTCTCAGGAGATCAGACCCGGTTTCTCGGGGACTAGCGCATCGGCGGCATCGCTCACGCCGGCGTAGATCTCATTGAGGTCCGCCGCTGTAACGCAATACGGCGGCATGACGTAAATCGTGTTACCGAGTGGCCGCAGCAAGAGATTGCGATCGCGGAAAAAGGCCTGGAGCTTCGGGCCAATGTGAGCGAGGTAGCCGCTGTCGGGTACGGCCAAATCAAGGGCTGTGATGGTGCCGATCCGGCGAACGTTCTTGAAGCGTGCGTCCGCGCGAAATCGTTCAATTCCGTTTTCTTGCATTTCCGCCACGGATGCGATGCGCTTTCGAACGTCCGGATCTTGCCAAAGATCCAGGTTCGCCTTCGCTGCTGCACAGGCGATCGGGTTGGCCGTATATGAGCTCGAATGAAAGAAGGTCCGCGTACGATCTTTCGAATAATGTGCGTCAAAGATGTCGGCGCGGCAGAGTGTCACCGCGAGCGGAAGCGATCCGCCGGTGAGACCCTTGGAATAGCAGGCGATGTCAGGCGACACGTCAGCCTGTTCACACGCGAACAATGTTCCAGTCCGGCCCCAACCGGTCATGACCTCATCGGCAATGAACAAGACATTAGAAGCCTCACAAATCCGCTTCATCTCTCTCAGCACCCACGCTGGATACATCAGCATCCCGCCTGCGCCCAGGATCAGCGGCTCCACAATAAAGGCTGCCGGATTGTCGTTGCGGCACGCAGCTTCAAGTGCGTCAAGCGTTACCTGTTCGTGGCCGCGCTCCGGAAACGGCACTGAGGTGACATCGAACAGCAATGGTTCGTATGCCGCGTTGAACACACCCCGCGCGCCGACCGACATCGTACCCACCGTGTCGCCATGGTAGGAGTGCTGCATCACGACAATGCGCGAGCGCGGCTCGCCGATGTTGTGCCAATAGCCGAGTGCCATTTTAAGCGCGACCTCTACGCTGGTCGAGCCGCTGTCGGAAAAGAACACGTAATCGAGGCCACGGGGGGCCAATTTCAGAACCAGGTCAGCGACCTCTTCGGCCGGCTCGTGAGTATGGCCAGCGAAGATGATCTGGTTGAGCTGCTCCGCCTGCTTCTGAATGGCGCTTACGATTTGCGGATGGCAGTGGCCGTGGGTCACCACCCACCAGGATGCGATTGCGTCGATGATACGACGGTCGTCTGCGGTATAAAGATAGGCGCCTTCGCCGCGGATAATCTTTGTCATCACGCCTTGCAGCGCATGCTGGGTGAATGGATGCCAGATTCGCGACCGCTTCTCGTGCATCATGGCTTGAAATCATCGCGGTTGAATGAGCCTTCGAAGGCGGTCCGCAACGCGTCCGGGCCCAGAGGAGAAAGCCAGGGCAATCGTCCAAGCTTCCGTATCCGTCCGATCCTACAAATCGTGTTCTCGGTATCGACGTTTTCGTCGCCAATGAATGCAATCCCGAGAATATCGATCCCGCGACGTCTCAGCGCTTCGATCGACAGCAGCGAATGATTGATGGTGCCGAGCGAGGTGCGCGCGCAAAGAAGGACCGGAATCTGCCAGCGCGCAAAGATGTCGATGTACAATGTGCTGCGGCTAAGCGGCACCATCAGCCCGCCCGCCCCCTCTATCACAAGCGGGCACGCACCGGTATCGGGCACGTGGAGTGACTCCGTGTCGATACCAACCCCGTCAATCTCAGCAGCCAGATGGGGCGAGGCCGGTGTTCTGAGACGGTAACGCTCTGGCACGATGCGATCGCAGGAGAAGGCTCCCAACCGCGCGACGTGCTCAGAATCGGTCTCCCCGTCGAGACCCGCTTGAACGGGCTTCCAATATTTGGCGCCGAGGAAACCGACGAGGCCTGCCGCGAAGACAGTCTTGCCTATCCCGGTGTCCGTGCCAGTCACCACGATCCGCTCGCTCATGGGGGCGTGGCCCTTGTCTCTTCGGACAGGGCATCGAGCATCGCCCGCACATCATTCTCGCCGACGTTGAGGGTTATGGAAATTCGCAACCGTGCTGTGCCTGCCGGTACGGTTGGCGGCCTGACTCCACGGATGTCGAAGCCTCGAGCCTGCAACGCAGCCGCCAGAGCCATCGCACGGGCGTTGTTGCCAACGATATAGGGCACGATCTGCGAGCGTGAAGGACTTTGGCTGCCGCGCACGGAGAGCTCTCGATGCGTGAACGCGACCAGGCTGGCCAGACGTTGCTGTCGGTCAGGTTCCTGCTGCAGGATTGATAGCGCTTCCTGCACAGCAACAGCCATCAGGGGGGAGGGAGCGGTAGCGAAAATGAACGGACGGCAACGATTGACCATGAAGTCGCGCAGCACGCGGGTCAAAGTGACGATTGCACCGGCTGCACCCAACGCCTTGCCGCAAGTATGAATGACAATCAGGTTTTCGCGCCCCTCATAGGGGGCGGTCAGTCCGCGACCCTGCGCACCGTAGACGCCGGTGGCATGAGCCTCATCCACGACCAGGAATGCATCGTACCGGTCTGCGATTGCGGCGAGTTCCTCAAGCGGCGCGAAATCGCCGTCCATGCTGTAGATACTTTCGACCACGATCCAAACGCGGCCCATTCCGCCTTTCGCTCGCCAGTCGCAAATCCTGTCCTCAACCGACTTCGGGTCATTGTGGGCGCTCTCGCAATACTCAGCCCGGCCAGCGCGCGCTCCTTCATGAATGCTGGCGTGAACGAGAGCATCGAGCACGAGCAGGTCGCCCCGTTGCGGCAATGTTGTCAGAAGCGCAAAGTTTGCCACATATCCGCCGCCGAAAAATAGAGACGTCTCGGCTCCGAAGAACCTGGCAGCGTCTGCTTCGAGCTGTTCGTGCTCCGCGCAGTTTCCGCGCAGAAGCCGTGACCCGCCGCTTCCGATCGGTGTGCCGGCCTCGAGTGCGGCAGCGACAGCGTTCCTCATGCGCGGCGCGCTCGCCAGCGCAAGATAGTCGTTCGACACGAAATCGATGCCTGCGCGCGGCTTGAGGCCGCGCAGCCGGTCATCATTCTTCAAGGTCTGCAAGGCGGAGTGATAGCTGACAGTTTTGTCTGCATGGATTGCGTTCATTGCCTCGTGTCCCGGACAGGCGATCAGTTGGGCAAGTTGAGAGGGGGCTAGGCGACGTGGCTCTGGCCAAGCTGGGATCTCATGCCGAGTCGCTGCAGCAAACTCGCATCGCGATTGCGCTGCGGGTTCTTGGTGGTCAGGAGGACATCGCCGATGAAGATGGAGTTCGCGCCAGCAAGGAAACACAGCGCCTGGAGTTCGTCGGTCATGTATTGCCGTCCAGCGGAAAGCCGCACCACGCTCTTCGGCATCAGGATGCGGGCGACCGCGATCAGTCGCACCAGCGCGATCGGATCTGGCCGCTCCGCGGTGTCGTTGACCGGAACGCCCTTGACCTCGTTCCAGAGGTTGATCGGCACGCTCTCGGGATGAACGGGTAGATTGGCGAGCAGAACCAGCATGCCCAGGCGGTCATCAACGTGTTCACCCATGCCGATGATACCGCCACAACAGATCTTGATGCCGGCGTCTCGTACATGTGCCAGCGTATCGATGCGATCCTCCAGGGTGCGGGTCGTGATGATCTTGTCGTAGAACTCGGGCGACGTATCGATATTGTGATTGTAGAAGTCGAGCCCAGCTTCGGCGAGCCGCGCGGCCTGGTCGGGCGTCAGCATGCCGAGCGTGACGCAGGTCTCCATGCCGAGGCCTTTCACCGCGCTGACCATATCGCAGACCTTCTCGAGGTCACGGTCTTTCGGATTGCGCCAGGCGGCGGCCATGCAGAAGCGGGTGGCGCCTGCCTCCTTCGCGCGCTCAGCGGTTGCAATCACATCCGCGTGGTCCATCAGGCGCGTGGCCTTCAGGCCGGTGTCGTAATGTGCGCTCTGTGAGCAGTAGCCGCAGTCTTCCGGACAGCCACCTGTCTTGATGCTGAGCAGGCTCGCCGTTTCGACATGGTTCGGATCGAAATGCTCGCGATGAATGCTCTGGGCCTGAAAGATCAAGTCGGGAAAGGGAAGGGCGTAGAGCGCTTCGGCCTCAGCGCGGTCCCAGTCGGTGCGGACCGCTTCGATATCGCAGGTGTTGCTTTGTTTCGCTTCCACGGCATGAACCATAAGACTTGCCCTCTCTTGGAACCCTTATTATAGATAATCTGAGAGACTATCTATGATCGAGGCCTAGAAGCAGATGCTAGCTGAGGGCGCGGACATGTGCATCTGATTTTATGATAGATAATCTATGATGGCCGACGAGAATACAACGACAGCGGGACGCATTGCCGAGTCAATCGGCGCGCGCATCATCAGCGGCGCACTGCAGCCGGATGCGCCGCTCCGGCAGGACCACATTGCGCGGGAATTCAGTTCAAGCCACGTCCCGGTACGCGAGGCGTTTCGGCAACTGGAAGCTCAACATCTTGTCGTCGCTGTGCCCCGTCGCGGTGTGCGCGTTGCGCCGCTCGATACCAACTCGGTGAAGGAAATTGCCGAGATGCGTGCGGCGCTCGAAGTCGTCGCGTTGCGGAACGCGGCGCCGAAATTGACGTCAGCCCATCTGGCGCGGATCGAATTGGCGCTGATCGAGGGAGACAACGCCGAGACGATCCAGGACTTCGAGGCTGCTAACCGCGCCTTTCACCACGCGTTGGTGGCTCCTTGCGCGATGCCGCGCCTGCTCGCCAGCCTCGACGGTTTGCAGCTCGCAAATTCTCGCTTGGTGTTTGCAATGGCCCGTAACGCCGGCTGGCGACCGCGGTCCAATCAGGATCACCGCTTGATCCTGCAAGCGCTGCGAGCGCGTAATCTCGATCAGGCCTGTGGTTTGCTCGCCCGTCACATCCAAACCATCGAGCGCCTCGCAATTCCCACCTCGTGAGCGGAAGTGTCCTATTGCGGCTCGATTCCCGCGGCCTTGATGATCCGCGCCCATTTGTCGATTTCGGTCTTCAGGAAAGCTTCCAGCGCGTCGGGAGTTGCGCGTTCGGTCTCGACCGGGGTCATGCTGAGCTCAGCAAAGCGGCTGACGAGTGGCGGGTCCTTGAGTGCCGTCTGTAGAGCACTGACCAGCACGTCGACCACGGGCTTCGGAGTGCCACGGGGTGCGTAGAGGGCATACCAGGTGGTCACATCGAAGGCGGGAACGCCGGCTTCCGCTGAAGTCGGAACGTCCGGCAGCGTGGCGACGCGCTTCTTGCTGGTGATCGCATAGCCCTTGATGGTGCCAGACTGGATATAGGGCGTAGGCCCCGTAGCCGGATCGCAATAGACATCGATATGGCCCGCGATGACGTCGTTGAGCGCCGGCCCGCCGCCCTTGTAATAGACCGACGTGAGCTTGGTGTCGGTCGTGCTCATGAACATCAGGCCGCAGAGCTGCGAGGCGGAGCCGAGGCCAACATTGCCGAATGTGACCTTGTCGCCGTCGCTGCGGATCCGCCCGACCAATTCCTTCAGATCCTTGGCGGGAAAGTTCGGCCGCGCGACCAGGATCATCGGCACGTCGGTGACGAGGCCGATCATGGCGAAGTCGCCGACCGGATCGAACGGCAGTTTGGCGTAGAGCGACGGGGCGGTCGCCTGACCGACATGCATCAGCAGCAGCGTGTAACCGTCAGGCGCCGCCTTGGCGACGCGGTTGGTGCCGAGTGTGCCGCCGGCGCCGACCACATTCTCGATCACGATCGACTGTTTCAGCGTTGCGCTCATCGCGCTGCCGAGAATTCGCGCAATCACGTCACCGGGACCGCCGGCCGAGAAGGGCACGATCATGGTGATAGGGCGGGAGGGATAGTCCTGCGCGAATGCCGTCGCGCACGGCGACAGCAGCAGAAGCAAGACCAGCGATCGTACCAAAGACATCATCACGCGCTCCCTCCCTTTGCGCTTCGCCTATGGGTCGGGAAGCGTCATTTCCTTGGCTGTTGTCCGCTCGATCATGTCGAGCGCGGCGACAGCCGCGGCGTTGACGTGATCGACGCAGCACCGTTCGGCGAGTTCCTCGTTGCCGCTCTGGATGGCGCGCCAGATCGCCGTGACCTCGCGCAAGCTCTTGTTGATCCGCTTCGGCTGCGACATCGAGGTGATCCGCAGCAGCGTGATCCGGTCATGCAACGGCTTGAGCATGCGCTCGATAAAGGCGTTGCGGCAGCCGCCGATCAGCGCGCCGTAGAAGTCGGTCTTGGCCTCGAGACAGCCGGTGAGGTCTTGATTCGAGGCCGCGGTTTTCAGCCGAGTCAAGGCATCGCCGATCCGGCGCACCACTTCGGGATCGTGCAGACGGGCGCATTCGCGGCCTGCAAACCCTTCCAGCACCGCACGTGCGGCGTAGAGCTGCCGGGCCTCCTCGAGGCTGATCCTGCTGACCACCGGGCCGCGGTGGGGGACCGTGTTGACCAGTCCGTCAGCTTCCAGCAGCCGCAGCGCCTCCCGGATCGAGGGGCGGCTGACGCCCATCATCTCGCACAGCTCGCGCTCGACCAGCCGCTGGCCGGGTTTAAGCGTCCCGGACATGATCGCCTCGCGCAGCTTTTGCGCGACCATCTTCCTGACGGTCGGGACGGCTTCGATGCGAAGCGTGGACTGCAGTTCGGCGCGTCGGTCCATTTGCGAGATGCCTTCGTTCTATCGCGGGTTCACCAGCGATTTACCGGCAGAATCAGCATTTGTCGCTCTCTCGAAATCGGCTTTATTCATGCGATTGACCAGCCTCCATCGATCGGCAGGCTAGCCCCGGTGATGTCCTGTGCGGCTGCGCCGCAGAGGAACACCACCAGCGCGCCAACGGCTTCCATCCCGATGAACCGGCCGGACGGCTGGCGCTCCGCGAGGTATTTTTCCGTGGCGCGCTCCAGGGACTCGCCGGTTTTGGCAGCAATGGAGGCGATCTTGCTCTGGATGGCCGGGGTCGGCAGCGTCCCTGGGGAGACCGCATTGCAAGTGATTCCGGTGCGCGCGGTTTCGAGCGCGACGGCGCGGGTGATACCGAGGATTGCCGTTTTGGTGGTGACGTAGTCGATGCGATCTTCGACCGCGCGGGTCGAATAGATGGAGGCCATGTTGATGATGCGGCCCCAGCCGCGTTGCTTCATGGCGGGTAGCGTAAGGCGGATCAAGTGGAAGGGCGCAGACACGTTCACCGCCAGCGCGTGCTCCCATTGATCCGGTGGAAAGTGCTCGAGATCAGAGAAATGCCGGACCACGGCATTGTTGACGAGAATATCGATCGCGCCGCAGCGGCGAAGCAGGTCGGCCAGCATGGCCTCGATGGCGGAGCGCTGCGACAGGTCGGCTCCCGCAGTGATCACGTCGACGCCGAATTGCGCGCGCAACCGGTCAGCGGATTCGTCCGGCGCGACGAGATCATGCAGGACAATATTGGCCCCCGCGCCGGCAAGGCTTTCCGCCACTGCCAATCCCAGGCCCGCGGTTGCCCCGGTCACGAGTGCCCATTTGTCCTTCATCGCGCGGCGTTTCCCCCTGTTAGCTCTTCGGCCAGAACGGCTGCGCCAGTGCAAGCTCCGGCGGGAACACCGTCACCGGGACACCAGACTGCCACTGTACGATGGTCATGCCGGCGCCGACGCGGCGGCCTTTGTCGTCGAACTTGATCTCGCCCAGCGGGTAGTATTTCGAGGGACCGGCATCCATGTTGCGCAGGGCTTCGGCGACGGCGACGCGGTCAGCCTTGCCGGCCTTCTCCAGTGCGTCCTTGATCACCCACATGTCGCCATAGGTGGAGATCGCATTCTGCGTCATCCATGGCTCCTTGTAGCGGCTCTTCAGCTTGGCGATCAGCGCCTCGTGTCCCTTGGCGCCCCAGCTTGCGACGCAGGTGAGGACGCCTTGAAGCAGCTCCGGGCTGACGGTCTGCAGCATGTCCGGTTCGGCGATCGCGATGCCGAACGAGATGGTCGGTACCTTGCCTTGGCCGAGGCCGAACTCGTTCATCTTTTCCAGCAGCAGTTTCGCGTCCGAAATCACGGTCGGCAGGAAGAATAGAAGATCGGGCTTCGCGGAGCGTATCTTCTGCACCAGCGACGTCGCATCCGCGAGTGGCGGCGTGAACGTCTCGTCGACGATCAGTTGCAACTGGTTTTCCGCCAAAAGGCCCTCGCGCATCGATTTCGCGGATGCGATGGAAGCCGCCGTATTGTCGGTGAGGATCGCAACTGACCTCGGCCGCTTGCCGGAAGCCGTCTCCGCCAGCTTGATGATCTGCGGCAGCGCCTGGCGAGCCTGCGAGCCCGCCGTTGCCGAGGTCTGGAAAACGTATTTGAAGCCGCGATCGGTGATCAGGTCCGAGTAGGAGAGGGTGAGGACGGGCAGATTGGCGCGCTCCGTCACCTCGGTGACCGCGAGCGTGAACGAGGAGAGATAGGCGCCGCTCGCCGCGACCAGATCAAACTCCTGGGCCACCATGCGCTGGGCGGCATTCTTGGCCTTTTCCGTGGTGTCGCCGGAATCCAGCACCACCAGTTTCAGCTTGGCGCCGCCGAGCGCCTTGATGCCGCCTTGGGCATTGATGTGATCGACAGCCATTTCGGCGCCCTCACGCATGACCGTTCCCGGGCGCGCATAGAGCCCGGAAATCGGCACCAGCAAGCCGACCTTCACCTCCGGTGGATGCTGTGCCCACGCGCGGGATGCGATCAGCGTGCTGGACGCGCCCACAAGCAGCGTTCGCCGCGTCACTGTGGTTCGGTTCCTTCCAGTCATGACGATTCTCCTCCGCGAATGGTCACGAGGCTGCCGTCAGGATTTCTTCGGCCAGAATGGCTGCGATTGCGCGAGTTCGGGCGGATAGACGGTGACCGGCACGCCCGATTGCCACTGCACGATGACGACGCCGGCGCCGACGCGGCGGCCCTTGTCGTCGAATTTGAGCTGGCCGCCGGGATAGTATTTCGACGGGCCGGCATCCAGTGTGCGGAAGGCCTGCGCCACGGCTTGGCGATCAGCCTTGCCGGCCTTCTCCAGCGCTTCCTTCATCAGCCACATATCGCCATATGTCGAGATGACGTTCTGCGTCATCCAGGGCTCCTTGTATTTGGCCTTGAGCTCCGCGATGAGGTCCTCATGACCCTTTGACCCCCAGTTCGCGACGATCGTCATGATGCCTTGCACGACCTCCGGGCTGACGCTTTGCAGCATGTCCGGTTCGGCGATGGTGATGCTGAAGGAGACGGTCGGGATCTTGCCCTGGCCGAGGCCGAATTCGCTGATTTTTTCGAGCCCGAGCTTCGCGTCCGAGACGGCGTTGGGCATGAACAGCAGCAGGTCGGGCTTCGCGGAGCGGACCTTCTGGATCAGGGGAGTGGCATCGGATAATGGTGGCGTCCAGACTTCCTCGACGACGAGCTGCAATCCTTGCTGTGCGAACAACTTCTCCTTGAGCGCCTTGGCTGTGGCGACCGAGGTCGCGGTGTTGTCCATCAACATCGCCACCGTTTTCGGCCGCTTGCCAGAGGCAGCTTCTGCGAGCTTCATCAGCGTCGGCAATCCGAGTTCGGATTGACGGCTCGCCGTTGCGGCGGTCTGGAAGATGTACTTGAACCCGCGGTCGGTCAGCAGATCCGAATAGGACAACGTCAGCACTGGCAGTTCGGCGCGCTCGGTCACCTCGGTGACAGCCAGTGTGAAGGAGGAGAGATAAGCGCCGGTGGCGGCGACGAGGTCGGGCTCCTGCGCCACCATGCGCTGGGCTGCATTCTTGGCCTTCTCGGTGGTATCGCCGCAGTCGATCACCACTAGCTTCAGCTTCGCGCCGCCGAGCGCCTTGATGCCGCCCTGCGTATTGATGTGCTCGATGCCCATCTCGGCGCCCATCTTCATCACCTGGCCCGGCCGGGTATAGATGCCGGACAGTGGTACGATCAGGCCGACCTTGACCTCAGCCGGTTGCTGTGCGCGCGCCACCTGCGTGAGGCCGACAGCGGCGGCACCCGACAGCACGGTGCGGCGGGTCAATCCGTTGGTCGTCTTGTTCATCTTGTTTTCTCCCTCCCCATTGTTCGTTGGCTCGTCACATGCCGAGATAGGCCTTGCGCACGCGGTCGTCGGCGCGCAGGGTTTCGTTGTTGCCTTCGAGGACGACGCGTCCGGCCTCGAGGACATAGCCGTGATCTGCGGACTCCAGCGCCTCCGCCACGCGCTGCTCGACCAGCAGCATGGTCAGGCCGGACTGCCGGCGGATCTCGATCAGCCGCTCGAAGACGAAATCCGCGGTCGACGGCGCAAGCCCCATCGAGGGCTCGTCCAGCATCAGCAGTTTCGGCGAGGAGGCGAGGCCGCGTCCAATCGCGAGCATCTGCTGCTGGCCGCCGGACAAGGTGCCTGCGAACTGGCTGCGGCGCTCCGCGAGCACCGGTAGCCACGCGAAGATGCGTTCGATGTTCGCCGCCCAGTCGCGTCGGCCGCTCTCGGTCATCGCGCCCATTTCCAGGTTCTCCATCACGGTGAGCGAAGGAAAAACCTGGCGGCCTTCCGGGACGTGGGCGATGCCAAGGTGGGCGCGCTGCGCAGGTGGTACTGCGAGGAGATCGACACCGTTAAAGAAGATTCCGCCGCCGCTCGGCCTCAGGATGCCGGAAATGGTCTTGAACAGGGTCGTCTTGCCGGCGCCGTTCGGTCCAACGATGGCGACGAACTGGCCTGCATCGACATTGATGGACACACCGTTCAAGACGGGCTTGGCCGAGTAGCCCGCGCTCAATCCCTCAATGCGGAGCATGGGCCATCCATTTCTTGCCGAGATAGGCCTCGATCACGCGGCCATCGCGCGTGACCACCTCCGGCTCGCCCTCGGTGATGACGGCGCCATGGTCGAGCACGAGGAAGCTGTCGACCAGGCGAACCATCGCCTGCATCGTGTGCTCGATGATGGCGATCGTCATGCCGTCGCGCGCAAGCTGCTGGATCACGGCGACGACCTCGTCCGCCTCGCCATGGCCGAGGCCCGCGAGCGTCTCGTCGAGCAACAGGATGCGCGGCTGGCCTGCGAGTGCGCGCGCGAGCTCCATCAGCCGCAGCTCCTTGGTCGAGAGCTCGCCAGCGACGCGGTCTGCCACCGCAGAAAGGCCGACGCGCGCGACCGCGTCGGCGGCAAGCTTTCGCGCCTCTTCGTCAGTTCGTGCGCGCACATAGGCGCCGACCACGACATTGTCGAGGATCGACATGCGCAGGAATGGACGCATGACCTGGAAAGTGCGGCCGACGCCGGCCTCGCAGATCGTATGCGGGCGCTCGCCGGACATGTTGCGGCCATCGATCAGCACTTCGCCCTGGTTCGGTCGCAGGAAGCCGTTCAGGAGATTGAAAAGCGTCGTCTTGCCGGCGCCGTTCGGGCCGATGATCCCGAGGATTTCGTTCTTGTGCAGTTTGAAGCTGACGTTCTGGACGGCTTTCAAGCCGCCGAAAGAGCGAGAGAGGTTCCGGACCTCAAGCACAATTTCGCCGGTTGCGGCTCGCTGTCGGGCGGGCCGGGGCGACGTCACGGTTGTCGCCGGAGCTTGCGATCCATCCACCATCGCGGCCGCTTTTGGCGCCAGCCGCTTGCGCAGGAGATCTCGCAATTTCCAGAACAGTCCTTCCGGAGCGACCAGGATGACGCAGACGATGGCAAATCCGAAGATCACGCCCTGGATGCCAGGGAAACGTGCGCCGGCCTCGGCATGCAGGATCTCGGCCAGCGGGATCAGGATCACAGAGCCAATGACAGGGCCCCAGACGGTGCCGACGCCGCCGAACATCGCAACCGTCAGCGCCTGCGCCGACACCAGCATGCCGAACACCGATTGCGGGGTGACCACCAGCAGCACCTGCGCATAGAACGCACCGATGGCGGCAGCTATCGCGCCGCTGAGCGTGATCGCGCGCAGCTTCCAGGCCAGCGTATTGATGCCGGCGGCTTCGGCTGCGGCCTCGTTCCGCTTGATTGCCAGCAGCGCCATGCCAAAGCGGGAACGTTCGATGACCCGCGTCAGCAGGATCGTGGCAAGCATGATCGCCAGCGCCAGCAAGGTGTAGAGCCGGGGATCGGCAAACTGCATATAGGCGACGGGGGCGTCGCGCTTGATCGGGAGCGTGACTTCCTGGAAGCCGAGCCACTCGAACACGTAGAGAATGGCGAGCGGATAGGCCAGCATCGCCAGCGCGAAGTAGTGGCCCTGCAGACGAAAGGTCGGAAATCCGATCAGCAGCCCGGCAATGCCACCAAGCATTGCGGCGACCGGAATCAGGAGCCAAGGCGACAGGTCGAAGTAGATTTGTCCGAGCGCTGTCGTATAGGCGCCGATCCCGAAAAAGGCGGCGTGCCCGAACGAGATCAGCCCGGTGTATCCGCTCAGCAGATTCCAGGACAAACCGAACACCGCCCATACCGGGACCAGCGTCAGAACCAGTTGATAGTACGAGTTGGTGACGCTGAGCGAGATCGCCGCATAAGCGATCGTGAAGACGAGAGCAGGGACCAGCGAGCGAAATTGGTGCACGGTCATGTCCTCTCGACCATGCGCCCGAAGAAGCCTTGCGGGCGGAAGAAAATGATGAGGAGGAACACGACGAAGATCGCTGCGTTCTGCAACTGCGTCGGCAAAATCAGTGTCGACATCTGCTGGACCAGCCCGATCGTCATGCCGCCCCAGAAGGCGCCGATGATGCTGCCCATGCCGCCGAGAACGACGCCGGCATACATGACGATGACGTATTCGAGCCCGACGAACGGATGGAACGGATAGTTGGTGGCGAGCAGACCGCCGGCAATGGCCGTGATGCCGGAGCCGAGCGCGAAGGCGGTACGGTGGGCACGGTCAACATCGATGCCCATATAGGTCGCAGCGGTCGGATTGTCGGCGGCGGCACGAAGCGATTTTCCGATCCGCGACCGGGTGATCAAGAGCGACAGCAGCGTCATGATCAAAAGCGAAACGACAGCGTCGATGCCGCGCGCCTTGTTGATGAAGATGCTCATATCGAAGACCGGGCCGAGTTCCCACGCCGAGCTCGACAGTGGCGTGCGGATCGAAGCCAGCACCGACCCGAAGATGATGAGGCCGCCATTCTGGAGGATCAGCGCGATGCCAAGCGTCAGGATGAGCTGAGCATAGTGACCTTCACCCTCGAGCGAGGCCGTGCGTGTGCCCGACACATGCGAAATCAGGGTACGGTGAACGACATAGCCGAACAGCGCGAGCACAGGGCCGGCCAGCAGGATCGCGATGAAGGGTCCGACAGCATTGCCGAAGACGGCCTGGACGCCAGCGGCGGTGAACAGGTAGAAGGCGACATACATGCCGAGCATCATGAAATCGCCATGGGCGAAATTGATGACCCGCATGACGCCGAAGATCAGGCCAAGTCCGACGCACATCAGGCCGTAG
This sequence comes from Bradyrhizobium sp. Leo78, assembly GCF_059512425.1. Classification (NCBI taxonomy): domain Bacteria; kingdom Pseudomonadati; phylum Pseudomonadota; class Alphaproteobacteria; order Hyphomicrobiales; family Nitrobacteraceae; genus Bradyrhizobium; species Bradyrhizobium sp. Leo78. Next base: position 42,597 of record NZ_JCAMOT010000007.1, read on the forward strand.
ACCGCACCGATCAGCAGGCCTGCGGCGAGCGCTTGCAGAAATCCTTCCATCAGCAAGATCTCCGCGGCGCAGGGATAAGGCCATTTTGCCGGCCGTCCTTCGCTGTCGTCGCTGCAACGCTGGTCTCCCGGTCCGCCATTTCACCTCCGCAATGTCTGGCGTTTCCTATGACGCCGATCGCAAAATCCGCTCCGGCGAGTCCAGCCGGCATTGCGCCGCGATCACGCTGGCATCGCCAAGCTGCTCGCAGCCATCGACGAGTTGTTCGAGGCGTTGCGCGCGGTCTTCCCCGATGACGCGCGTTGCCGCAGTTCGAAAGCGTGCGCGAATATCTGTAGGCGTTGCCGGAACGACATCGGCCAGGGCGTGTCTGATCGTTCTTCCGTCACGCAGGAACACAGTCACTTCCGCGCCTTGCTTGCCGGGGAAAGAGGCGGTGAAGCCGGGATCACTCCGCAGGCTGGTTGCTGCAACGAGACGGAGGATTTCGGGATCGTCCAGTTCCGCGTAGTTCTCTTCTTCGATCTCACCCCGCGCAAGCGTTGCTGCGACGCTGAACGGAATGCTCATCTTGGCCTGCAGTGCGTTCCGGTAAGGCCCCTTCGAGTCGCATCCGGGATAGCGAACAGCGGCATCCGGAGCGCGAATGATGATGCGATCGACGTCATCCGTGTTGGCGAGTTCGTGCGAGGCTCGAAGCGCGGCCTGCGCCGCGGTTTGGGCGAAGTTACAGGCCGGTGCCGGCTTGTTGTAGACGGCCATGATCTCGCACTCGCCGCCGCCGAAGAGTTCGATGCTGATGGGCGCTGTCTCGCGCCGATAGGCCGCGAACAGGCCGGCTTCGCCTTCGAGGATCATCTCCGACCCGAATGCGCCGGCTGCGGCGAGGCCTATTGCCTTGACCGCATTGCTTGTAGCGAAGCCGGGATGAAAATACATTTCTGAGGCGCCAGTGTGTGGCCACTGGTTCAAGCCGCTTGAGGTGTTGGCGGCGATGGCCATGGCGCTGGTCGCGGCGTCCTCGGACAGCCCGAGTGCGAAGCTTCCGGCCAGTGCTGCACCAAGCGGTGCAACCAACCCCGTCGGGCGGTACAAGCGTGCGAGCTCGGACGTAAAGAGCGCCCGGCCAATCCGCGCACCGGTCTCGTAACCGATGATGGCGGCGGCGAGCAGGGTGGTGCCACGCAGCGGAGCCTGCTCCGATAGCGCGAGCAGGGTTGGCCAGATCACGACGCCATGATGCGATATGCTGGCGGCATGCATGTCTTCTCGCACCAGCCCATGCCCCATCACGGCGTTGGCGAAAGCGGCGTCAGCCGGTGAGGCAAGCCGCGAGCTACCGATGATGGTTGCGCCGTCGCTAGCGGTGTGCGCGATCGTGACAGCCTGACGGCTCCAGGGGTGAGTGCCTGCCTCGAAGGCGCAGGACAGGAAATCGAGCAGGCAGGCCTTTGCTTTCGCGATCACGTCGGGCTCGAAATCCGCGAGATCGACGGCAAGCGCGGATCGCGCCATCTGCCGCGCGAGCGATGCCTTGCCGGATCCGGTCGGGCCGATCGTCATCGCAATCGCTGCTCCCTGAAGCGTTGTGATCAGCCGCGCATCTGCACTCCGGCCCACTCCTCGACCACCTTGGCGATCGAGGTGAAATCGGATGCGGCGCCATATTTGGCATTGGTGATCGCGAGCATTTGCCGCACCACGGCGCCGCACACCATGGGCACGCCCATGGCTTCGGCTTCATCGACGCACAGCCGGACGTCCTTGTAGGAGAGGCCGGTGGTGAAGCCGAAATCGAAAGTGCCGGGCAACACCGAACGCGGGAACTTGTCTTCGGATGCGCTGTTGCGGCCGCTGCTGGCATTGATGATATCGATCAGGACCTTGGCGTTGACGCCGCCCTTCACGCCCATCGCCACGGCTTCGGATGTGATGACCAGAGCCGCCGCTGCCATCAGATTGTTGGCGAGCTTGGCTGTCTGCGCCACGCCGGGCTTGTCGCCGGTGTAGAACAGCTTGCCGAAGTTCTTCAGGATTGGCTTGACAGTCTCATAGGTCGTCTGCGGACACGACACCATGACCGCCAGCGTGCCGTTGACAGCACCTTTGATGCCGCCACTCACGGGCGCATCGACCAGTGTCATGCCTTTTGCTTGCAGGCCCTCTGCCACGAGCTTGGCTGCGCCCGGGCCGGTGGTGGACAGATCGATCACGATTCGCGCGCGGCTCCCGCTGCTGATCCCATCCGGACCGAGCGCGACCGCCTTCACAATGTCTGGAGTGGGCAGGCTGGCCAGCACGATATCCGCGCGAGAGGCGACATCGGCAGGCGACTTGGCCAGCTGTGCACCGCGCTTGACCAGCGGCTCCGTCGCTTCGCTCTGTGTATCGTAGACGACCAGCGAATAGCCGGCGTCCATCAATCGCCCCGCCATGGGGCCGCCCATGCGACCCGTGCCAATGACGCCGAGCGTCTCTCCCGCCATCGTTCACTCCCGTGCCCGCGCGTTTCCAGGACGAACGCGCTCTTGTTGTTGTCGTTTGTCGTCATCGAGGCAGCAGTTCCTGCACCCGCGATCCTCACTGTTCGGATTGTCAGTCAATCTGTCAAGCAGAACATTTTGTGGTCGACAGTTGGCCGCGGGTCGGCTTATGGTTTTTGAAAACCGAGGAATCCGCTCAGGTGACACAAGACGAGGTTTCAAGCGTCAGCCGGACGCTCGGCGAATTTGTCGCCGCCACATCATGGGCGGATGTCGCGAGGCAAGGTCACGACGCCAAACGGTCCATTCTCAACTTCTTCGCGACCGCACTGGGTTCGGCCCACGATCCGGCGGTGACGACCGCCCTGCAGACATTGTCGCCGTTCAGCGGCTCTCAGACCTCCGCGATCATCGGCCGCTCCGAGCGGCTCGATGCCCTGTGCGCGTCATTCATCAACGCCATCTCCGCCAACCTGCTCGACTTCGACGACACCCATCCCGAAACGATCATTCATCCGGCCGCGCCGGTTGCAGCTCCGGTGCTGGCACTCGGGCAGGCGCGCAAACTATCGGGACACGATGTGTTGACGGCCTTCATCCTCGGCGTCGAGGTCGAGTGCCGCATCGGCAATGCGGTCTCGCCGCGCCACTATGCGCGCGGCTGGCATATCACCTCGACCTGCGGGATATTTGGCGCGGCAGCCGCCTGTGCAAAGCTGCTGAGACTACAGGCCGACGGCATTGCCGACGCGATCGGGATTGCCGCAAGCCAGTCGGCAGGCAATGTCGAGAACCTGCCGACCGCCGCCAAGAATGTGAGCGTCGGCAATGCCGCGCGTAACGGGCTTTTTGCCGCACTGCTCGCTCAGCAGGGGTATGCGGCCGCGCCCCGCGCCATCGAAGGGCCTCTCGGATGGGCGCGCACCATGGGCGACGAACCCGATCTCGACCGTCTGCTTGGTGGCCTCGGCAATACCTGGGAGATCGCAAGAAATACCTACAAGCCCTATCCAGCCGGCATCGTGTTCCATGCCGTCATCGACGCTTGCTTCCGCCTTCGCGATCGGATCGGTGGGCGGACCGATCAAATCGATTCTGTGACGGTGCAAGGCTCGGCGTTGTTGCTGGCGCGAGGTAATCGGCCGGTACATAACGAGCGTGACGCGCGCGTGAGTATCCATCATTGCGCGGCATGCGGTTTACTGATCGGTGCGGCCGGCATTGGCGAATTTGCGCACAAGACGGTGTTCCGACCTGACGTCGTGCAGTTGCGACAGAAGGTGAGGGCTGATCGTGACGACACGATGCCTGATGGCGCGGCGCGGGTGAGTGTGCGCCTCGTGACGGGCGAAGTCTTCACTGAGACCGTCACGTCGCCACGGGGCAGTCTGGCCGATCCGCTCACCGATCACGATATCGAAGCGAAGTTGCGCGCGTGCGTGCGGGCCGGTGGAAGCGATTGGGACCCGGACGATGTTATCGAGGCGGTCCGGCAAATCGATGCGCTCGATGATGTTTCCAACTTGATGCAACGCTCTCCAAACCTGAAAGGACGATTATGAGCAAAAGCGAGTTGTTCGAAAAAGGCCTCAAAGTTCGCAAGGAAGTGCTCGGCGAGGACTACGTCAACAAATCGATCGCAGGCGCCGACGAATTCACCCGGACGATGGCGGAATGGTCGACCGAGTTCTGCTGGGGTGCGCTGTGGACAAGGCCCGGGCTCGATCGGCGTACTCGCTCGATCGTCAACCTGGCCATGCTCGGCGCGCTTAATCGGCCACATGAACTGAAGCTTCACGTCAAGGGCGCCCTGAAGAATGGACTTACCAAGGACGAGATCAAGGAAATATTGCTACAGGTCGCCGTCTATTGCGGCGTGCCCGCCGGCATAGACGCATTCCGCAATGCTCGCGACGCTTTCAACGAAGTTGAGACGAAGTGACCTGCAGGAGGCTCGTCGGCCCGCTTTTGGGCGATGGCCGACGGGCCTCCTCGGATCAGCCCGTCGGGTTTCTGATCAGTTCTCTCGCGACCTCGATAAACCGCGCGGTTAGCGGGGAAAGGTTGTCCTCTCGCCAGGCCAGTGCGATATCCAGGGTTGCTTTGGCATCTTTGAGTTCGAGCGGCTTGATTCCCGGTGGCAGCGTCGGAATGAACGAGGCATCGAGAATCGTGCAGCCGAAGCCCGATCGCACGAGCTGAAGCAGCACCGGCAAGTCGTCGGCCTCCTCAATAACGTTCAATGTCAGACCTTTCGCTGCAGTCATATCGTCGACAAGCATCCTGAAGCCGCGCCATCGACTGGCGGTACCGATCACGATCGGCGCGGTCGCCATGCGTCGCAGCGTTATCGATCGTTGCTTGGCCCAGGCGTGACTGGCGGGGACAAGCGCGATGAGCCGCTCGCGCGAGATGGGGATGCTCTTCTGCGGACCCGACGACACATTGGCCATCATGAAGCCGAGGTCGATAGTGCCTTCGTTCAGCGCTTCGGATTGCTCCGATGATGCAAGCAATCGTAGGCCGACTTGAGCTTCCGGGTACTTCTTGCGGAACTCTATGATGACATCCGACATCGGGCCCGTTGCGGCGAACGTAGAGTAGCCGACCATCACCGTGCCGCTGAGACCCTGCGCCACAGCGCCGGCGCGGGCAAAGGCACGTGTTAACCGTCGCATCGCTTCGGCGGCTTCGCGATAGAGGGTTTCGCCGGCAGGGGTCAGCGCCACATGACGCGTCGAGCGCTCAAACAGAGGAAAGCCGAACTGCCTCTCGAGGTGCCGGATGCTGCGGCTGAGAGCCGGCTGAGCAATTCCCAACATCTGAGCCGCTTTTCGGAAGCTTAGCGTCTCCGCGACGGCGAGGAAGTATTGGGTCTTGGCGTGAAGCGAGGGATGAATCATCTGGGAACTGATATCAGTCGGTTATCAATTGGCGCCCATTTAGTATTGGACAGGCATGAATACTATTTGCCAAATCGGTAGGCAATGACGCGAGTGCGGGACGCGGCCTGGAGTTCCCTGCTGCCGCAGCGCCCAAGAACCCGTGCAACGAAACGGAGGAAACATGCCCCAAGCGAAGGCGATGATCGTCGCGGCACAAGCCGAAGCGGCGGAGGCAGGGGCGACGATGCTGCAGGCCGGCGGCAACGCTATCGATGCAGCGATCGCGTGCGCGCTCGTGCAGGGCGTGGTGGACCCGCTGATGACCGGCATCGCCGGGTTCGGGAGCGCCGGCATCTACTTCCCGACGCAGAATTTTCACAAATATCTCGACTTCCATGCCCCGTCGCCGGCCGCTGCGCGACCCGATATGTGGGCACACCTGATCGAAGGCGAGGCGCGGGACGGCTATGGCTTCATTCTCAAGGGCAAGGTGAATGACGTCGGCTATCAATCGGCCTGCGTCCCGGCGTCGCTGAAAGCATATTTTGAGGCACACGCCAGATTCGGTGTGCTGCCGTGGCGCGACATTGTGGCTCCAGCGATCGAGTGGGCTGAGCGCGGCTGGATGGTGCGGCCGCATGTCGAGTTTTTCTGGTCCGATCCCGGCACGATGGGGCGTGCGTCCGGTGTGGAACGATTGGCGTTCTCGCCGTCCGGCCGAAGCCTCTATTGTCGCGACGACGGCACGCCGAAGCGCGTGGGCGATCTCGTGCGCAATCCGGACTATGCCAAGACGCTCCGCCTGATTGCCGAGGGTGGCTCTGACGTTTTCTATAAGGGTGAACTGGCGCAGCGCATCGCACGCGATATGCGGGAGCATGGCGGCCTGATCACCGCTGAGGATCTCGCATCGTATCAACCAAAATGGCTCGATCCGCTGCGAAGTACATATCGCGGCTACGAAGTCACCACTAATAATCCGCCCGGCGGCGGCCTCATGCTCGTCGAGATGCTCAATATGCTTGAGCGTTTCGATCTGGCGGATATCGGACATAACAGTGCCGAGTATCTCCGCGTCGTATGCGAAGCCATGAAGCGTGCGACGATCGACAAGGATAACTTCATCGGCGATCCCGGCTTCGTCGACGTTCCCACTTCACGCTTGGTGTCGAAGGACTACGCTGCCGCCATGGCAAAGGACATCGCGGCGCGGATCAAAGCAGATGTGCCGCGTCTCAATTCCGGATTTCCGTCGAAGGACACGACCCAGGTTTCGGTCATCGACCGCGACGGCAATTGCGTGACCATGACTCATTCGCTGGGAATGCCTTCCGGCGTTATCACCGATGGCCTTGGCTTCTTTTATAACGGATGCATGGCTGTGTTCGATCCGCGGCCGGGCCGGGCGGGTAGCATTGCGCCCGGCAAGGCGCGCTTCACTTCGGTATGCCCTTCGATCATTCTTCGTGATGGCAAGCCTTACCTGGTGATTGGCGCTCCGGGCGCCACCCAGATTGCAATGGGTGTGCTGCAGGCGATCCTCAACGTCCTCGATTTCGGTATGACCATGACCGAAGCGGTGAGCGCGCCGCGGTTCTCGGCAACCAGCAACGCGATCGATGTCTCAAATCGGATCATCCATCGCACCACCCGACAGCTCGAGGCCGAGGGATATGAGGTGATCCGCAGTCCGTACACGTTCGGATTCGCGGCCGTCCACGGCATCCGCATCGATGGCGACAAGCTCGACGGCGGAGCCGATCCCGGACACGACGGGATCGCGCTGGCCGTGTGAGTCGCTGAAAACAACGAAATTGGAGAGGGAGGAACGATTGTGAAGACATCAAGCCTGGGAATGGTCGTCGCGGCTGTGCTGGCGTCGTCCGCTAGCGCGTACGCGCAGGTCTCCGACGACGTGGTCAAAATTGGCGTGTTGACGGACCACTCGGGCGGATTCGCCTATCTCGTCGGCAAGCATTCGGTCGAGGCCACGCAGATGGCCGTTGATGACTTCGGAGGGAAGGTTCTCGGCAAGCCGATCGTCGTTGTCACCGCGGATCATCAGAACAAGGCTGATATCGCCTCTACGTTAAGTCGCAAGTGGTTTGACGCTGAAGGCGTCGATGCGATCACGGACGTTGCCGGTTCTGCGGTCGCGCTGGCGACGCAGGAGATTGCGCGTCCGCGCAACAAGATCCTGCTGATCTCGGGCGCAGCGACCACAGAGCTCACCGGAAAGGCCTGTTCGGCGACCACGACGCAGTGGAGCTACGACACATACGCGTTCGCCAAGGGCACCGCCAGCCAAGTGACCAAACAGGGTGGCACTTCCTGGTTCTTCCTGACCAGCGACTATGCCTTCGGTCACTCTCTTCAGAATGACGCGAGCCGCTTCGTCGAGGCGAACGGCGGCAAGGTGGTCGGCAGCGTGCGTTTTCCCTTTGGCTCGCCGGACTTCTCCTCGTTCCTCTTGCAGGCGCAGGCGTCCAAAGCCAAGGAAATCGGACTGGCGATGTCAGGCGCCGATCTGCTGACCGCCATCAAACAGGCTCGCGAATTCGGTATCGTCCAGTCCGGGCAAAACCTGGCGAGTCTGGTGATCTATATCAACGATATCGAGGGGCTTGGACTTAACGTCGCCCAAGGTTTGACGCTGACCACGTCATTCTATTGGGATGCTAACGATGAGACGCGCGCCTGGGCCAAGCGCTTCATGGAGCGCTCCGGCGGCTTTATCCCAAATCTGATCACGGCCGGCACTTATGCCTCGGTGATGCACTATTTGAAGGCCGTGCAGGCGGCCGGTACCGATGAGGGCAGGGCTGTTGCCGCGAAGATGCGGGAAATGCCGGTGAACGACTTCTACAACAAGAACGTTGAAGTCCGGGTCGATGGTCGTGTGATGCACAAGACCTACCTGATGAAGGTGAAGTCCCCCGCCGAATCCAAATATCGCGGCGATTTCTATAAGGTGTTGGCTGAGATGTCCGGCGAGGAATCGTTCCGTCCGCTCCCCGAAAGCCAATGTCCGCTGGTAGGGAAATAGCTCTGCGTTGGTCCTGGGGCGTGATGCTTGGGGGAGCGCCGCGACCAGCCTGTTCAAGTCAAGCCGATGGTCTGGTGAAAACGTAGACCAGACCGGTAAGCATCAGCACTCCGACGCTTGCCATCAGGATCGGGCCAGGCGCGGCTCCGATCCAGAACAGCAGGAATCCAACGCTCATGCCGGCAAGCGCCAGCAGCTTCGCCCTCAGGGGGATCGCGCCGTGCTCATGCCACGCACGCAGGGCTGGCCCGAAGCGGGGATGGGAGAGAAGCCAATTCTCGAGCCGCGGTGAGGATCGTGCGAAGCAGGTCGTGGCAAGGATGAGGAACGGCGTTGTCGGGAGCACCGGCAAGAGTGCTCCGACAAAACCGGTGGCGACGAAAATAAAGCCAAGAACAAGATAAACGCGACGCATCAGCAGCAACCACCATGCAAGAGCGAGGGCTTGTGACGGATGCCGAGCTTATCATGGTTCCAGGTCGGCGGCGCCGGCTGCGCGAGAGGGCTAGTGGTCATCTGGTGCGTTGTCTTACGCGACCAGATCAGACGCATATCCGCGCGCATCGATGAGATGTACCCGTTCGATCCTCGCGGGCATAAGCAGTGATCGGATGCGCGGCTCCGTCATGAAGCTGAAGGCGGTGGACATCGCATCGGCGGCAGTCGCATCGGCGGCGATGGTGGTCACGCTGCGGTCGCGTCCGGCGCAGCCGCCGCTCGACGGGTCGAACAGGTGGTTGAAGCGACCATCGGCATCGAAACAGAAGCCATAGCTGCCCGATGTCGATACCGCGCGGTCGACGATCGGAATGACCGTCGCGGTGACCCCTATCGAATCGGGGTCGGCAATCCCGATTTCCCAAGGCTGTCCATCCGGACGCGGTCCGATGGCGCGGCTCTCGCCCATGTCGACGAGACTGCGCGCGATACCTTGCGCGCGCAGGAGGTTGACGATCCTGTCTGTGACATAGCCTTGCGCGATGCCGTTCAAAGTGATCGCGGCCCCGCGCGGCATCGCAATGCGGTCGCGGCTGACGTGAAGCCGGCGGTAGCCCACATTTGCGAGGGCGAGCTGCACATCGGCCGGGGCAGGGCCGTTGGGATCGGCGTGGGCGCGCGAGAAGTGATCGGCATAGAGGCGCCACAACGGCTGCACGGTCGGATCGAACGCCCCGTTGGTCAGCTCCGCATAACGCATGCAGATTTCCAGGAGATCCACGAGTTCGGCAGGAGGATCGACCAGTACGCCCGTCCGGTTCAGCTCGACCAGGGCGGAGTCTTCCCGGTAGAGGCTGAACAGCCGCTCGAGCCGTCGCGCTTCCGAGCAGGCAACCGCGATCAGGCGTTCCGCTTCATGCGGGTGCTCGTGATGGATCTTCAAGGTGGCGCTGGCGCCGAGCATCGTGCCGCGCCAGGTGACGAGGTTGGTGTCCGCCTTTGCCCCGCGTCTGAAAGCGACGAGAAAAAGGCCCGCCGCCGCGGCGCTGATACGGATGAAGCGGCGGCGCGATAAAATCTCGGCCATGAACTCCTCCTCAGTTTGTCGAGCCCGGCGCGGCCGTCTTGTCATCCGTCGATGCGCTGGACTCGTTCGATCCCAGCACGTAATCCCGCGGCACCTCGCTGAAGCCAACGATGTGCCCGCCATTTTCGGCGACAAACTTTTCGGCGGCGCCCCGGTCCGAGAACGGCACGGCTTCGAGGCCGCCCATCCCGCTCTTGACGCCGCTGCCGATCACGAACAGCGCCTTTCGCGCCTCGACCCAATTATCCGCGCCGGGCTTGTCCCAGCTCGCCGCCTTCGCCATGTCGGAGACATAGATGGCCTGGATGTCCTTCGGTTCGTCCGGCAGCATCGTGAAGGCGATGGCATCGCGCGCCGAGGAGAACCAGACCGGCTCGATCAGGCTGGCTACCAGGATCTGCCCCTTTGGCCCCGGATGCTCGAGCACGTTCATGCCGCAATAACGGCCGATCGCCTCTGGCGTCATCGCGTGCGGCAGCGGTAGCGCGGACTGCTGCTTTTCGTTGCAGCCTGTGAGCAGTAACAGCGCGAGCAGCGCATCGACAACAGCAATACGCTTCACAGCTCCCTCCGGGAGAACGACAGGCTTGCGGCCGTCAGTGGAAGGAGCGTCCACAGCGCGAGCGCCGCCACAAGGACGTGGACGGGCAACGTCGCGCTGCCGGCAAGCCCCGCCATGCCCGAGAACGCGCTGACATTGGCAAAGCCGGTCAAATTGAGGAGTCTGTAGATGTCGGTCGGATTGAGGAGGAGCAAGGTGTTGAGAACGGGGCCCGACATGTTCTGGCCCCTGTCCAGGACGAGGACGCCGAGCAACGCCATGTCGTAGACCAGCACGAGCAACAGCCACAGGCCGATACAGACACCAGCGGCGGTGCCGCGGTCGCGCACCTGCGCGCTGACCCAATAACCGATTGCAATGAAGACCGCTCCCAGCAGCACGGAGGAGCCGATCATTGCGATGAACGCTGCCAGCCCCTCGCGATCCATGTCACTGCCTGTCGCCAACAAGGCAGCGACCGCGGCCCCATAGCCGAGACTGGTCGCGAAGGCGAGCACGGCGAGATGTCCGCAGAATTTCCCGATCAGCACCTGCCAGCGAGCGACTGGGTAGCTCAGGAGTAGGAGCATGGTGCCACGTTCCATGTCCCCGACGATGGCATCGTGCGAGATCAGAAGCGCAATCAGTGGCACCAGGAAGATCGTAAGACTAGAAAGGCTGACGATGATCACGTCGAGCGGACGTGCGCCCACATTGCTGCCGCTTGGCGCGCTGCCAAGGAAGGTCAACGACAGCGCCAGGGCGGCCAGCAGCAGCGTTGCAGCAAGCACCCAGCGGTTGCGAACGGCCTGGCGGATTTCCTTGGCCATAATGGTGAGAACGGCATTCATCGCTGCCCCTCCGCCGATCGCAGGAAATGCGCGTAGAGTTCGTCGAGGTTCGGCGACGTCACGTCGAGATCCTCGACCGAGGTGTCGGTTGCAGTAACGCGGCGCAATAGTTCGATCTTTTGCTCCGGTGCCGCATCGATCTCGACAACGTGGCCGTTGAGCCGCCGGTGCGGAGCGGACGCGGGTAGCCAGGCCGGTATCTCGCCGGGAGCAAGGCCGGATATTTTCAGCCGGATCCGGGTCGGGAGTTGGGCCAGACGCCTCAGCTCATCGAGCGAGCCATCGGCGACCTTGACCCCGCGGTTCATGATGATCACGCGTCCCGCCCGTTCCTCCAGCTCCGTCAGCGCATGCGAGCAGAGCAGAACCGTGGTGCCTTCGGCTGCAAGCCGCTGGATCGCGTCATAGAAGGTCTGGCGCAGTTCCGGATCGAGACCGGTGGTCGGTTCGTCGAGCAGCAGCAATTGCGGCCGTCCGATCAGCGCTTGCGCCAGCCCGAGGCGCTGGCGCATGCCTTTCGAATATGTGCCGACCCGCCGGTCCGCGGCTGCGCCGAGCCCGACGACGTCAAGCAGATGCTCCGCCTTTGCGATCGGCTCCTGCTTTAGCCGAGCATAGAACCGCTGCGTCTCGCGGCCAGTCAACGTTGCATCGAAGGAAACGTTTTCCGGCAGGTAGCCAAGCCGGCGCCGTGCCGAAAACTGACCAGCGGCGGGATCCTCGCCCAGAACCCGGATCGTGCCGTGCGTCGGGTGAATCAAACCCAGCATCAGTTTCATCAGCGTGGTCTTGCCGGCACCGTTGTGGCCGATCAAGGCGACCATTTCGCCTTGGCCAAGCTCGAACGAGGCGCCCGACACCGCATTGATGCGCCCATACCGTTTGCTGACGTCCGTTATTCGTACCGTGCTCATGGCCGAGTTCCTTCCGCAAGCTTGCGGCGCGCTGGCGGCGACATCAGCGGGTGATTGTCGACGACGCCACCCGGCAGCAGCGCGGGAAATTGTCGCTGCGCCCACCGGATCACCTGGACGGCGGGACTGTTGATCAGAACTTTGGCCGCAGGCGCGGTCCACAACACCCGGTCGATCAGGTCGTTGGGCCGATACGCCGTATCGGCAATGCCGTCGCCGTTGAGATCGAAGGCCGGATTGTCGCTCCAGTAATTGCCGCGCTCGCTTTTCGACCAGTCGAGATAGCGGGTGCCGGCATACTTGACCTGGTTGACGTTGTTGACGAACGCATTGCCGGTGATGGCGTTGCCTTCGGAACCTGCGGTGAAATGCACGCCGATTTCGCAGCCTTCGAACCAGTTGTTCTCCAGCCGATTGTTGTTGGTGTTGTAGATGAATACGCATTTTTCCGGGCCCAGGCGTGGAGCCTTGGTCTGGCTTGCCTGCGCGGTGGTGCCGGCGTCCGCTTGCGAAATGCCTTGTTCCGCGCGGCTGTCGGAAGTCGCCCAGCGCTCGGCCGGCTGCAATCCGCCGATCACGGCATTCCCGAGGATTTTCGAACCGTTCGCAGCGTTGAACAGCATGCCTCGATCGCGATCGTGGTCGGACACATTGTTTCGAACGACCAGCCGGTTCGAGAACATGAATGCGAAGCCGATGGTGTTCCCGGTCGAAACGTTGTTGGTGACCTCGCCGTCATTGGCGTACATGTAGTGGATCGCGAAGCGCAGGTTGCTGAAGCGGTTGCCGCTGAACACATTGTTGCGGCTCGATATGACGAAGATGCCGTCGCGCCCATAGCGGACTTCGTTGTCGATCACCTTGGCCCCGGGGGCATTCCACACCGACACGCCGTTGCCGGCCTCGCTGATGCGGATCTGGCGCAAGCCGGCAATGCGGTTGTGGCGAACCACGGCATCGGGAGCTCCGTGGACATAGACGCCGAACAGATTGTCCTCGAGAAGATTGTCCTCGATGACGGCGTCGCGCGCGGATTGCTCGACAAAAATGCCGGAGTCCATCGTCTCGAGCGAACGCCCGGAGCCGCGCACTTCAAGGCCGCGCACCACGGCGCCGGGGGCGGTGACCGTCACGACGCTGCCCTGGCGAGATCCCGCGATGACAGCTCCGGTTTCGCCGGCAAATGTAATACGGCGGGCGATCCGCAGCGGTCCGCGATAGGTGCCGGCGGAGAGGCGCACTTCATCACCGTCCACCGCCTGGTCGAGCACCGCCTGCACGTCGCTGACGTCTGGCGCAATCGCAAGCTGCGCTGCTGATACCTGCACGATAAGGCTGGCGGCGGCAAGCGCCGCCAGCCCGAAGCACGCCATATGGTGTGCTGTCCGCTCCATCATGCGTTTCGCGGGTGCACGAACATGCGCCCGCGCATTTCCATGTGCATGGCGTGACAGAACCAGGTGCAGAAGTACCAGTACACGCCGGGCTTGTCGGCGACGAACGTCACCGACGACGTCTGCTGCGGGTCGATCTCCATGTTGACGCCATAGTTGACGATGCAGAAGCCGTGGGTCAGGTCCTCGACGTCATCGATATTGGTGATGTAGACGGTCACCTCATCGCCTTGCTGGACGTCGAATTTGTCGAGCGCGAAAGCGGGCGCAGCAGAGTACATGTAGACCCGCACCTTGTTGCCGTCGCGGACGACTTTGGCGTCGCTTTCGAGCTTGACGCCGTCGGCGACCGCCTGCTTGCGCGCGTCCTCGAAGAACGGGTCGTCGCGTTTCCAGATGCTGAGAACGCGGCCGTCGAGCTTCGAGCGATGAATGATCACCGCGTCATGCGGCTCGGCGAAACTCGGGCCGTCATGGACGAGGCGCATGCGGTCCCCCGAAATGTCGATAAGCTGATCGTTCTCCGGCTTGAGCGGACCGACGTTGAGGAAGCGGTCCTTGGAGAACTTGTTCAGCGACAGCAGCCATTTTCCGTCGGCCTCTTTGGTCTCGCCCATCGAGGAATGGTTGTGACCCGGCTGGTACTGCACGTCGAGTTTCTGGATGATCGGGTTGACCTTCTCGCCCTTGAACGCTCGTTTGGCTTGATCGATGTTCCACTTAGCCACCTGGCTGTCGAGAAACAGAGTCGTATAAGCGTTGCCTCTGCCATCGAAGGCCGTATGCAGCGGTCCGAGTCCGAGTTCGGGCTCGGCGACCACGACATCGCGCGGCTTGATCTTGTCGTCGAACAGCTGATCGAGCAGGCGGACGTCCAAGACGCTTACCGTCGGGGCCAGTTTGCCGTTGGCGACGACGTGAATCCCGTCGGGCGCGGCGTTCAATCCGTGCGGGCTGTTGGAGACGGGAACGTAGCGCGTGTAAGGCGAACCATGCCGCCCATCGATCACGGGCACGCCATTCATCTCCTTGTAGTCGCCCTTCTTGACGGCCTCCTCGATCCGCTTGATGTTGAAGACGGTGACCCAGTCCTGCTCGCTTGCGGTCATTTCGGCCAGCGTCACGCCCTTCTCGGAGTTGTAGCAGGTCGCGAACGCATATTTGCCCTGGTAGTCGGCGTCGGTGTTGTCGAGGTTGCCGTCAACCATCACCTGCCACGCGATCTTCATCGTGTCGCCGTCAACGGCGGTGAAGATCGACCAGTATTTGCTTTTGTCGTCCAGCACCTTGCCGTCGTTTGGCAGCGGCACCTCGTACTCGCCGTTACAGAACACATATCCGGTGCGCGGATATCTCTGCAGGCGCATGCCGTGGATCGTGTACTGGTTGGGAATCTCGATGATCTTGTCGCACTTCATGATGTCGGTGCGAATGCGAGCCAGGCGGGTATTTGCCTTGTCGTTGATGAAGACGTAGCGGCCGTCATAAGTCCCGTCCGTGAACGACATATGCGGGTGATGGCAATCGCCGTTCATCCAGATGCCGAGACGGTCTTTCAGCCGCTCGCGGGTCTCCGGCATCAGACCCTCGGTCATGATCTTGCGGCTTTCGTTGGTCTGGCCCCAACCAGTCGCGCTGCAGCGGTTGAACACGGGAATGCGCATCAATTCGCGCATCGAGGGCATGCCGACGATGCGGACTTCGCCGGTCTGGCCGCTGGAAAAGAACGTGTAATATTCGTCGAGCTCGCCTGGCGCGATCTCCGACTTCAGGCCACCGGCGCGCGCCGGTGCTGCCTTGGTCTGTGCCGCAGCCGGCTCGGGTGCAAGACCCCTGCCGATGCTCAGTCCACCGGCGATGCCGGCAGCGCCGATCGCTGCTGTTCCTACCATCTGACGACGGCTGATCGCCGTCGACTTGTCATCGTCATGTTTCTCACTAGCCATGTTCGTCTCCTTTGTGTGAACGGCTGGTTGGAGCTTGTGAGTGCGCGGCGGCGAGCACCGGCTTTCCGGCATGCGTGATGACCGTCTTCGGTCCGCTTCCGCCCGCGCGCATCGAGGGCGATGACATGGCCTGGAACTTCTCGCGCTTGAGCCGCACCTGGATCATGTGCGGGCAGCGCTGGTCGTCGTAGTAGAGCTCCTGGCAGTGCATGCAGTAGATGCACTCGTTGACGTTGATGTGCCCTTCGGGATGGATCGATTGCACCGGACAATCCTTGGCGCAGCGCTGGCAGGGCGAGCCGCACTCTTTCCAGCGGCGCAGCCACTCGAAGGTCCGGATGCGTCCGGGGATCGCAAGTGCAGCGCCGAGCGGGCAGAGGTAGCGGCAGAAGAAGCGTTCGATGAACAGGCCGATGAAGAGCAGGGCGCCCGCATAGGCGACAAACGGCCAGCCGCGCGCGAATTTCAGGATGATCGCGGTCTTGAACGGTTCGACTTCCGCGAAGGTCTCTGCAAGCGCAACGGAGTAGAGCGACAGACCGAACACGGCGAGGAAGATGATGTACTTGATCGGCCAGAGACGTTCGTGAAGGCCCCAGGGCACCGTGATCTGCGGTACCTTGAGCCATTTCGCGACCGTGTTGGTCAGCTCCTGCAGCGCGCCGAACGGGCACAGCCATCCGCAGAACGGACCGCGTCCCCAGAACAGAAGCGCGGCAGCGGTTGCCGACCACAAAACGAAGATCAGCGGTGCGGCGAGAAAGAACTCCCAGTGAAAGCCCGTCACGAGCGCGCTGGTGAAGGTCACCACGTTGACGACGGAGAGCTGCGCGTTGGCGTACCAGCCAAGCCAGATCAGCACAAAGGCGAGATAACCCCGGCGAACCCAGGTGTAGAGCGTCGGTCGTCGTACCAGGATGTTCTGAAAGAAGAAGATGGCGGTCAGTGCAATCAACGCTATCGCCGTGATCGCGATCGAGGCCGGCTGCGAGCGCCAAATCCGCATCCATAGCGGCTCTTCGCCGTCATCCGCCGGCAGGGACACCTGTGCGCTGGGAGCAGAGGTCTGCGCCGCGGGCGTGCTAGACGGCACCGTCACCGCGCGCTGCTCGGATCGCAGGTAGCGATCGGGCAGATTGTAGTCGAGATCGAAGGTGAGAAACGCTTTGTCGCGGCTGCCGACGTTCCTCTGCACGAGCAGTTGCAGTTCCCAGGGCTGGACCGGGTCGAGCGTGAATTCGGGCGGCGTGACGAACAATCCGATTTCGTGGAGATCCGGTGCACCGTCGGCGGCAAGCGCGCCCAGGCGCATATGATTCCGGTCGCGGAAGCGGGTGCTGGAGCCTTCCTGAAGGATCTCGACGCGGTCGAAAATGCCGCCGCGCACATAAGCCGAACCCTTGAAAGAATAGAGGCCTTCGCCGGCGATCATGATCGCCTGCTGTCCCGGTTGCAGGCGCTCCTTCAGCCTCTCATAACCATCGTCGCCAAGCAGGCTGCGACCGATCGTCGGGGCGCTGGCAAGCGCGACATAGAGATCGATGAAGGTATCGCCAGCGTCGCCTGCTTCAGGGTTCTGTGCGGCGGCCGCATTTCCTGATTTCGCGAACGCTTCATTGACCTCGCCGATCGTCAGGTACAGCCGCCGCACCGAGCCGTCGCCGACAAGGCTGGCCCAGTCGCGAATCTCGCCCTTTCCGAGGTCAAGCGTCTTGGTGACGGGCGGCAATGCCGCCGCCGCGGCGGCGCTTCCGCCGCCAATTCGTCCGGTCCGGATCAGCCGTACCGCGGATCGTACGATGCTGTCGCCCATGACCAGCACGCTCACTGTCGCGCCGCTGACGATGTCGACCTGCGGCGGCCGTTCCGAGCCTTGCGCGATCGGCCTCATATCCTTGCCGATCAGGCCGTTCACGGCGGCAACGATGCGCGGCTCAGGAATTCCGATCAGGACGATCGGCTCCTTGTGGTCGACGAGCCTCAGGCCTCTGACGATGCCATCAGTATCGATGCCGACCAGGATGTGAATCGGCTTGCCGGAATAGCCGATCGAATTGGCGAAATCCGAGTTTAGATAGACAAAGCCCTGCAGTTGGTCGCCGCGATAGATGGGGACGATCGGCGGGTCTCCTTGCGGCGGACCAAATCGATCCGCACCTGTGAAGAAGTCGCCGGGGTGGATTTTTGGCAGATAGGTGGCGAGATCGCTCGCGGCGAGGGCCGCGCGTGTCCAGAAGATGATGCCGACGGCGACAATCACGGCCAGCGCGAGTGCGGCCGCTCGTCGGGGGCCATGACACGCTGAACTGGAACAAGGGGGCGTCGGCGCTGACAACCCTAAAGGGATCCCCGATCCAACCACCGAAAGTTTGACTCCTGTTCAGACCGGCTGTCTAGTCGTAACCGAGACAAGTGAGTTTGTTCTGGATCAAACACAGCTATGCAGGTGGCTCATGCTGCTGACGCGAGCATTGCTTTTGAAAGACGAGCCGGCGGGAACCTTGCAGTCGCTGGATGAGCTGTTCGCTCTTGCCAATGCGATGGAGAAGGAGGCCGCGGATCGCTATTCGGAGCTTGCCGAAGAGATGCGGGCGCAGGACAGAGATGATCTTGCAGCAGTCTTCGCGCAGCTTGCGGCCGCCGAGCGGGAGCATGTCGATAGTGTGACACGCTGGTCGCTGTCGCGCCGTGGCAAGGCGCCTGATCCGGCACTCGTACGCTGGGATGCGCCGGAGACTTTCGATGCCGAGACCATGGCGGAGATCAAGGCGTCGCGGCTGACGACACCTTATCGAGCCCTGGCGATGGCGGTGCGCAATGAAGAGCGCGCATTTGCCTTCTGGTCTTATGTCGCGGCCTTCACCGCCGATCCCGAGATCAGGAAGGCCGCCGAAGCCATGGCACGGGAGGAGCTTGCGCATGTGGCGCCCCTGCGCAAGGAACGCCGCAGCGCCTATCATCTTGAGCACAAGGAGCGCGCGGGCGAGGGGGCCACTGACGCGGCAGCTCGCGTGGATGCCGGCGCATTGGAAACTCGTCTGGCTGTGCGGCTTGCGGACCTCGAGGCGCGACTCCTAGGACGTTCGCAGAGCCGCGCTCGCGAGCTTCGCGAAGAGGCCGAACTGATGTCGGCCCGCGCCGCCGGATTCGGATCCTTTCCTCCGGCGCTGCTGCAGGCAACTGATGCCCAGGCCATCGCCGAGGCTCTGACCGACGCCTATCTCGACGGTGCCGAACGCTCGGACGATCCGGCGCGTCTTGAGCTTCTGCAGATGCTGGCCGAGCGTGCCATCGCCCGGCTTGCCTGGCTGCGCAGCCTGGAGCCTGCCGTCGAGCCTAAAGCGCGATGATCTTGGGAAACAATCATCCTCGCGCTTGCCTCACACGATCGGTACCCCATCAGGAAAACGGCCAGATCACGCTGACTCCCGCCGAGTAAGGTGGTCAAACAGATTCATCGGGAGCGGAAAGACCACGGTCGAGGACCGTTCGCCCGCGATGTCGTGCAGCGCCGCGAAATAGCGTAGCTGCATCGCCTGCGGCTCCTGTGCGAGGATCCGGCCGGCCTCGACGAGCTTCTCGGCGGCCTGCTGTTCGCCCATCGCATTGATCACTTTGGCGCGTCGCAGCCGTTCCGCTTCGGCCTGCTTGGCGATTGCGCGCACCATGGTTTCGTTGATATCGACATCCTTGATCTCGATTCCAGTCACCTTGATGCCCCACACATCGGTCTGCTTGTCGAGGATCTCCTGGATGTCAGCGTTTAACCTGTCGCGTTCTGCCAGCATCTCGTCAAGTTCGTGCTTGCCGAGTACCGAGCGCAGCGTGGTTTGTGCGAGCTGGCTGGTCGCGGCCATGTAATCGCCGACCTTGATGATCGCGCGCTCAGGATCGACGATGCGAAAGTAGAGAACAGCATTGACCTTCACCGAGACGTTGTCGCGCGAAATCACGTCCTGGGGCGGCACGACCTGCACCATCACTCTGAGATCCACCTTCACGAGTTGCTGCACGGCCGGAATGAGGATGATGAGGCCCGGGCCCTTCACTCCGGTGAAACGGCCGAGCGTGAAGATGACGCCGCGCTCATATTCCCGCAGGATGCGAATGGCCTGGGTCAAGAAAAGGATGACGACCAGCACAAGCGCTGCATAGGTCAAGTAATCAAGCATCATGATTTCCCTCCTTCGCCGGTCGGGACTGGCGCGCGCCGCACCACCAGCGTCAGATCGACGATGTTGGCGACCTCAACCATCTCACCCGGCCTGAAGGTTTCGGTGCCGCGTGCTTGCCATCGCTCGCCGTGCGTGAAGACATGACCTTCATTCTCGGACCAATCGAGGACCTTGGCGGATAGGCCTCGCATGGCTTGCGCGCCGACCCGCACGGGACCGGTGCGAGCGCGCCGAAGCGAGCCGAGCACGACGAGAACAAAGCCGATGAACGTCGCCGTCGCGACGGCGATGAGCCACCACGAGAGTCGGTAGCCGGGCGCTTCGACCCTGAAGAGCATGACCGCTCCCAGTACAAAGGCGATGACTCCGCCGAGCCCGATCACGACCGTCGGGTTGAAGGCCTCGAAGGCAAGAAGCGCGATCCCGACCAGCATCAAGGCGAGGCCGGCGTAGCTGATCGGCAGCAAATTGAGGGCGTAAAGGCCCAGCAGCAGGCAGATCGTGCCGACGACTCCGGGGGCGACCGTGCCGGGGGACATGAATTCGAAGATGAGCCCGTAGACGCCAACCATCAGGAGAATGAACGCGACGTTGGGATCAGTGATGACCGCCAGGAACCGGGAGATCCATCCGGGATCGATTATTTCGACGACCGCGTCTTTCGTCGCCAGACGTTGTGTCTTGCCACTTGCAACCTCGACGACGCGACCATCGACCTTCGCGAGCAGTTCGGCCGGATCGCGTGCGATGAGATCGATGACATGGTCCTGCAACGCGCCGTTGGCGGAGAGGGTCGCGGCCTCGCGCACCGCCTTCTCGGCCCAGTCGGCATTGTGGCCGCGCAGTTCGGCGAGGCTGCGGATGAGGGCGACGGCATCATTCGTCGCCTTTGCCGTCATCGCATCCTTTGGCTCGGGCTGGTGGTCGCTATCCTTGTCTTTGCCGTCCTTGTCCGGAGTACCGCCCGGCAGGCCCGGTATCGGACCGCCAATCTGTACTGGCGTCGCGGCACCGATATTGGTGCCCGGCGCCATTGCCGCGATATGGGTCGCGTAGAGAATATAGGTCCCGGCGCTTGCGGCATGGGCTCCGGAGGGAGCTACGTAACCTACGACAGGAACGGGCGAAGCGATCACATCCGAGATGATCTCGCGCATGCTGGTGGTGAGACCGCCCGGTGTATTCAGACGCAGAATGACAATGTCCGCGCGTCGTTCGGATGCCTTGGCCAGAGCGTCCTTCACGTAACTTGCCGACGCCGGTCCGATAGCCCCGTCGAGCGAAATGGTCAGTGCAAGACTGCGGTTCTCCTCCGCTAAGCCGGGAAGGAGGGAGACAACCAGAGCGACGATTGCAATCGCCGCGACGAGGGCCGCCTTTACGGTCTGCACGGCAAGGACTCCCTTGTCGAAGATATGGGGTTCCGTCCAGGAACCTCAATGGCCGTGGACCACGTACACGGATGCCGTTGTGCGGTGCGATAGCTAGGGTCGACGTATGCGCCGCGCGCGGAGTTCTCATCAGGCGCCTGCTTCCGTTCTTGAAAAGGCTGAACCGATCCGGTGCGGCAGACTGCAGGCGAAGCAGTCCTCGATTGGTTCTCGCCTGGGTTGGTTTCTTTCGACTGGGCTGATGATAGGCTGGTCGCCTGGGTGGAAATTTACCAACTGCTTGGGGCTTCTCTAAATGACGGCCGCATCAGGCCTGCGCCCCATCTATGCATGCGCGGGATGGGAAATCGATCTTGCCAGACGGGAATTGCGCTCTCAGGGAGTGCCCGTGCCGTTGGGTGGACGGGCCTTTGAGATCATTGCGGAATTGGTCCAGGCAGAAGGCGAACTGGTTTCCAAGAGTGATTTGACCAAGCGGGTCTGGCGAGGGGTATTCGTCGAGGAGGGCGCGCTTCGTGTGCACATCGCGGCGATCCGCAAGGCCCTCGGTCCCGATCGCGACATGCTGGCCACGACGGTCGGCCGGGGATATCGCCTTCTGGGATCATGGCAGATCCGGCATGTCGATGCGCCGGCTCAGCCGGCTGCGCCCGAACTGTCGCCGTCTACCAACATTCCGGCCGCGACGTTCAATCTCATCGGTCGCGCTACGGCGATCGCTCACCTGTGGGAGCTCCTGTCTGCGTATCGAGTGGTGAGTCTCGTCGGACCCGGCGGGATCGGCAAGACAGCGCTGGCGCTACAGGCGGCCAGATCGCCGCCGGCCGGAATGACGGCCGACCGGTTCCTCATCGAACTGGCCTCGCTTTCGAATCCCGAACTCGTGCCTTCAGCGGTTGCCGGCGTGCTCGGTATCAAACTGGAAGGCGAAGATATCTGCGCAGAGGCCATCGCGCGTGCCATCGGAGCGCGGCAATTGCTGGTCGTTTTCGACAATTGCGAGCATGTCATTGGTGCCGTAGCCAAGCTGACGGAGACGATCGTCAGCCGCTGCCCCGGCACCACCACTATCGCGACCAGCCGCGAGGCCCTGCGCATCGATGGCGAACATGTCTATCGCGTGCCTCCACTGGAAGTGCCGCCTGAGCCTCTGCTTGCACCGGACGCTATCTTTGAACACACCGCAGTCGAACTGTTCATGACCAGGGCGAAGGCGCAGGGTTCTAGCTTCGAGCGCGACGAGGAGAATCTTGGCGCCATTGCCGCTATTTGCCGCCGGCTCGACGGCATTCCGCTCGCCATTGAGTTTGCCGCGGCACGCGCGGCGATGCTTGGCCCGCCCAAGATCGCGGCGCTTCTGGACGACAGATTTAAGTTCCTCACGACGGGCCGGCGCACTGCGCTGCCCCGGCAGCAAACGCTGCGCGCGACGCTCGACTGGAGCTATGACCTGCTGCCGGAGGCGGAGGCGCGGGTCCTGCGGCGGCTCGGCATCTTCGCCGGCGATTTCCTGCTCGACGCAGTGATTGCGGTTGCCGGCGATCACGAGAGGGACGAAGTCACCGACCACCTCGCCAATCTGGTCGCAAAATCCCTTGCCGTCGCCGACATTCGTGGCGACCGGCCGCACTACCGCCTGCTGGATACGACGCGCGCTTACGCGCTGGAAAAGCTGCATGGCTCAGGGGAATATTTCGATGCAGCGCGCCGTCACGCGCAATATTATCGCGTTTTCTTCGCCAATGCAGAAGCCGAAAGCGAGCTGAAGCCGCAGGCGGAGTGGCTTGCCATTTACGGCCGGCATATCGACAACGTGCGTGCCAGCCTTGATTGGGCATTCTCCCCCAGCGGCGATGCGCAGACTGGCGTGGCATTGACCGCGGCCGCGGTGCCGCTCTGGGTACAACTGTCGCTGCTCGCGGAGTGCCGCGAGCGCACCGGGTTGGCGCTGGCAAGGATCGATGAAGGTTGCCCGGAAGCATTGCGCCTGCGCATGCAGCTTTCGGCCGCACACGCCTGGTCGCTGATGTATGGCGTCGGTAGGGCCCGCGAGGCCGGTCCCGCCTGGGCCTTGGCGTTGCAACTCGCAGAGCAACTCGGCGACGCCGATTATTTGCTGCGCGCGCTGTGGGGACTGTGCATCGATCAGTTCAACAACGGAGAATTTCGCAAGGCGCTGGAGTTTGCGCACCGCTTCGCCGAAATCGCAGGTGGCTCGAGCAACTCCGTCGACCTGATGATGGCCGATCGGCTGCTGGCTACCACGCTGCACTACCTCGGCGACCAGAACCTCGCGCATCATTACATCACGCGGACCTTGTCGCGCCTTTCGGATCTATCGCCAAAGCCGCAGGTGATCCGCTTTCGCTTCGACCTAAGAGTATCGGCGCACTATTTCCAGGCTCGCATCCTGTGGCTCATGGGGCTAGCCGACCAGGCCTTGCGCGTGGTCGAACACAACATCGAGGAAGGCCGAGCGAGCGGCCACGCGCTGACGTTCTGCAGCGTGCTGGGGCAGGGCGCCTGCCCGATCACTTTCCTTGCCGGCGACCTCGATGCGGCGGAACGCTACTGTGCACTGTTGATCGAGCATACCGAGCGGCACCCGATCCGCCTGTGGAATTTGTGGGCCCGCGCCTTCAGAGGCATGGTGATGGCTAAGCGCGGCGGCGTTGCCACGGGATTGCCGGTGCTGCGGAAAGCGCTCGAGCTGGCGGGCGAGGCGCGGTTTTTGCCGCGCTTCCTGCTTCCTCTTGGCGAATTGGCGATCTGTCTCGGCGAGGCAGGCGACGTCGCGCAGGGGCTTATTGCCGTCAATGAGGCGCTTGCGCGTTGCGAGGCGAGGGAAGAGCAATGGTACCAGGCCGAGCTGTTGCGCATCAAAGGCGAGCTGCTGCTCCACGCCGGTGAACGTCGTTCGCTTGTCGCCGCCGAGCAGTCCTTCGACAAGTCGCTCCAGGTGGCGCGCAGCCAGGGCGCGCTGTTTTGGGAGTTGAGGACGGCAATCAGTTTTGCGCGATTGAGAGCCACCCAGGACCGTCCTGCCAACGCGCACCACATCCTTGCCTCCGTGTACGGAAAGTTCACCGAGGGGTTCGAGATTTCGGACCTGAGAAGCGCAAAAGCAATGATGGCGCAGTTTTCCACCGAGTGAGCCGCGAGCTGCGGCCCACGTCGTCCAAGTCGTGTCACCGCCCGCGTGTCGCCATGCGCGACCTTTTCTGAATTTCCCGGTTTTTGCATTCGCGCGTCTTGCAACGGCCGGGCCATTGAGATATTTGTAATACATCACTACTATACTAAAAGGAATGAAGGTTGGACGCTCGCGGTTCCATTCGAGTTGATAGCGATGTCTTGATTGTCGGGGGCGGAGCAGCCGGTGTTGCGGCAGCTATCGCCTCGGCGCGCAAGGGGCTGAGCGTTACGCTGGTCGAGCGCTACGGATTCTGTGGCGGCGGTGCCGTCGCCGGGCTCTCGGGCACTGTCTGCGGTCTTTACGAAGCGACAAACAATGTTGCGGCGGGCCCGCAACAGGTCGTTTTCGGCTTTGCCGACGAGTTTTGCCGTCGGCTTGAGGCGATGGGAGGGTTGGGCGAGCCATTGCTCTACGGCAAGACATGGGCTCGCGTCCACGATCCGCTGGTGTGGCGTGAGGCTGCCGACGCGATGCTGCGGGAGGCAGGCGTTCGCGTCATCTTCCATGCCGTCGCCCAGTCCGTGCGAATGGAAGGCGACAAGGTCGAAGGACTTGGCATCTGGACCAAGCAGGGGCCGGTGGATGCACGCGCGAAGGTCGTGATCGACGCGAGCGGCGATGCCGACGTGGTCGCGATGGCGGGACTGCCGAGTTTCATCGGCGACAACGGAGCGGTGCAAAATCCGACGATGATCTTCCGTATGATGGGAGTCGATGTCGACCGCTTTGTCGGCGAATACGGCGTGGACACGATCATGCCGGAGAAGGTCTCCGCGATGATCCGAGCCAAGCATAATGCCGGCGACTACAAGCTCCCACGCGCCAAGATCTGGTTGTTTCCTACCACTCGTCCGGGAGAGCTACTGTGCAATTGCACGCGCGTGATCGGGCCCGATGGCCGAGAGCTGAACACGCTTTCTTACCAGGACTTTACCGACGCGGAAATCGAAGGTCGGCTGCAGGCTCGTGAATATGCGCGCTTCTTCCGTGACAATCTGGTCGGTTGCGAGAGCGCTTTCCTGAATGATACCGGCGTTCAGGTCGGCGTGCGCCAGACCCGCCAGGTGTCGGGCGTGAAGACGCTCGCGAATTCAGACGTCGTTCGAGGCGCCAAGTTCGCCGACGGCATCGCCGTGTCGCCCTGGCCGATCGAGTTGCACTCGGGAGACAAACCCAGGGTGGAGTGGCTGCTGAACGACTATTACGAAGTGCCTTACGGATGCTTCGTCCCCGAGCGTGGCGAGGCGCTGCTGGTCGCGGGTCGGTGCTTGTCGGCAGAACATGAGGCCGTGGCCTCGGCACGCGTGACCGCGCAATGCTTTTCCTATGGTCACGCAATAGGTCTCGCCGCGGCGATTGCAGTTCGCGAGAACGTGCTGCCCCGCGCTATCGACGGCAAGGACGTCAGGGCTGCGGTCAACGCGGACGGCGCGCGCATTGGATGAGGACAATCCCGAAATGATCAAGTTTGAAATCAATGGGGCGATTGCGATCGTCACAATAAATCGTCCTGAGCGCCGCAATGCGTTGGGGTCGCAGTTGATGCGAGAGCTCGGGGAGGCGCTATCCGGTGCCGAACAGAACCATGCGGTAAGGGCGGTCGTGTTGACCGGTGCGGCGCCGGCATTCTGCGCCGGGAGCGACCTGAAGGAACTGGCTGGTCTATCGATAGCGGATATGTGCAAGCATGAGTCGGAGACGGCTGCATTCGCGCGTGCCATTGGTTATCGCGCAAAGCCGGTCATCGCCGCGGTGGAGGGGTATGCACTTGGCGGCGGCTTTATCCTTGCCGCATCCTGCGACATCGTCGTCAGTGCCTCCACGGCGCGCTGGCATTTGCCCGAGGCGCCAAACGGCTGGCTGCCCCCTTGGGGGCTGGCAGCGCTGCTGGCGCGAACTGGACCCGTTCGAGCGCGCCGTTTGACCTGGGGTGCTGCGCCGATCGACGGTGTCGAAGCGGCTCGTATTGGACTGGTTGACGATGTGGTCGAGCCGGGTGCGGCGCTCGAGCATGCGATCAGTGTGGCCGACGGGCTCGCCGCGGTGCCACGGGAAGCGATCGCGTCCACCAAGCGATTCTTTGAACCATTCATCATGGCGGATGCGGAGCGCCTGGATGAAGTCGCATCCAGGGAGTTCGCGTTGAATTGCGAAACGCCGAGCTCGCGCAAGACCTTCGAACGTTTCATGGTGAAAGCGTGAGCAAGATTGTTGATGCCGCGACCGCGGTCGCTTCGATCCCGGATGGATCCACTGTCGGCTGCGTCGGTGTAATCGGCTGGGTGACGCCGGATGCGCTGCTCAGAGCGCTCGGAGAGCGTTTCCGCAAAACGGCGTGTCCGAAAGATCTGACGTTCTATTTCCCTGTCGGGACGGGCGATGCCCAAGGCATCAGGGGAATGGATCACGTCGCGCAAGAAGGCTTGATGAAGCGCATCGTCGGCGGATCCTACATCAATCCGGTCGATCCGACGACGGGCAAGCGCCCGGAGTTGATGCGCTTGATCCGTGAAAACAGAATCGAAGCCTATTCGTGGCCGATCGGAGCGACCATGCATTGGCTTCGCGAAGTTGCGCGTCGTAGCCCCGGTTACATGACACGGATCGGTCTCGGGACCTACATCGATCCCGAAAACGGCGGTGGCAAGTTCACCGAGCGCGCACAAGATGATCTGGTCCGGCGAATCGATTTCGAAGGTCAACCGTATCTGTTCTATCCGACGTGGAAGCTCGACACGGTCTTTGTCTACGCCTCATCGGCGGACGAGGAAGGCAACCTCTCATTCGAGAACGAGGCGCTCGTCTCCTCCAACATCGCGCTGATCCTTGCGGCCAAGGCGCATGGTGGCCGTGTCATAGCTCAGGTGCGCCGAGCGGTACCCCATGGAACGCGGCCCGCTTCGGAGGTGCGGATTCCCGGCATGTTCGTGGACGCCGTCGTGGTCGATCCGTCGATGATGATGACGACTGACGTCAAGTTCGAGCCAGCCTACTTCGGCGGAGAACGGCGTCCCTTGTCGCAGCTCCCGCCCATTCCGATGTCGGCGGACAAGGTCGTTGCGTTGCGTGCAGCGAAAGAAGTCCGCAAGCGAGAACTATCCATCTTCGGCTTCGGGGCTGCCGCCGATGTACCCTTGGTGATGGCCGAGCAGGGGGTGTTCGAGAACGGTGGCCTCAAGGACTACTGGTTCACGACCGAGCACGGTTCCTACGGGGGCATCGTGATGTCCGGTTGGCAGTTCTCAGCCAACCTCAATCCTGATGCGATCTTGGACGGGGTCTACCAGTTCGATGCCATCGACGGCGGTCTTTGCCGGTTTGCAGCGCTGGCCTTTGCCCAATTCGACCGCGGTGGTCTGGTCAACGTTTCCAAATTCGGTGCCGCAAATCCCGGCGCCGGCGGCTTCATCGATATCGCGGAAAACGCAGAGCGGCTGGTGTTCACTGGCACTTTCACCACCGGCGGCCTCGACGTCGCATTCGCAGATGGAAAGCTGTGCATCATCAAAGAGGGTAAGGTACGCAAATTCGTCAACAAGGCCGAACACATTACCTATTCCGTGATCGATGGTGTGAAGCGTGGTCAGACGGCCCGCGTGATCACCGAGCGCGCCGTGTTCGAGATCACGGCCGAAGGCCTGACCCTCACCGAAGTCGCGCCAGGGATCGATGTTCGCCGCGACGTGCTCGATCAGATGGAATTCGCCCCATGGAAGGTGGCGGACGACCTCAAGCTCATGGATGAGGCGTTCTTCCTGGATATACCTCGCCAGGCGAGGGCCAGTTGAAGGTCGCCAAACACTGATTCGATCAGGCTACGCCAGTCCGATCCCGCGCTCGAAGATCTTGCGCGTGTAGCCTTCGATCTGGTCCATCAGGGCCGTAGCGTGGGCAAGCGCCTTCTTCTCGTCCTGCCGTGCGACGGCGCGCGCCCGCTCGGCATGCAGTTTACCCATCGCTTCGAGGTTCTGCAGGTCGGACTCATATTTGTAGTAGAAGCGCCGGGACATCGCGTGGAGCGGTGAGATCGATCGGGCTGCAAAAGGATTGCCCGCCGCCTTCGCGATGAGCTGATTCGCATTGAACACCTCGCGTAGGTATTTTTCCAGATTGCCCTGCTTGCCGGCCGCATCGATTTCGTTGGCCGCCGCAATGAGCCGCTCGCGATCGGTAGCCATGATCCTTCGTGCCGCTCGTGTGGAAATGAAAATCTCAAGTTCCCTGCGGAATTCGATGACGAGCAACTGCTCATGGAGATTGATCTCGGTGATCATCAAGCCGTGCCGCGGCAAGATGCTGACCAGATAGTCTGCCTGCAGGCGCTTGACTGCTTCGCGGACCGGCGTGCGGCCAATCCCGATCTTGTCGGCAAGACCCTCTTCGGACCAGTGGCTCCCAGGAGGAAGCTGCAAGGTGACAATCATCTCTTCCAGGCGTCGATGCGCAGCATCGGCCTGTGATTCTGTTGTGACATCGATCGCAGCTTTCTTACCCATAAGATGTCTAAGCCTTTGCAGTACACCGGGTCGTATTGAAGAACTCGCAAGCACCAGTCAACCGAGCAGCGCCTGATCTATACCGGTTTGTTGTCCGTCGCCGTTCCCGCGACCTTTCTCCGACAGCCTTAGCCGACTGCTCTTCGGTCGCTCGGCATGCGAACGAGGCCGCCAGGCTTGACGCTTGGCCCGTAAGATATTACTAGTACGTTAGTGAGATAATACAAATATCGTCAGGGAGAGAGACGTGCTCGGGTCAAGAGGATTTCTGCTCACAGGATTGATGGCGTGCAGCCTGCTCGCGGCGCCGGCTGTTAGCGCTCAAGATGTCGTCAAGATCGGTCAGATCGAGGCACTAACGGGCGCCACCGCCACCTATGGATGGATGTCGGCGCAAGGCACCAAGGTTGCCGTCGAGGAGATCAATGCCAAGGGCGGCTTCAAGGTCGGCGACAAGACCTACAAGCTCGAATTGATCCAGGCGGATACGCGTGGCGAGCCACGCGAGGCGACGGTTCAGTTTCGCAAGATGATGGAAGACAAGGTTCGCTTCGTCTTCGGTCCATTCCTGACCAATATCTTCAACGCCATTGAACCGATCGCGAACCAGAATAACGGCAAGTTCCTGCTGTTTTCAGGAGCCACATCGGCCCATGCCGCGCTTGGAAAACCGGATCACGACTATCTGTTGCGCACCTGGAATTGGGATGCCGGCTCGGCCGGGTTCGGCCAGTTGATGGTCGACTACCTGAAGAAGCTGAACACCAAGAAGGTGGCGATGCTGTTCCAGAACGATGCCTTCGGTAAGACCGCCGTCGACATCTATACGGGCCTGTTCAAGACTGCCGGCATCGAGCTTCAGGTCGAACTCTTTGAACCGGGCACGAAGGACTTCAGTGCGGTACTTGCGAAGCTCGCCGCCGGGAAGCCCGATATTCTCTTCCCCGGCTATTCGGATGCGGTGCTCTACGACATCGTGCGGCAGGCGACTGAATCCGGTTTCGCGAACCGCTTTTTCCTGGTTCGTGGCTCGATCGGCCCCGCGCTCAAGAACAAGGACGCCATCGCGGACTACGTAGCCTACGTTCCGAAGTACTTCGAGGAAGCGGAAAAGAGCGAGCCGAAGGTCAAGGCGTTCATCCAGAGTTACAGGAAGACTTTCAATCGGGAATTCCCCTATGATCAGGCGCCTCTGTGCTCGTCGTCCTGCTACGACCATGTCTACATGCTCGTCCAGGCGATGCAGAGCGCAGGTACGGTCGACGACATTTCCAAGATCCGGTCCACGTTGCTGGCCATGACTTACGACGGGTTGTGGAAGATCCGATACGACAAAACCGGAGAGGCGGTGTTCGGGTTCGACGTGGTGCATGTGCGCAAGGGCGGTTCGATTGAAATCGTCAAATACGACCCGACCAAAGAATAGCTGAGATTGTCGCACTTCGGCTTTCCCGGAATGCTCGTCCGGGAAGGCCATTCCATCGGTGAGGGAGGGGCACTTGCCCCGGCCCGTTCTCCCAACGGACACAGTATCCATGTCGCAGCTAATTATCGGGCAGATGCTCAACGGCGTGATCGTCGGCTCGCTCTACGGCATCATCGCGCTCGGCGTGACGCTCACTTTCGGTTTGACCGGCATTGTGAATTTCGCGTTAGGCGCCTTCATGATGCTCGGCGCCTACGCAACGTGGTATTTCTACGACGTACTCGGCTGTCCCTATGCATTGGCCGTGCTTGGTGCCGTCGGCGCCGTCAGCGTCGTCGGTTACGTCTCGGATCGTGCGCTGTTTCAGTTCACGCGCGGCAATCTCGTCAATGGCCTTCTTGTGTCGATCGGCATGATCTCGGTATTCGAGGCGCTCGTGCTCGCGGCCTTCACCACGACGCCGAAGGACCTCACTTACGTGCTGCCTGGCGCGTTGAACATCGCGGGGATTGTCCTTCCCAAGATCAAGGTCGTTGTCTGCGTCGTCTTCCTGGCCGTGATATTCGGCACTTATGTCGCGTTGACACGCACCTGGCTTGGCCGTGCGGCGTTCTCTTATGCGCAGAATCCCGAGGCCGCTGCGCTGATGGGGGTTCACACCGGACGGCTGCAGACGATCGTCGTCGTGTACTCGACAGCGCTCGCAGGCCTTGGTGGCGGACTCTACGCCAGCATGTACTCCATCGAGCCGACGATCGGCTCCGGATACATCCTGAAGGCGGTGGAAGCTGCGATCCTTGCAGGTGTCGGCAGCGTCATTGGAGCGCTGGGCGGTGGCATCATTCTCGGTATCAGCGAGAACATAGGCTCCGTCTTCCTTCCATCCGCCTTCCGCGACGCCTACGGGCTCGTCTTCCTGATCGCGATTCTCCTCGTTCGTCCGGCTGGCCTCTTTGGAGATCGGCCATGAGATATGCGATCGCCGTCGGATTGCTCGTCGCGCTCCTGGCGCCGCTCACAGCTCATAGCGATTCGCTTCTTGCCATTGCGATTTACGCCTTCATGGCCGCATCTCTGGCCGTGAGCTTCAATCTGATATTTGGATTCACTGGCCAGTTGTCGATGTTCCATGCCGCATCGTTCGGCGTGTCGGCCTATATCGTCACGATCCTCGTCACGACGTTCGGCTGGAATTTTTGGTTGGCCATAGCGCCCGCTCTGGCCGTCGTTTTCGTCCTGTCGCTGATCGTTGGAACGATCTGTTTCCGATTCAAGCTGAAGGAATTCTATTTCGCCGTCGTCACGATGGCGTTTTCGGAGGTGCTGCGGCTGATCATACTGAACTGGAAAGGAATGACGAACGGCTCACTCGGCATCACCGTTGTCGACAAGCCGAGCCTCTGGACGCCGATTGGCAACGTTGCGATTTCGGGCGGGGTTGCCTGGTACTACCTGACGCTGGCGCTGTTGGTTATCGTGTATGTTGTCTGCCAAGGGGTCCTTTCATCGTGGATCGGACGCTGCCTTGCGGCGATCCGCCTGAATGACCAGCTAGGCGAAACCCTGGGTATTGATGTTTTCAAGTACAAGCTACTGAGCTTTGCGATCGGAAGCGCGCTCGCAGGCTTGGTTGGAGCTTTCTATGGGTTTTATTCAGGTTTCGTTGAGCCGCACTATCTCTCGATACCGCTCGGGCTTGACATTATTGCGATGGTTCTGCTCGGCGGGGTTGGGTCGCTGATCGGGCCCGTGATCGGCGCGTTCGTGTTGACAGCGCTTCCGCACGTCATCGAGTTGAGCGCGGAGCTCCGCATCGCGCTCTACGGTTCGATTCTGGTCTTTGTCATCCTGGTCATGCCGAAGGGCATCGTGGGCCTGATCGGGAGCAAAAGAAATGCTGCTTGATATCCGGAATCTGACCAAGCGGTTCGGCGGCCTAACGGCCGTTTCGAATGTCTCCTTCGGAATCGAGCGGGGCGAAATCATCGGGATCTTCGGGCCGAACGGCTCCGGGAAGACCACGACGCTCAGTCTGATCGCGGGAATTCTCCAGCCGACGCAGGGCAGTATTCTCTGGAAAGGCGAGGATATCAGCGCGCTTCCGCCGTTTGAAGTCGCGCAGCACGGATTGGTGAAGACGTTTCAGAATCCGCAACTGTTTCCAGAGCTGACTGTCGCCGAGCACATGCGCATTGCGTGTCACCTCCACATAAAACGCACGTTGGGCTTCGGTCGCCTGTGGACATTGTTCGGAGGTATGCCCGCTGCACTGAACGGTACGTTGACTCGCAAGATCGACCAGATGCTCGAACTGTGCAGGCTGGCCGACAAGCGGAACGAAGAGGCGGGGGCTCTGTCCTATGGCGGTGAGAAGATGTTGGGCGTGGCGATGGGAATGGTCTGCGAGCCGGAGTTGCTGTTGCTCGACGAGCCGGCCTCGGGTCTTGGCCACGACGAGATCATGAACCTCGATGCGGTGCTGCGCGATTTGAGAACGCACGGGGTGACGCTCTGCATCATTGATCACAAGGTCGGGTTCCTGGGCCGGCTGGCGGATCGGTCGATTGCACTTCATCACGGCGCGGTCATCGCCATCGGCAAGACCGTGGACGTTCTAGCCAACGAGGCAGTCGTCGAAGCCTATTTGGGCAAGAAGCATGCTTGATGTCTCCGATCTCAACGTCAGTTACGGCAAGCAGAGGGTCCTTAGAGGCGTCTCCTTCGAGCTTCAGCAGGGTGAAGTCGTCACGCTGATCGGGCCGAATGCCGCCGGAAAATCGACGACCTTGCGCACGCTTGCCGGATTGAAGAGGAACGACTCCGGCAAGATCGCCTTCGATGGCAGTGACATGGCTTCGATATCGACAGCCGAGCGTGTCAAGTGCGGGCTGGTGCTGGTTCCGGAAGGCCGCCAGATCTTTCCGCGAATGTCGGTCCTCGAGAACCTGTTGATGGGAGCTTACCATCGGTCCGATCGCGACCATGTCGAAGGCGACATCGAACGAATCTTTTCCATGTTCCCTCGCTTGCGCGAGCGCAGCACGCAGCGAGCTGGCTCGATGTCCGGGGGCGAGCAGCAGATGCTCGCCATCGGACGTGGATTGATGTCTCGGCCGAAGTTGATGCTGCTCGATGAGCCGACGCTCGGTCTCGCGCCGATCATTATCGAAGAGCTTGGGCGGATCATCCGCGAGCTGGCCAAGGAGGGCCTAGCGATCCTGCTCGCCGAGCAGAATGCGGTGATGGCACTGGGATGCGCGGATCGCGCCTACGTGCTGCAGTCCGGCAACATCGTGACATCGGGTGATGCGAAACATCTCTCGGAAGCTCCCGAAGTCAAGCAGATGTATCTCGGCGCGTGAAGTCTATTGGCTGGTGATCCATGAACGAAAAGCAGGAAGTTGTTGGTCTCGAGAAGCGGGGGGATATTGCCGTCATCACCTTGTTGAGGTCTTCGCGCCGCAATTCGATGAATCAGGATCTCGTGGACGGGGTGAAGGCGGCGCTGATCGAGCTGGATCGCGATGACAGTGTCGGTGCCATTGTCCTCGTCGGTGCGCCACCTGGCTTTTCCGCCGGCAGCGACCTGAAGTTCATCGGTGCGCTCGGTCTTGAGGCGATGGGGCGGTTCGAGCAGGAATGTGGAGACTTGGGCCGCCTGATCGGTTTCATCAGCAAGCCCGTCGTTGCCGCGGTCGAAGCGTTCGCGATCGGCGGCGGATTTACATTCGCCACCTGTTGCGACGTCGTTGTCGCGGGGCGCGGATCGAAGTGGAGCCTGCCTGAGGTCCCGCATGGCTGGCTCACCCCCTGGGGCATCAAGTCGCTGGTTGCTCGCGTAGGGTTGGTCAAGGCTCGCTTGCTCTGTTTCTGCCTTGAGCCGCTGACTGCCGAAGGGGCGCGAGAACTCGGCGTGGTTGACTATTGTTGCGACGATGGCGAGGCGCTTTCGACCGCTATCAGTATCGCTGAAAAGCTGGCCTCGCTTCCGCGGCCGGCGGTTGCGGCAACCAAGCGCTTCTTTTCCAGCTATCTGATGGAAAATGCCGAAGCGATGGACTTCGAAGCCAATCGCCTCTTCCTCGACAATTGTCGGGAGAGAGCGGCCCAGGCGACCCTCGACAAGTTCCGGCACCGTTGATGGCTGCCATCCCAACCAGGAAGGACTGGACCGATGCTTCTTGACCTCAACGAAGAAGAAAGGCTCCTGAAAGAAGGTCTTGAACAGTTCGCAGAAGGCTCAATCCGGCCGAAGATCAAGCCGTTTGTGGATCGGCATGAGTTTCCCACCGAACTTGTCAGAGAGTTTCTCTCACTCGGCTTCATGGGCACCGCCTACGATCCGGATTTTGCCGGCGGCGGACTTGGCACGCGAGGCGCGGCGATCGTGGCCGAGACGCTGGCTCGCGCAGAACCGGGATTCGCCGCGATCTATCTTTGCAACAGCGCACCGATGACGGTGATCGCGCGCTACGGTTCCGACGAAGTCAAGAAGAAGTGGCTGGAGCCGCTATGCCGCGGCGATTTCATCGCCTCGTTCGGTGTCACCGAGCCCAGCGGCGGGTCGGACGTCGCCAGCATCAAGACACGGGCTGTGGAAGATGGCGATTCCTTTGTGCTGTCGGGATCGAAGGTGTTCTCCACCAATGCCGGCACGCCTCTGCACGGAGCATCGACGTTCGTCGCTGTCACTGACCCCGAGCTGGGCCCCAAGGGACTCTCGACCTTCGTCGTACCGGTTGGAACGCCTGGCTTCAAGGTCGGCAAGCCCGGCCGCAAGATTGGCTGGCGGATTGCAGATTCGGTGGAACTGTTCCTCGACGAATGTCGCGTACCCAAAGCGAATATGATTGGCGAGCGCGGGGACGGGCTGAAGCAGATACTGACCACCCTCAGCATCGGCCGTATTCTTGTCGGTGCCACTGGCCTGGGGCTCGCCCGCAAGGCGATGGACCTCGCGAAATCCTATGGGACAGGCCGCAAGGTTGGCGGGGTGCCGATATTCAAACACCAGGGACTGACATTCCCGCTGGCCGATGCGCTTACGAAAATTCACGCGACCGAGCTCATGATCCGCAATGCTGCCTGCTTGGCAGACGCAGACCGGCCATTCCGTCTCGAGACATCCATGGCCAAGTTGTTTGCGACCGAAATGGCTAGTGAGGTTGCCGATATCGCCCTGCAGGTTCACGGCGGCTACGGCGCGTTCGAAGAGTATGAGGTATCAGGGCTTCTCGGCGAAGCCCGGGTCCTTCGTATCCTTGAGGGGACAAGCGAGATCCAGCGTCTGGTGATCGCGCGTGAACTGATGGCGTAACGCTCCGCTAAGAGTAGAGGTGCTCGATAGTCGGAGCGCGTCGGCGCTTAGCCCAGCGCTGAACCGATCACCTTCAGAGGTGACGTCAGGTGGCGATCCATTGCCCCTTCACTGACTCGCGCTGGTCGCGGCAACAGGCGTTGTCGCGGTCGCCCGCTTGCCGACTGCCAGATATACCGCAGCCGATACGCCGATGCCAAAGAGCCAGCTCAGATCGGCGCCGCCGAGCAGACCCGTCGAGATTGGTCCCTGCAACGCGCTGACGAGGCCGTCTTCGACCGACCAGCCTGCAACGAGACCTGCCAGGAAGGCGATGATTCCGCCCCAATTGATATCGCCATAGGCGCTGGTTTCCGGCGAGCGGTAGAGCTCGGCGACGTCGATCTGGCCCTTTCGCTTGATGTAGAAGTCGGCGAGCACGACACCGGCCCACGGGCTCATCCACAACAACAGGCTGATCATCCAGTTGTCGAACGCCTTCGCAAAGGACGGTGCGAAGATGAAGTAGAGCGTGACCAGGTAGCCGGCGATGCCGACGATGATCGCTAGCGCGACGCGCGAGAGCTTGAGGCCTGCGCTAAGCGCGGCGAGCGCAGCCGAATAGACATTGAGGATATTGGTCGCGATCGGTCCGTGCAGCACCATCAGCAGCACCAGGATGCTGGTCGGACCGCCGAACACCGCGCTGACCATCTTGGCCGGATCGGTATCCAGTGTCGTGCTGGCGATCGTCGCGCCCAGGATGGCGAGCCACACGCTCGGGACGAACATGCCGACATAGCTGTACCAGAACACGGAGCTCGAGGGCACGCTCTTCGGCACGAAGCGCGAATAGTCCGATGCCCAGGTGACCCAGGAGATGCCCCAGCCGACGCCGATCGCCGTCATCAGCAGCGTCAGCATCGCCAGATGCGCGCCACCCGAAAGGGACGTGGTGAGGCCCCAATTGACGACGCCCGGACGCGACCACGCCAGTACGCTCATCAGGATCATGATGGCAACCGTCGCTGGCACCGTGTACTTCTCGAAGGTCCGGATCGCGTAGAAGCCGTACACGCCGATCCCGACCTGCAGCACCATCACCAGCGTGATGATGATGATCTCGACCAGCCAGGTGTCGGGAATGCCGAACTGACCAAGGATGGCGACTGCGATCTTCACGGGGAAGTAGGTGTTCACGCCGATCCAGCACAGCGTCATCAGGAACATCAGGATGCTCGGCAGATAGGCGCCGCGAACGCCGAAGGCCGAGCGGCTCAAGACCATTTGGTTGACGCCGGTCCTGTGACCCATCACCGTAAAGGACGCGAAGATCGCGCAACCGATGATGTTGCCGATCACGATCACCGCGATCGTTTCCATAAGGCCGAGCTTCAGGATGATGCCAAGCGCGCCGAGGGCCCAGTTGACCGGCGCGATATTGGCGCCTGCCCAGATCCACATCTGCTGCGGTCCGGTGGAGTCTCGGTCGGCGTCAGGAATAGGCTCGATGCTATGAATATCGGCGCGAAGCTCGGAATCCGTCATGACATCCCCCGTTCAATACGAAGCACGCTTCGTAATCGGCGGGCGGAGCAACAATCGTGCCATGGAAGTAGGGTGTAGCCGCGAAGCCTGCTGCTCCGCGCGCCGACGCGGCGGGTGGTTCGAAGAATTGACGCTGTCTTTTCAAGGCCGAGACGGCATCGCTCTTGGTCGATGTCGACGTGCAGGCCGGCTGTTGCATCGCTTGGTCATGCCAGTCCGGGCGTCAGCAGAGCCGGGACCGCAATAGCGAGCGTGCGATCACAGATTGTGCAGCCCGCGCCAAAAAGACAGCCAGCGGCTCATGTTCCATCTAGTCGAAAAGGGCAGTGGCGCTGTCGCGACTGGCGTTGCCTGCAACGATGCGTTGCATCATTTCGATGAACAAGCCGCGTTCCTTCTCTTTCAAGCCGGCAAGAGTGGCGCGATGGGCGGCCCGCGCCGATGCCTCGATCCGGGAGAGCAGGGCCGTTCCGGCCGATGTCAACCGGCACAGCCGGGCGCGTCGGTCGTCCTTGTTGACGGCCCGTTCGACCAGATTGCGGGCAGCGAGCCGCTTCAGCGCGCCGGTCGTCGTGGTCCGATCCAACGCGATATCGCCCGCCAAGGTGGTCTGATCGGCGGTTCCTCGCACCGCCAACGCCGAAAGCAGGCTGTATTGCAGTGGCGTTATTTCGAATTCGCCGCACGCTTCCTGGAACAGCGCGACGTGGATCTGATGCAGGCGCCGGATCAGGAACCCAGGTCTTTGTGACAACGGCCAAGGTCGATGTCTGATCTCACCACGACGGTTCTTCGCTTGCTGCAACGCACACTCTCCAGCCTTGGAACGTGGCGCGACTAGCCCGATTCGGACGCACGCGCCATCACCAGATCATGGCATGAAGCTTGCTTTTTGGAAAATACGAAGCATGCTTCGTATTTCCGCGAGAGCGGGACCAACCCGCCGGCGAGAGCTTAAGGAGAACATTCATGTCCATCAGCGCCAGCTTCGACCTGCTTTTGCGTGGCGGCCGCGTCATCTGTCCGTCCTCCGGCATTGATAGCATCCGGGATGTTGCCATTCGCAACGGCAAGATCGCGGTGGTGCAGGCCGATATCCTGCCAACCAGCGCGAGGGAAGTGATCGACGTCGCCGGCAAGCTGGTGTTGCCGGGACTGATCGATACGCACGCGCATGTCTATCAATATGTCACCGGACGTTTCGGCATGAATGCCGACATGGTCGGAGTGCAGTCGGGCGTCACAACGCTGGTCGATCAGGGCGGTCCATCCTGCATGACGCTTCCGGGCTTTCGCCACTTCATCGCCGAATCTGCGAAGTCGCGCGTCTATGCGTTCCTGTCGGCCTATCTCGTTGGCGGGCTCGAAGGACATTACTATCCGCAGCTCTATAGCCCCGAGGGTGTC
Organism: Bradyrhizobium sp. Leo78; assembly: GCF_059512425.1. Classification (NCBI taxonomy): domain Bacteria; kingdom Pseudomonadati; phylum Pseudomonadota; class Alphaproteobacteria; order Hyphomicrobiales; family Nitrobacteraceae; genus Bradyrhizobium; species Bradyrhizobium sp. Leo78. Next base: position 81,117 of record NZ_JCAMOT010000007.1, read on the forward strand.
GACATCGACGCCACCGTCAAGGCGGCGAGGGCCAATCCTGATATCGTTCGCGGCATCAAGGCGCATGCTGAGATCGGCGGCTTTGCACGCTGGGGCATTCGCGTCATCGAAATGTCCGCGGAGATCGGTCGCCGCGCCGATCTGCCTGTCTATGTCCATTTCGGTCAGCTCTGGGGTCTGCCCGAAAGCGGTGCGAACGGCGAGGATGCCGACACGATCCTGACGCGTGTGATCCCGCTGTTGCGCGAAGGGGATATCTTGGCGCATCCGTTCACGCGCCATCCCGGCGGCTTCGTCAACCGCGAGGGCGAGGTGCATCCGGTGATCCAGGCAGCGCTCGACCGAGGCCTCAAGGTCGATGTCGGTCACGGCAGCCATTTCTCCTACCGGCTAGCCAAGAAGGCGATCAGTGCCGGCATCGTTCCGACCACGCTCGGCGCCGACATCCACGGCTACAACACCCATGTGCCCGCGCCGGCCGGTACACCGGAACAGCACGAGGATGAAGAAAACCATCCGTTCGCCGGCCAGGCAAAGTTCAGCCTGGTGCAGGCGATGAGTTCGATGATGGCGCTCGGGCTCTCGCTCGAGCAGGTGGTGCCGATGGTCACCTCCAATCCGGCGAAGATGCTTGGCCGTGATGAGGAGATCGGCGCGCTCAAAGTCGGCAGGGATGCCGATGTCTCGGTGCTCACGGAGCACACCGGGCGATTTGTCCTTCGCGACAACGAGAAGACTGAAGTCATTGCCGAACGGCTACTGCAGCCGACGTTCTGTTTGCGTGCCGGCACGCGCTACGACGCGGTCGCGCCGATCCTGCCGCAAGCGGTCGCGGCGTAGGGAGGCCGTAGCAGCCGATCGGGGGACGCCACTATGCGCAACGAGCGTGACTTTTCTTCCGCACCAGGGGCAGGCGCCGGGCAGGGCGTCGGCGCGCGGCTGCCGCGCAAGGAGGACGATCGGTTGATGCGTGGCCGCGGCCAGTTCGTGGCCGACATTCGTCTCGCCGGGCTGCAGGATGTTGCGTTCGTGCGCAGCCCGCTGGCCCATGCGCGCATTCGTGGCATCCATGTGCCCGAGCAATACCGCGCAAGCGTGTTCACCGCCGCCGATCTCGTCGGCGTCAAGCCGATCCGCGCGGTGTCGGCGCTGCCGGGCTTCAAGATTTCCGAACAGCCGGTGCTCGCCACCGGCAAGGTCCGTCAAGTCGGCGAACTCGTCGCGATATGCGTGGCGCCGACGCGTGCCGAAGCCGAGGATATCGCGGCTTCTGTCACGCTCGATCTCGAAGAGCTTCCCGCGGTCTACGACATGCTGAAGGCGCGCGAACCTGGTGCGGCGCTGGTGCACGAGCACTGGGGCGACAACGTCTTCCTCGAGACCAATTATGAGGTCGACATCTCAGCAGCGCTGGATGCGCCGATCAAGGTGACGCGCGAGATCTCGACCGCACGACAATGCATGTCGCCGCTCGAAGGGCGCGGCGTGGTCGCCACTTTCGATCACCGGCTCGATCAGCTCACGCTCTATTCCGCCGCCCAGATGCCGCACGTCACCCGCAGCGGCCTTGCCGAGTGCCTTGGCATGGAGGAGGGGAGGATTCGCCTGATCTCGCCCGATGTCGGCGGCGGCTTCGGCCACAAGGGAATTCTGCTTCCCGAGGAAGTCTGCCTCTCCTGGCTGACCATGCGCTGTGGCCATCCGGTGCGCTGGACCGAGGATCGCCGCGAACATCTCACCGCGAGCTCAAACTGTCGGGAGCATCATTACAACATCACGGTCTATGCCAACAGTGACGGAACGCTGCGCGGCATCGATTGTGAGGCAACGGTCGATTCCGGTGCCTACTCGTCCTATCCGTTCTCGGCATGCCTCGAGGCGGCGCAGGTCGCAAGCATCCTGCCCGGTCCCTACCTGATGCCGGCCTATCGCTGCCGAACCTTTTCGGTCGCGACCAACAAGTGCCCGATCCTGCCCTATCGTGGCGTCGCGCGCACCGGGGTCTGCTTTGCGCTGGAACTGATGCTCGATCTGGTTGCGGCGGAGGCGGGCCTCGAGCCCGGCGAAGTGCGGCTGCGCAATCTGATCCAACCGGAGCAGATGCCATACGACAACATCACCAAGAAGCACTTCGACAGCGGCGATTATCCCGAGGCGATGCGGCGGGCTCTGGCGGCGATCGATATCGATGCGGTGCGCGAACGCCAGCGCGCGGGAGAGCCTGATGGACGGCGGATCGGCATCGGCGTCTCCATCTATTGCGAGCAGGCGGCACACGGCACCTCGGTCTATGCCGGCTGGGGCATTCCGATGGTGCCGGGCCACGAGCAGGCATCGGCACGGCTGACGCCCGACGGCGGTCTCGAACTGCGCGTCGGCGTGCATTCGCACGGGCAGAGCATGGAGACGACGCTTGCCCAGGTCGCCCACGAGATGCTCGGCGTCGATGTCGGAAGCGTGCGCATCATCCTTGGCGACACCGCGATGACGCCCTATTCGACGGGTACCTGGGGCTCGCGTTCGATGGTGATGGCGGGTGGCGCAGTCGCCACCGCGTGCCGCGAACTCGGCGAGCGCGCCAGGCGCATCGGCGCCAAGCTGTTGCAGCACGACCCGGCATCGGTGGTGCTGCAGAACGGCGAGGTGCGCGGCGTCAACGGCAGCGTGACGTTGAAGGAGATCGCCTACACTTGGTATCGCCGCCCGCAGGACCTGCCTGCCGATGTCGATCCCGGCGGGCTTGAGGTCACCGCCGGCTACAAGCCGCAGCGTGACAGCGGCACCTTCAGCTATGCAGCGCATGCAGTCGTTGTCGCTGTCGATCGCGATTTGGGAGAGGTCGAAATCCTCGACTATGTCGTCGTCGAGGATGGCGGCGTGCTGGTCAATCCGATGGTCGTGGACGGCCAGATCTATGGCGGCCTCGCGCAGGGCGTCGGCACCGCGCTCTACGAGGAGATGCCGTTCGACGGATCCGGCCAGCCGCTCGCGACGACGCTCGCCGACTATCTCCTGCCCGGACCGACCGAAGTGCCCGCACCGCGCCTCGACCACATGGAGACGCCGTCGCCCTATACGCAATTCGGGGTGAAGGGCATCGGCGAGGGCGGCGCGATCGCACCGCCGGCCGCGATCGCCAATGCCGTCAATGATGCATTGAGACCGCTTGGCGTCGAGATGATGCAATCGCCGATCACGCCTCACCGCATCGTCGAGGCCATCCTGGCCGCTCGCGATGCAAAAAGGACGGCGGCATGAAACCCGCGCCCTTCAGCTATGAGCGTCCACGCGATCTGCCGGCGGCGCTTGCGCTGCTGGCTGAAACCGACGGTGCGGCAAAGATCATCGCCGGTGGGCAGTCGTTAGGTCCGATGCTGAACCTGCGGTTGGTCCAGCCGGAATTGGTCGTCGACATCACTGGCCTTGCCGAACTGAAACAAGCCGAGCGACGCGGCGACGAGCTTGTGCTCGGGGCCTGCATCACGCACGCCGATATCGAGGATGGACGAACGCCGGATGTGACGCGTGGCGCCATGCGGGGTGTCGCCGCCAACATTGCCTATCGCGCCGTGCGCAACCGCGGAACGATCGGCGGCTCGCTCAGCCATGCCGATCCGGCCGCGGACTGGGTGTCGGCGCTTGCAGCTTTCGGCGCCCGATTGACGCTGCGCAGCCTTGCGGGGGCACGCACGGTCGCGCTGGAAGATTTCATCCTTGGAGCCCTGGAATCCATTTTACGTCCGGGCGAGATCGTCGCGACCATCCATGTTCCGGCGCGGCCGCCATCGGCGCATTGGGGTTACGTCAAGAGCTGCCGCAAGACCGGCGAGTTCGCGCATGCGCTCAGCGCCGTCATGATCGATCCGAGCGCCGCGACGGCGCGCGTGGTGATGGGCGCCATCGACACCGCGCCGATCGTGATCACGGATGCTGCGGAACTGTTCGGTGGGCGCATCGCCGGCGACTACAAGGAGCGCCTTGATACGCGCGTCGTCGACGCTCTTCTCGCCAAGAGTGGCATCGATAATGCGGCCGACCGACATATCCATGTCAGCGTGCTCAGGCGCGCGGTCCGCGAGGCGGCCGCATGAACATGATCGCGCTCAACGTCAACCATCGTGCGGTGCAGGCGGTCGCGGAGCCTCGCACGAGTCTCGCCGACTTCGTCCGCGACAAGCTCGATCTGACTGGCACGCATCTCGGTTGCGAGCATGGTGTTTGCGGCGCCTGCACGGTGCTGCTCGACGGCGTGCCGGCGCGCTCATGCATCACTTATGCGGTGGCTTGTGAGGGCGCCGATGTCACCACCATCGAAGGCCTCGATGAGGACGACATCACGACCGAATTGCGCGCGGCTTTCACCCGCGAGCACGCTCTGCAATGCGGCTATTGCACGCCGGGCATGCTGGTCTCCGCGCGCGACCTCGTGGTGCGCCTGACTACTGCCGATGAGCGCCAGATTCGGACCGGGCTGAGCGGCAATCTCTGCCGCTGCACCGGCTATGTCGGTATCGTGCGTGCGGTGCAGTCAGTGATCGAGGCACGGCGCGCCCGTAACATCGCGCCCGAGCCGGACGGCGGCCGAAAGCTCCTGGGTCCGGCCGGCTCTGGGCGAAGTGAGCGAGAGGGGGCGATCCAGGCGCCGCGACCAATCCACGCTGAACCCGCCTATGCATCCGAGACGATGGCAGCGCCGGCCGAGATACCGGACTTCGCGCCGGCCAACAGGCTCGAAAGGGAGTTGATCCTTCTGCACTCGCCAACGGATGTCTTTGCGATGTTCGACGACATTGCGGCCGTCGCGGCCTGCTTGCCAGGAGCGTCGTTGACGGCAGCGCCGAGACCTGAGCGGGTCGAGGGTGCTATCCGCGTCAAGCTTGGTCCGGTCGCCGCGACTTTCCTGGGTATGGCCCGCATCGAGCGCGATGCCAAGAATCTCGCTGGCCGCATCGTCGGTATCGGTAACGACCGGCGCAGCCGGTCAGCGACGCAGGGCGAGATCCGCTACCAGTTAACACCGATCGAAGATGGCGCGGCAACGCGCGTCGTTCTCTCCATCGGATACACACTGACGGGAATGCTGGCGCAGATCGGGCGGCCGGGACTGGTGCGCGACCTCTCCGAGCGGCTGATCGCGGAGTTTGCCGCCAATCTCGATCGCCGCATGTCGGGAGCTTCGTCCGAGCGGGCAACCGCGACGGAGTTGCAGGGATTGTCCATGATCTCGGGAGTTCTGCGCGCGCGCATGGCGCGCTGGTTCCGGCGCTTCGTTAGACGAGACGGAGCGGCGTGATGTTTCGGCGTCTCCCCATGTCGCGGGGCGGCGAGGTCGGTACTGCTCGGGAATCAACAGAGGGATTGGAGAGCCACATGGTAAGGACTTCCAAGATTGTTCCGGCAATTGCGCTGGCGGCGGTTTTGCTTGGCGGCGGGGCCAAGGCGCAAACCATCAAGATCGGTGTTAACGAGCCACTTACCGGCGCGTTCGCCGCGTCCGGCACTTATGTTGTCAACGGCGCCAAGATCGCGGCCGACGAGATCAACGCCAAGGGCGGCATTCTCGGCAAGAAGATCGAGCTTGTCATCGAGGACAACAAGAGCAATCCGACCGAAGCTGCCGCCGTCGCCGAGAAGCTGATCACCAGCGACAAGGTGCCGGTGCTCATGGGCGCCTGGGGTTCGAGCCTGACGCTCGCGGTGATGCCGAAGCTGATCGAGTACGAGACGCCGATGGTCGTCGAGACGTCGTCGTCCAGCAAGATTACCACTACTGGCAACCCCTTCATCTTCCGCATCTCGCCGCCATCGTCGGTCGAGGCGGCGGCTTTCAAAGGGATCGTCGACAAGCTCGCGCTCAAGAAAGTCGATTTCCTCGTCATCAACAACGACTGGGGCCGCGGCACGGCGGACGATTTCGGCAAGATGATGAAGGAAAAGGGGATCGGCATCGGCCTGGTCGAGACCATGGACCAGGGCGCGCAGGACATGAGCGCGCAGCTCTCCAAGATCAAGGGCTCGGACTCAGAGACCGTCATCGTTACGACCGCGGTCGACCAGCTCACCTTGATCTTCAAGCAGGCGGCGGCGCTGGGCCTCAAGAAGCGCATCATCACCACCGGCGGCTCGCAGAATCCAGATCAGATCATCGCGCAGGCGGGCGCAGCGGCCAACGGCACTATGCATCTGACGACCTTCCTGCCCTGGTTCCCCGAGAAGACGCCGAATCCGGAAGCGACCAACTATTTCGTGTCGGAATGGAAGAAGCGCGGCTTCGACTTTGCCGGCTGCACCGAGAGTTTCCGCGGCTATGACGGCATCCGTACTGCGGCGGCCGCGATCGAGAAGGCGGGCAAGGCGGAGCCCGCGGCCATCAAGGCGGCGCTGTGGGACATCAACGTGAAGGGCTTGAACGGCGATATCGTGTTCCGCAAGTCCGGCCCGGAAGGCAAGGAGAGCGGCCAGAGCCAGCCGAACGTCTACCTGATCGAGATCAGCGACGGCAAGGTCGACATGAAGACACTCTGATCTCGCGTCATCTATCGACGAGGGCCGCGCTGCGGTCCTCGCCCGCACCAGGATAGCACGGAGCCGCCTTGAGCGAGTTTCTGCAACATCTGATCAACATGCTCGTCCTCGGCGGCACCTATGCGCTGCTCGGGATCGGGCTGACCTTGATCTTCGGCATCATGAACGTGGTGAACTTTACGCATGGCGTGCTCTACACGTTCGGCGCCTACATCATGTTCATCGTGGTTCAGCAGCTTGGGCTCAACTTCTTCCTCGCGCTGCCCGTTGCCGTCGTGGCGGGGTGGCTCCTGGGCGCGGTGATTGAGTTGACTTTGCTGCGACCGCTGCGCGGCTCCGATATCGACACCACCATGCTGGTGATGATCGGCGCCTGGATCGCGATGCAGTCGGCCACACTGTGGATCTGGGGCGGGGTCGCGAAATCGGTTGCGACACCGTTTCCGGAAGCGCCGCTTGTGTTGGGGCCGGTGTCCGTCTCCTGGCTGCGGCTGTTTGTCCTGGCCGCCGCAGCGCTTCTGATCGTGGTGACGTACCTGCTCATCAACCGTACCAAGCTCGGCTGCGCGATGCGCGCGACGTTCCAGGACCAGGACACTGCGTCGCTGATGGGGGTCAATGTCGATCTCATTTATACCTCGACCTTTGCGATCGGCTCGAGCCTGGCCGCTGCGGCCGGCGCGCTGCTCGGCCCGGTCTATGTGATCTCTCCGCAGATGGGCGATCTTGCCGCGGTCAAGGCCTTCGCGATCGTGATCCTCGGCGGTCTCGGCAACATCACTGGCGCGGTGATCGGCGGCTTCATCCTGGCATTGGCCGAGGAGCTGGGCGCCGGCTACATATCGTCGGGATATCGGGACGCGATGGGCTTCCTGATCATCATCGCGGTGCTGATCTTCAAGCCCACCGGTTTGTTCGCGCGTTCGGAGCGCGTGGGATGAGGGCAGCGATCACCATGCTCATGCTAGCGGCCTTCGCATCCGTGCCGCTCTGGCTGCGCGATCCTTATCTCCTGAACGCGCTGATCACGACCGGAATCTTCATCATCGCTGCAATGAGCCTCAATCTCTTGCTCGGTTTCACCGGCCAGCTCAGCCTCGGTCACATCGCTTTCTTCGGCATTGGCGCCTATGTCAGCGCGCTGACCTCGCTCGGTTTCGATATCGGCCTGCCCGGCGGCTTCCGCCTGGTTCACGAACCATGGCCACCGATTGCGGGGCTTGCGCTGGCGATCCTGGTCGCGGGATTGTGCGGCTATTTCGTCGGGTTGCTTTCCTTCCGCGTCCGCGGCGCTTATTTCGTGATCGTCACGATTTCCTTTGCCGAGGTCGTGCGGCTGGTGGCGCTGAATTGGGTCGAGCTGACGCAGGGGCCGCTGGCGCTAACCAATATCCCGTCGATCGCGATTGGCTTGCCGGGTCTCGGTGAATTGACGCTGCGCACCAAGCTGCAGAACTATTATCTCGTGCTCGCAGTCGCAGTCGTCGCCTACCTCCTGATCGCGCGGCTCGTGCACTCCCATTTCGGCCGTGCCATGCGCGGGCTGATGGAAAACGAAACGCTGGCGGTGTCGGTCGGGATCGACGTCACGAAGACGCTTACGCTCGCCGCGGTCATCTCGGCTGCTATCGCGGGCGCGGCCGGTAGCCTTTATGCGCACTATATCCGAATCATCGATCCAGAGGTGTTCGCCTTCATCAACACGGTGACGATGGTGATCATGGTCATCAGCGGCGGCAAGGGCTCACTGGCCGGACCGGTCATCGGCGGCCTGATCTTCGGATTGCTGCCGGTCGTCCTGCGTCCGATCATGGCGCCGGAAGCACAATGGATCGCCTATGGGGGCGTGCTGATCGTGATCCTCTTCGTACTGCCGCGCGGCATCGTACCTTCATTGGCGCAGCGGTTCGCGAAACGGAAGCGCCAAGCCGCAATGGTTGCTCCGGTTGCCTTTTCCGAACGTGCCAAGGAGCCTGCGTAGTGACCTCGCGTGCGATCGCCTTGGACGTGGAGCAGGTCGCCGTTCGCTTCGGCGGGCTCGTCGCGCTCTCGGATATGAACTTTACGGTAGGCGAGGGCGAGATCGTCAGCCTGATCGGCCCGAACGGCGCCGGCAAGACCACCGCGTTCAACGTCATGACCGGCTTTCTGGATCCAGCCCACGGCAAGGTGAGCTATCGCGGGGCCACACTGAACGGACTGAAGCCGCATCAGATCGCTGATCTCGGATTGATCCGCACCTTTCAGCGGACCAGTGTTTTCCCGAACGACACGGTTTACGACAATCTTCTGATCGGGCTGCACCGCCAGGGCCGGGTTGGCCTGTTCGAAGCGATTCTTGGGCTGCCGCGCGGACGCGCGTCGGAGCGCAGGCTGCGCGAGCGCGCCGCCGAACTCGTCGAATGGGTCGGGCTCGAGCGTCGCGCCCACGACCCCGCAGGTTCGCTGTCCTATGGCGAGCAGCGCCTCGTCGGCGTGGCGCTGGCGCTGGCCGCGGAGCCGTCGATGCTGCTGCTCGATGAGCCGGTCTCTGGCATGAATGCGTCGGAGACCCACACGTTTGTCGAACTCATCCGCAATATCCGCGACCGCGGCGTCACCATCCTTCTGGTCGAGCATGACATGCCGATGGTGATGAGCGTGTCGGATCGGATCGTGGTGTTGAACTACGGCCGGATCATCGCGGAAGGACCGCCGGATGCGATCCGGAACGATCCGGATGTCATCGAAGCCTATCTCGGGCAGGGAGCCGCGCGTGCTTGAGATCCGCGACATCGTCTGCGGCTATGGCGGCGTTACCGCGCTGCGGGGTATCTCGCTGCAGGTGAAGGCCGGACAGCTCGTCGCTCTGATCGGCGCCAATGGCGCCGGCAAGAGCACGACGCTGCGCGCGATTTCCGGATTGGTACCGCTGCGTTCCGGACAGATGCTCTTCGACGGCAAGGATATGACCGCGGCGCGACCGCCGCGCGTGCTGGCGAGCGGTATCGCGCATTGCCCGGAGGGAAGGCGCGTGTTTCCGCACATGACTGTCGAGGAAAATCTTGACATGGGCGCCTATCTCCGTAACGACCCGAGCGGGATCGCCGCGGACCGTGACCGCATCTTCACTGAGTTTCCGCGTCTTGCGGAGCGGAGGCGGCAGGCGGCCGGTACCCTGTCGGGCGGCGAGCAACAGATGCTGGCGATCGGCAGGGCGCTGATGTCGCGGCCTCGCCTCATCATGTTTGACGAGCCGTCGCTTGGGCTCGCGCCGAATATTGTTGAGCGAACGTTTGCTATCATCCGCGGCGTCCGCGATGCCGGCACAACCGTTTTACTGGTAGAGCAAAACGCCTTTGCTGCGCTTGAGATGTGCGATCAGGCTTACCTCATCGAGAGCGGTCGCATCGTGCTGTCCGGCGTCGGCGCGGAGCTGATCGCGAACGAGCATGTGCGAAAGGCCTATCTCGGCGGCTGATCCGCCGCGGTCGCGCGGACGGCGATCTGACCTGTGAGCCGGTTGATCGAAAAGACCTTCGACTGCACCAGCATCGGCGGCAATAACGTCGGTATCTATCCTGACATGTGGGGCAAATATGGGCAACTTAAGGTCCGCGCCATGGCTCCTTCCGCCCGCCGCCTCGCGCAATCCGGCCCGATCGCCTTGTCTGGGGAACGAACTGGCCGCATCCGGTGCGCTATCGGGCCATGCCCGACGACGGCGGTGTGCTCGATGCCTCGTGGGCGTGGCTGCCGGACGAACAAACAGTGCGACATTACTCGTAGAAAATCCCGAAAAGCTCAATGGCTTCGCCGCATTTCGGTGAATGTCGGCAAAGCCGTGACCATCATGCCATATGCGGGTTCTTGCGATGTGGGAGGTGTTCGAGCGCTATCTGCGGAACTTGAGCGCGGTCTACATTGTTGCGCAGAAAGGTTAGACGTGACAGAACCAAACAGGTGCCCCATGGAAGAGCGCTCCGAGTTAGCGGAAAGAATTCTCGATCAAACGGCCGATGCGGTGATCTACGCCGATCGCTCCGGCGCGATTGCCCGCTGGAATCCCGCCGCCGCCGCGTTGTTTGGCTATTCGTTGGAGGAGGTGCTCGGCCAAAGCCTCGATCTGATCATCCCCGAACATCTGCGGGCCGCGCATTGGCGCGGCTTTGAGGCGGCAATGACTGGCGGCGCCATGAAGCTTCAAGGCAAGCCCACGCTGACGCGCGCCTTGCACAAGAGCGGACGCAAGGTCTACGTTGAGATGACATTCGCGATCGTCAAGGACAGCGCCGCTGGCGAAGTGCTTGGCTCGGTTGCCGTGGCGCGAGACGTGACCGAGCGCATCGAACGAGAGCGTGCCGCGACCCGCGCCTCGTGAGATGTTCGCAGGTGCCGCTTTCAACCGGCCCGGCAGGATCGTTGATGCGTCTGTGATAGCCAAGTTTTCTTGGACGTCCGACAATACCGCCATCGACGCAAAACGAGGAAGTCTACGATGCGGTTGTCTAGAGTCGCTGTTTTGATGCTTATCGCTGCAGCTGCAGGCTCCATGTCCGCGTCTCCAGCGATAGCCGCTTCTGACTGTCCCAGATTACTGGAAGTAGCGGATTGGGGCGAGAATTCGACCGGCGACATTAGCGTCAGCTCAGGAGAAAGCTGCCTATTTCCGATTACGATACGCGGCACGGTGAGCAGCTCGGACATCTTACAAAAGCCGGCACATGGCAGCTTGAAAAAGTTCAACATGACGACTTACGAATACAAAGCGAAGGCTAGGTACAAGGGGAGCGATAACTTTGCCATCAAAGCAGTGGGACAGGGGCCGACGGCTTCTGGCACTTCGGTAATCACTGTGCACGCGACGATCAAATAGCATTGCTCGGGTCCACGGCGCCCGTGCCTGTACCGGGTTGCGGGTGTGACCCCACAATAAGGGTTAGCGCCAACCAAGCGCCGGGGCGATGTGAGTCAGGATCGCCTCGATGACGTGCGCGTTGTAATCCACGCCAAGCTGATTGGGCACGGTCAAAAGCAGCGTATCGGCCTCCGCAATAGCTTCATCCTTGGCCAATTGCGCAATCAGCACGTCCGGCTCGGCGGCATAGCTGCGGCCGAAGATCGCCTTGGTTTTTTCGTCGATGAAGCCGATTTGGTCCGCGTCCTGACCACCGTGTCCGAAGTAGGCGCGGTCCCGGTCGTCGACCAGCGCGAAGATGCTGCGGCTGACTGACACGCGAGGCTCGCGCTTGTGACCAGCCGCCTTCCAGGCCGAGCGGAAAGCTCGGATCTGGTTCGCTTGCTGGACGTGGAACGGCTCTCCGGTCTCGTCGTCCTTCAGGGTGGAGCTTTGCAGATTCGTGCCCAGCTTGGCCGCCCAGACCGCGGTAGCGTTCGACCCGGCGCCCCACCAGATGCGGTCGCGCAAGCCTTCCGAATACGGCTCGATGCGCAAGAGGCCGGGAGGGTTCGGAAACATCGGATGCGGATTGGGCCTTGCGAAGCCCTCGCCGCGCAGCAGCTCGAGCAGGATCTCCGTATTGTGCCGGGCCATGTCGGAAGCGGTCTCGCCGTCGCGTGGAACGTAACCGAAGTAGCGCCACCCATCGATGACCTGCTCGGGTGATCCCCGGCTGATGCCGAGTTGCAAGCGCCCACCGGCAATGAGGTCGGCCGCGCCCGCATCCTCGGCCATGTACAGCGGGTTCTCATATCGCATGTCGATGACTGCCGTGCCGATCTCGATCCGGCGGGTCTTCGCGCCGACGGCTGCCAGCAACGGAAACGGTGAAGCGAGCTGACGAGCGAAATGATGCACACGGAAATACGCACCGTCTGCCCCCAACTCTTCGGCGGCAACGGCAAGTTCGATGGATTGCAGAAGGGCGTCGGATGCCGATCGCGTCTGCGATTGCGGTGAAGGCGTCCAATGCCCGAACGATAGAAAGCCGATCTTTTTCATGGACATTCAGCGTAAATCGTTGGGAGGCACATTCGAGGTTGCTGCCCGTTGGCAATCTGCATCAGATGCGCGCAATCGCGTCAACGCCCTGCGCACGATCCACCGCGGCAGGTTGCGAGTGTCGAGTAGCATCATTGACGTATATTTTGATAGATTCGATGAGGCAATATCCCGGCGTCATGGCCTGCGCTACCGTAGAACGTGTTGAACTTAGTCTGCAGAATGGACAATAGCGATATGAATGAACAGACGACCCCGCATAGCTCGCGGAGCACGCTGCTGGCGGTTGAAGATACCGAATTCTTGCTTCGGGACGAGATGCGATCGATCCGCTTTGCCCTCGAATATGCCAAAGCTGAACTCGCGTTGCGGGATTGGGGAATCCGCTCGACTATCATTGTTTTTGGCAGCGCGCGTGTGCCGTCTCCGGAGCAGGCTGCCGCCGCCGTCGAAGCGGCTCGGACGGAGACCGAGAAGAGGGTAGCTGAGAGATTGCTGCAGCAATCCGAGTTCTACCAGGTCGCGCGCGAATTCGGGCGCATCGCTTCGCAACGCGGCGGCGCCTTCGATCCCAAGAACCGGTGGCGCGACAATGTTGTCGCTACTGGCGGCGGCCCCGGCATCATGGAGGCGGCAAACCGAGGCGCGTCCGACGTCGGTGCTCCAAGCATCGGATTCAACATCACCCTGCCACATGAGCAAATTCCCAATCGCTACATCACGCCGGAGCTCAGCTTCCGATTTCACTACTTCGCAATGCGCAAAATGCATTTGGCCATGCGTGCGAACGCCTTGGCGATTTTTCCCGGCGGTTTCGGAACCATGGACGAGATGTTCGAGGTGCTGACGCTGCAGCAAACGCAGAAGGCCCCTCCAGCGCCCATTGTGCTGTTCGGCGAAAGGTACTGGCGCAAAATCATTAACTTTGACGCCCTCGTCGAGGAGGGCATGATTTCTGCGGCCGACCCCGGTCTCTTTGAATTTGCGGAGACCGCGGAAGATGGTTGGGCCTCACTGGTTCGCCGTGGCTTGCGCGCGCATGGTACTAGCCCAGCCGGTTGATCGGCGACAGGCGGCGCGGAGCAACCGGTATCCGCTTTTTCGGATCATGCCCTGGAGCGTTTTCGAGCGAAGTGGACACCGGTTCGCGTGAAGAAAACGCGTCAAACAAGAATCTAGAGCTTCGGTTCTGATTCCATCAGAACCGAAAGTACTCTAATCATGCAGGAGCATATCGCCCGCCACCGGATCGCTGACGTGCAGGCGTTCTGCCTTCGATGCAATTTGCAGGTCAGACCCTCCCGCGAGGGAGGGGACGCAGGCTGAATCGTCACGAGGTTGCCGCGGCAACAGCAGCAAGATCGAACCTGTCAAAACCAGGGCCGCAAGCCGGATCGCGATCACACCCAGCAAGACATCCGATCCGCTTGCGGCAGAATGATTTTTCATCATCGCAGCATGACCGACACGGGCAGGCTGGACAATCTGGAAATACCGGCGACTGCCTTCGCCGGAAACGAAGGCTTATCGCGATTGTCTGACTGCGACAGTGCTACTTCAGGCTGGAGGCGGATGGTCCAGCTCGCGAGATATCGTCAACGCAGTCGGCAATGTGGTTAGACCCAGCCGCCATCGACGATGTAGCTCTGGTTGGTGCAGGCGCCGCTGTCGTCGGCGGCGAAGAAGAGGACGGCACGAGCGATGTCATCAGGCACGAGCTTGCGCTTGAGGCATTGGCGCTGCATGATTTCGGCCTCACCATCGGGCGTCAACCACAGATCCTGCTGCCGCTGGGTCATGATCCATCCGGGCAGGATGGAATTGACCCGCACATTGTTCGGCCCAAGATCGCGGGCGAGCGCACGGGTCAGGCCCTGAACCGCGGATTTGGCGGTGGTGTAGCAGGGCATGTTGCCCTGGCCGATCACCCAGCTCACCGAGCCGATGTTGACGATCGAACCGCCCCCTGCCTGGATCATGTCCGGCGCGATCGCCTGCGCGCTAAAGAACTGATGCTTCAGATTGACCGCGATCCGCTCGTCCCAGTATTCCGGCGTGACGTCCTCGATCGCGTGACGGTCGTCGCGGGCCGCGTTATTGACCAGGATGGTGATCGGCCCGAACATCTCGCGGACGCCGGCGACCGCGCGTCTCAGGGCGGCGATGTCGCGCAGATCGGCGTGCTCGAAGTGCACGCCCGCATGCGCCGGCAGGCTGGTCAGGAGATGCTTTGAGGCCTCCACATCGATGTCGATGAAACCGACCCGCGAGCCTTGGCTGACGAACCGGCGGACGATGGCCTCGCCGATCCCGGAACCGCCGCCGGTCACCAGTACAGTCCGGTCCTTGAGACTTGGATAGATGGCGCCTTGCATTGGCATCCTCTCGATTTTGCGCCTGAAGGGCGTCAGTTGCGTTTGCTGCGGCTCCAACAAGGGCCACGGCTCCCGGTGTTCACTCGGTCGTCTCCATGTGGTTTCGGTCCACGACCCGCAGCGTCCGCCGCACCATGCCGTCGACAATTGCCGCCGACTCGCTTGGACGCACATATATTGCCGTGGACTTGAGCAGCCACGGTAACACCGCCTGCTCGAGC
This sequence comes from Bradyrhizobium sp. Leo78, assembly GCF_059512425.1. Taxonomy (NCBI): domain Bacteria; kingdom Pseudomonadati; phylum Pseudomonadota; class Alphaproteobacteria; order Hyphomicrobiales; family Nitrobacteraceae; genus Bradyrhizobium; species Bradyrhizobium sp. Leo78. Next base: position 96,179 of record NZ_JCAMOT010000007.1, read on the forward strand.
CGCTCCTCATAGGCGCGGCGCATCATGTCAAATGCCTGCAGGCCGGGGCCAGCGAGGATGACATGGTGTGGGCGCAGCACCGATATCGTCGCGGCGACCGCCTCTGCAAGCGCGTGGCCTGCCTGCTGGAATAAGTGCTCGAGACGGGGATCGCCGTCCAGTGCTCGCTGGCGCAGTAGAGCCATCTGCGCCTCGGAAGGCTGCTGCGACACTGCCGGGGGCAGGTCGAGAAAGGTGCGGGCGTCGCGGTAGATCGCGTAGTCGGCGAGATAGGCCTCGATGCAGCCGCGCTGGCCGCAGCGGCATTGCGGACCGTTCGGCGCCAACTTGACATGGCCGATCTCGCTGCCGGCGCCGGCGCCCCAGCGCGCTTCGCCGTCGACAACGACGCCCATCCCGACGCCGTGGCCGACCATGATCGTGGCCGAGAGGCCCTGCGCCAGTGCCGGCTCCGCGGCTGCGAGGGCCAGCGCAACTGCGACAGCGTCGTTCGCCATCACGACCTCGACCCCGAATGCTTGACGCATCGGCTTCGCCAGATCGATGTCGGTGACCGACAGCGCCGGACTCCACAGATGCCGTCCGGTGTCGGCGTTCACGATGCCCTGCAGCGCAATCCCGATTCCCAGCAGCCGATGGCGCGGCGTTGCCGTCGCGTCAAGCATAGCATCGATCTGCGCGATCATGAGATCGCACAACGCGTCTGCATCGAGAGCGCGCGTCGTGAGTGCAAGTCGCGATTGCGCCAAGCCAGAGCCACTGAAGTCTGCGATCAGTGTCTCAATCAGGTTCATGCGTAGCGAGACCGCGATGATGCGGCCAAACTCCGGGTTCAGGGTCAGCAATACCGCAGGCCGGCCACGGCGACGGCCATTCAGCCCGTCCGTATCCTCTTCGTCGGTATCGTCGGGCCACGACGTCGCCGCTCCGGCGTCGGTCTCGGCCTCGCACAACAGTTCTTCCGCTATCAGTCTGGACGTTATGGCCGAAATGGCCGCGAAGCTCAGCCCCGTACTACGTGCGAGCTCCACGCGCGGCAATGGCCCCTGACGTCGCAAGACTTCGACGAGGCGGCCGCGATTCGATCCGCGGGCCACGCTTGAAGCACGTCTCGGCGGCTCGGGCTGCTCATCCATGCGGGTCTTTTAATTCGTTCAGTGAAATTAATCAACGTTGTGCGGCGCGGAAGATGGCCAAAAAGAACAATGAAGGCTACCTTATCGTACCAATTATACTATTGTTGCGTGAGGTGGCGGACAATAACATCCTTGACTCGATATAGAGTTCCGATAATTTATTCGTAGCGTGAACAAAATAAAGCGCACAAAGCGCCGCGCGTGAAGCCCCATGGGGTGACGACAGGGAGGTGCACATGAAGAGCTCAATGAAGACATTGATCGTGCCGCTGCTGGTGAGCGCAACGGCGCTCGCGATGGCCACGGGCGCGGCACAAGCGCAGCAGAAAAAGACCATCGCGCTGGTGACCAATGTCGCGGCCGACTTCTGGACCATCGCCGGCCGCGGGCTTGAGAAGGCGCAGAAGGAGCACCCGGAATACAATATCGAGTTGATCGTCACCAACGACGGAACTGCGGCGGGCCAGCGGCGCGAGTTGGATGACCTGCTGGTGCGCGGCGTCGCCGGCATCTCTATTTCTGTAGACGATGCGCCGCACGCAACCGAAGAACTCAACAAGGTTGCGGCCAAGACCGTATTGATCACGACGGACAGCGACGCGCCGCAGAGCAATCGTCTCGCCTATATCGGCACCGACAACGTCGCGGCTGGGCGGCAGGCGGGCGAGGAGATCAAGAAGGCGCTGCCGAACGGCGGCAAGATCGCACTGTTTGTCGGAACGATGGACGCTGACAACGCCCGCGAGCGGGTGCAGGGTATCAAGGAAGCGATCGCCGGCACCAAGGTCGAGCTGGTCGACGTGTTCACCGACCAGGTGGACTTCGCCAAGGCCAAGGCGAATATGGAGAACGTGCTCGTCAAATATCCCGACATTGCGCTGTTGTCCGGCCTGTGGAGCTACGAGACACCCTTGATCTATGACGCGGTGAAGGCGGCGGGCAAGGTCGGCAAGGTGAAGATTGTCGGCTTCGACGAGGACCAGCGCACGCTGCGGGGCATTTCCGACGGCACGATCGAATCCACGGTCGTGCAGCAGCCGTACGAGTTCGGCTATCTCTCCGCCACCAACATCATCAAAACGCTGAACGGCGACAAGTCCTGGATCCCGGCGGATAGCAAGCTGATCGTGCCGACCAAGGTGATCGGCAAGTCCAACGTCGCGGAGTTCACCGCATCTCTGAAGGAACTGCTGAAGAAGTGACTTCAGTATGCTTCACCGCCGGGCTGCCACAGGCGACCGGGCGTTGTGCGGGAGGAAGCGCCAAATGGCGGAAACGCTGCTTGAACTTGCCGGGATCAGCAAGAGTTATCCCGGTGTCAGGGCCCTCGACAATGTCAACCTGCGCGTGTACCGCGGCGAGGTATTGGGCCTGATCGGCGAGAACGGCGCCGGCAAATCGACGCTGATGCGCGTGCTGGGCGGCGTGATCGCGCCGAGCGAAGGCGTGATCCGCATCGGCGGCAACGACCACGCCGACCACGCCCGGCTGACGGTGAGCGAGGCGACGCGGGCCGGCATCGCCTTCGTGCACCAGGAACTGAACCTGTTCGAGAATCTCGACGTCGCGGCCAACGTGTTCATAGGGCGCGAGAAGCTCACCGGGGGCCCGCTGAAGCTGGTGGACAACGCGGAGATGCGCGCCCGCGTGACGCCGCTGCTGGCGCGGCTGGGCGCCGATTTCACCCCGAGCACGCTGGTCGACGACCTGTCCATCGCGCAGCGTCAGATGGTGGAGATCGCCAAGGCGCTCTCGATTGACGCCCGCGTGATCATCATGGACGAGCCGACCTCCAGCCTGACAATTTCGGAGACAGAACGGCTGCTGGAGGTGATTGCCGAGCTGAAGGCGCACGACATCTCGGTGATCTTTATCTCTCACCGGCTGGGCGAGATCATGACCTGCGCTGATCGCGTCGTGGTGCTGCGCGACGGGCGCACGGTGGGGGAGCTGGCGCGCGACGAGCTGAGCCATGCCGCAATGATCCGGCTTATGATCGGCCGTGACCTGAAGGCGCTGTATACGCCGCCGAAACGGCCGCCGCAGCCGGGCGGCTGCGACATTGTCGGCCTCGTGACGTCAGCCTTTCCCGACCGGCAGATCAATCTTTCCGTGCGGAGCGGCGAGATTCTCGGCCTGGCGGGGCTCGTGGGCGCTGGCCGCACCTCGCTCGCCCGCGCGGCCTTCGGCATTGACCCGCTGCTGGGTGGCGAGATCAGGATCGACAACGCGCCGGTCGGTGTCGCGTCGCCGCGGGACGCGATCAGGCAAGGGATCTATCTGATGCCGGAGGACCGCAAGAAATCCGGGCTAGTGCTTGAACTGCCGATCCGGGAGAACGTGACGCTCGCGAGCTTGCTGAACTATGCGCGGATGTGGCTGGTAAACGGTGCGGCCGAGCGCAAGGTCGCAAAAGAACAGGTTCGGAGCCTGTCCATAAAGGCGCCGAGCATCGATATGGAGGCCGTGACGCTCTCCGGCGGCAACCAGCAGAAAGTCGTGCTGGGCAAGTGGCTCTCCATGCAGCCGCGAGTGATGTTCTTCGACGAGCCGACCCGCGGCATCGATGTCGGTGCCAAGAGCGAGATCTATGTGCTGATGCGCGACCTCGCCGACCAGGGCGTCGCGATCGTGATGATCTCCTCGGACATGGAGGAGGTCATCGGCGTCTCCGACCGCGTGGCGGTGATGCATGAAGGGAGTGTCAGCGGCGTGCTCGAGCGCGAGCAGTTCAGCGAATATAACGTGTTGCGGCTGGCGGTCGGCCAAGCGCTGGAAACCATGGAAGCCGCCGCGCCATGATGAAGAAAGAACTCGGCCTGTGTCTGCTGCTGGTGGTGATCTCCGCCATCACGGGCGCGATCAATCCGGCCTTTCTATCGTTGGTGAACTTGCTGAATATGGCCAATCTGATCGGCCTGTTCGGCGTGTTCGCTCTCGGCGTCGGGCTTGTGATCATCACCGGAGGCATCGACCTTTCGGTCGGCTCGATGTTCGCGCTGCTTGGCGTCGTATTCATCGACCTTCTGACGACTTATCAGGTCTATTGGCCCTTCGCGCTGCTGCTCGTCCTGCTCGGCGGACTGGCGCTAGGGGGCATCCAGGGTTTCCTGATCACACGGCTGAAAATGCAGCCCTTCATCGTGACGCTGTGCGGGTTGCTGATCTATCGCGGCGCCGCCCGCTACTATACGAGCGATTCGACACGCGGCTTCGGTTACGGTGACGAGGCCAGCACGCTGAGCAACATCGCCTCCGGCAATATCGCGGGCGTCCCGAACACCTTCATCTTCCTGATCATCCTTGCGCTGATCCTCGGCGTGCTGCTGCACCGCTCGGTCTACGGGCGCTGGCTCTATGCCGTGGGCAAGAACGAGGAAGCGGCGCGCTTCTCCGGTATCCGCACAGATATCGTGATCGCGACCGCCTACATCATCAGCGGCGGGCTCGCCGGCGTTTCAACGGTGTTGTTCGTATTCTACACGAACTCGGTCTCTCCGAGTTCGTTCGGCAATTTCTACGAGCTCTATGCGATCGCGGCTGCGGTTCTCGGTGGGTGCAGCCTGCGCGGCGGCGAGGGCTCCATTCTCGGTATCGTGCTGGGGACGGCGCTGCTGCAGGTGCTGCAGAACCTTGTGAACATCCTGGGCATTCCCAATTCCCTGAACTTCGCGGTGATGGGGACAGTGATTCTGCTCGGCGTGCTGGCGGATCAGCAATTGCAGAGCCGTCGGCGGCGCAAGGTGGCGCTGGCCGGCCTGGCCCGCACGGCGCAGAGATCGACACTTGTGCAAGGAAAGCAGAGCGCATCACCGCGCGGCGCGGCTGCGTTGCCAAACGAGAACGGGTGATCAGGCATGAGGGCTCGGTAAGGAGAATCACGACTTCAACCGCCAGTTGCCATACAGACTGTTTCTTCGGCGGCTGAAATCGGTCTGGGCTGGGGAGGATGCACGTTCCAGGCTCGAGGGCTTTGGGCGGGAACGTGACACAAAATAGACAAAGCCTGGGGACGCTGGGAGTGCCAGAAAATGTTGCATAGATCTGTAAACATCGCGCGCGTGTGCGGGGTGGGGATTGCTTTGTCATCTCTGTTGAGCGGTGGAGCGCATGCGGCCGATTTTTCAACGAAAGCTCCGCCGCTTCCTTATGTTACGGCCGATGATTTCTGGACGAGACCGTATCTGTTTGGCGATCTCGGCAGGACCCAGCTGAAGGAGCAGGGCATCGATATCGGCCTGACGCTGGGTAATGAATCCGTCGGCAACCTGTCGGGCGGAAACAGGAACACCGCGGCCAACGCTGGACAGCTATGGTTCGGGGCCAAGCTCGATATGGCGAAGCTTGCCGGCATCCCGGGGGGTACGGTCGGCCTCACGTTGGTCCAGCGCTTCGGCGACAACCTGAATACCGAGGCAGGCATTCCGGCCTTGCAATTGACCAATGAAGTTTTCGGCCGCGGCAATATCTTTCGCCTGACCCAACTCTATTACTCGCAGAAGCTTTTCGATGATCGGCTTGAACTCAAGGCCGGCCGTCTTCCGGTCGGCTCCGACTTCTTCTTCGGCCTGTGCGAGTTCATCAACCTGACCTTCTGCGGCGGCCAGCCCGGGAACATCCTGGGTGGCTACATCTATAATTGGCCGGTGAGCCAATGGGCCGGCGTCGTCCACTACAACTTCGCCAAGGAATGGACGTTTTCGGTCGGCGTCTACGACTCCAATCCGAATTATCTGACGACCTCAGAGCCCAGCATCTACTTCTTGCCAGGCGTCCCCTCCTCAAAACCCGTCTCGGGTGTGTTCGTGCCGATGGAGCTGACCTGGAGTCCGAGCGGTGCCCTGTACGGGACCTGGAGATTGGGCGGCTGGTACGACAGTCAGTCGACGATTGATGGTGGCCTGCCGGGTATCATTGTTACCATCCCGGGCGTCGGTGGTGTCCCGGATCAAAATCTGGGAGATCAAAGAGGCCGCTTCGGCGTTTATGAGTCGATCCTGCAGCGGTTGACCGTTGACGGTCCCGGTGCGCTGGGTTGGTATACCTTCCTCAATACGACCGTTGCCGATCACCGGACGTCGTACCAGGACTACCAGATCGCCTGGGGCGTCAAGCACACTGGAACGTTCGCCTCGCGCCCCCAGGACGAAGTCGGCTTCGCGGTGGGCACGACCCACGTGAACTCGGCCGCTCTCAGCCCGAATGCAGGCGGTAACGAAATTCCGATCGAAGCCTGGTACGGGTGGCAGGCGACCGGCTGGATGAACCTCAAATTCGACCTCCAGTATGTGATCAATCCCGGCGGGCGCGGGTATAATGCCGACGGCGTGAAGACCGATAATGCCTGGGTTCTTGGTCTGCGCACCGAGGTCCATTTCTGATGCGACGGTAGCCCGTCCGGGTCAAACATTGAGCTACTCTGACGCGAAAGGTGTGTGCATGCCCGTATGCGGGCATGCCGAGAGGAGAAAAGCCGGCGGATCGCTGCCGCACTGCTCACCGGCGTTGCGACCATTGGAAATGCGGCCGCCGCATCGCAGGCGGGTTATGGGCATGCGCCGGATCGTCGAAGTGTTCGAAGACTGAGCCATGACCGAGACAACGCCACGCATTGCAAGGGACGTTTTCGGCGCGCTGCCCGATGGCCGCCCGGTCGATCGGGTGGTGCTCTCGGGTGCGCGCGGCTTCCAAGCGCATGTCATCACCTATGGCGCAGCGCTTCAGGCGCTGATCGTGCCCGATGCGGTTGGCCGCTGCGAAGACGTCGTGCTCGGTCACGACGATCTTGCAGGTTATTTGCGCGAGCGGCACTTCTTCGGCGCGACGGTCGGCCGCTACGCCAATCGCATCGCCAATGGCCGTTTCGTGCTCGATGGCGAGGTCGTTCAGCTCGCGGCCAACAACGGCGCGCATGCGCTCCATGGCGGCCCGGAGGGTTTTGACCGAAAGCTCTGGCGGATCGCTGACATTGAGGATGGGGCGGAGCCGATGGTGACCTTGGCCCATGTCAGCGCTCACGGTGAGGAGGGCTATCCCGGCCGGCTCGACATTCGCGTCGGCTATCGGCTGACCGGGCCGACGGAATTATCCGTCAGCTTCGAAGCACGGGTCGATCGTCCGACGATCGTCAACCTGACCAACCACAGCTTTTTCAATCTCGAAGGCGCTGCGTCAGGCGTGGACATCCTCGACCACCGGCTCACGATCGCCGCCGACCGTTTCCTCGCGATCGATCCGAGCGCGATTCCGTTGCCGGAGGCGCCGCGCGCGGTCGCCGATACCCCCTTCGATTTCCGCAAGTCCACGGCAGTCGGTGCCAGGATCCGCTGCTATGATGCGCAGCTTCGAAACGGTAGAGGCTACGACCATAACTTCTGCCTCGATGATGCTGGCGAGCTACGCCTCGCGGCCCGGCTCGAGGCGCCAAGATCGGGGCGGATTCTCGAGCTCCTGACCGATCAGCCTGGATTGCAGATCTATTCCGGAAACTATCTCGATGGCTCGGTTGTCGGAAAGCGAGGCCGGCTTTACCGGCAATCCGACGCTATCTGCCTCGAACCGCAGGTCTGGCCTGATGCGCCAAACCGCGCAGACTTTCCAAGCGCGCGCCTTGCGCCCGGCTCGGTCTATCGGCACCACAGCGTCTATCGGTTTAGTTCCGCGGGCGGGCCGACATGATGGAGCAAGTGCCGACGTCCATTCTGTGCGCCGAGCGCTGCCACCTCGGCGAGGGCCCGACCTATGATGCGGCGACAGATACCGCCTGGTGGTTCGATATCCTCGAGAGCAGGTTGTTCGAGGCTCGACTCGCGAGCAGACAGGTCCGCGTTCACCGGCTCGGCAGGATGGCGAGCGCGCTTGCGCGCATTGACGCCGAGCGTCAACTTGTTGTCGCGGAAGACGGTCTTTATGTCCGTTCCATCGCCGATGGCTCGATGACGCTTTATCGTCCGCTCGAGGCCGACAATCACGTCACCCGATCCAACGATGCGCGGGTGCATCCGTCCGGAACGATCTGGATCAGCACCATGGGACGCAAGGCGGAGGCGGGGGCAGGCAGCGTCTACGCGCTCCATCACGGCGAGCTCTCGCGCCTATTTGCGAACATTACGATTCCGAACGCCATCTGCTTTTCAGTCGACGGCGCGCTCGGCTATTTCGCCGACACCGCGAAGAACGAACTCTATCGCATCGCGCTCGACCCCGTGACAGGCCTGCCGCGCGGCGCACCCGAAGTTTTGCTGCGACACCGTGGTGTTGGCGGCCTTGACGGTGCGGTGGTCGATGCCGATGGCCAGATCTGGAATGCGCGCTGGGCTGGCGGTTGCGTCGATGTCTATAGTCCGCAAGGCGAGCATCTGCGCTGCCTGCTTGTCCCGGCGCGTCAGCCGAGCTGCCCGGCGTTCGTCGGGCCCGATCTGTCGCGTCTCCTGGTCACCTCGGCCTGGCAAGACATGGATGCGGGGGCGCGTGCTGCCGACCCGGATCATGGGCGCACGTTCGTCCTGGACGTGGCTGCACGCGGCCGACCGGAGCCGGACGTCAGGCTTGCTAATTCCTAGGAGATAGTCCCGCCCAAATCCTCACTGCAACGACAGAAACGTTCCTAACCCAACGGGAGTGAAAATATGGCCAGACTGAAAACCACGTTGCTTATGCTCGCACTGGCGGGCCTTACCGCCGCGGCATCCGGCCGCGTCGCGCTTGCACAGAAAGCGACGATCGGCATCGCGATGCCGACAAAATCCTCCGCGCGGTGGATCGACGACGGCAACAACATGGCCAAGGTGCTGCGCGAGCGCGGCTACGGCACTGACCTGCAATATGCCGAGGACGATATTCCGAACCAGCTCGCGCAGGTCGAGAACATGGTGACCAAGGGAGCCAAGGTGCTGGTGATCGCGGCGATCGACGGCACCACTCTCTCGGACGTGCTCAAGCAGGCCAAGGCCAAGGGCATCACCGTGATCGCCTATGACCGCCTGATCCGCGACACGCCGAATGTCGACTACTATGCGACCTTCGACAACTTCCAGGTCGGCGTCCAGCAGGCGCAGTCGATCGAACAGGGGCTGGGGCTGAAGGAGGGCAAGGGCCCGTTCAACATCGAACTGTTCGGCGGCTCGCCTGACGACAACAACGCCTACTTCTTCTACAACGGTGCGATGTCAGTGCTGCAGCCCTATATCGACAGCGGCAAGCTGGTCGTCGGCAGCAAGCAGACGGGCATGGACAAGGTCTCGATCTTGCGCTGGGACGGTGCGACCGCGCAGGCGCGCATGGACAATCTGCTTAGCGCCTTCTACGGCAAGAAGCGCGTCGACGCGGTGCTCTCCCCGTATGACGGCCTCTCCATTGGCATCATCTCCTCGCTGAAGAGTGTCGGCTATGGCACGCCCGATCAGCCGATGCCGATCGTCAGCGGCCAGGACGCAGAGGTGCCGTCGATCAAGGCAATACTGCGGGGCGATCAATATTCCACCATCTTCAAGGATACCCGCGATCTCGCGCGGGTGACGGCGGATATGGTCGACGCCGTGCTCAACGGCAAGGAAGTACCCGTCAACGACGCCAAGACCTACAACAACGGAATCAAGACGGTGCCGTCCTATCTGCTCAAGCCGGTGGTGGTGTACAAGAGCAATTGGGACAAGGTGCTGGTTGACAGCGGTTACTACAAGCGTTCGCAATTCGAGTGAGCAAACTGGTCCGGCAAGCGCAGAAGGCCCGCTTGCCGGACGACAGCTCGGTTCCACTGCAGGACATGATACGATGACGGCAATGCTGGAAATGCGCGGCGTCAGCAAGAGCTTTGCAGGCGTGCAGGCGCTACGCGACGTCAATTTCACAGTGGAGGCCGGGCAGATCCACGCCCTCGTCGGCGAGAACGGCGCCGGCAAGTCGACGCTGATGAAAGTGCTGAGCGGCGTCTATCCGCATGGCGACTATGAAGGCACCGTCATCTTCGATGGCGAGGAACAGCGTTTTCGCGACATCAACGATTCCGAGGCGCTCGGGATCATCATCATCCATCAGGAGCTGGCACTGATCCCGCTGATGTCGATTGCCGAGAACATTTTTCTGTCGCATCCGCCGGCGCGGTTCGGCGTGATCGACCGCGACGCAGTGTATCGGCGCACAAGGGAACTGTTGGCCCAGGTCGGTCTGCGCGAACCGCCGGATGCGCTCATTACCGACCTCGGTATCGGCAAGCAGCAACTGGTCGAGATTGCGAAAGCGCTCTCCAAGCGGGTGCGTCTCCTGATCCTGGACGAGCCCACCGCGAGCCTCAATGAGACCGACAGCGCGGCGCTGCTCGACCGGCTGATGGCGTTCCGCCAGCAGGGCATCGCCTCGATCCTGATTTCGCATAAGCTGAACGAGGTCGCGCGCGTCGCCGACCGCATCACCATCTTGCGCGATGGCCGCACCGTTGACTCGATCGACTGCCGGACCGAGCAGGTCGAGGAAGACCGCATCATACGCAGCATGGTCGATCGCGATCTCGCCCATCGTTTCCCGCCGCGCGACGCCAGGATCGGGGACCCCGTGCTGGTGGTGGAGGACTGGAGCGTCCATCACCCGCTCCATCCCGAGCGCCAGGTGATCAAGAATGTCGGCTTCCACGTGCGGCGCGGCGAGGTGGTCGGCATCGCCGGCCTGATGGGTGCCGGCCGTACTGAATTCGCGACAAGCCTGTTCGGCCGCGCCTGGGGCTACAACATCAGCGGACGGGTGTCGCTGGACGGCAGCGAGGTCGACCTCTCCAGCGTGCCGGCGGCCATTGACGCGGGGCTCGCCTATGTGACCGAAGACCGCAAGCAGCTCGGTTTGATCCTTGCCGACGACGTCCGCAAGAATATCACGCTCGCGAGCCTTTCCCAGGTCGCGCCGCGATGGGTGATCGACGACATCAGAGAGTTGAGGGCAGCCAGCGACTATCGCAACCGGATGCGAATCCGCTGCTCCGATGTCTATCAGGAAACCGGCCAGCTCTCCGGCGGCAACCAGCAGAAGGTCGTGCTGTCAAAATGGCTGATGACGGACCCAAAAGTCCTGATCCTGGACGAGCCGACCCGTGGGATCGACGTCGGCGCCAAATACGAGATCTATTGTATCATCAATGAACTCGCGGAGGCGGGCAGGGGCGTCGTGGTGATTTCCTCGGAAATGCCGGAGTTGCTCGGCATCTGCGACCGGATCTGCGTGATGAACGATGGCGCCTTTGTCGGCGAATTTGCTGCCAGCGAAGCGACGCAGGAGAAGATCATGCGCGCCATCATGCGCAACAAGCCAATACAAGGCAGCGCGGAGCGGAACAGGATGCAGATGGGTGGAGTGCGGCCATGAGCGACAAGACGGTTTCGCTGCCTGTGCAACGCGGGCATGCGGGGTTCATCAAGAACAGTCTGCGCAACTACGGCATGCTGTTGTCGCTGTTCGCGATCATGCTGTTCTTCCAGATCGTCACCGACGGCACGCTGCTGCAGCCGCTCAATCTTACCAATCTGGTGTTGCAGAACAGCTATATCGTGATCATGGCGCTCGGCATGCTGCTCGTGATCGTCACCGGCCATATCGACCTCTCGGTCGGGTCGGTCGCCGGCTTCATCGGCGCGATCGCCGCCGTGCTCATGGTCCGCTATCACGTCGACTATCCGCTCGCTTTCATTGCCTGCCTGCTGGTCGGCGCGGCGATCGGTGCGGCGCAGGGATACTGGGTTGCCTATTTCGGGATTCCATCCTTCATCGTCACGCTTGCGGGCATGCTGGTGTTCAAGGGCCTTGCCCTGGCGGTTCTGCAGGGACAATCCGTAGGGCCATTTCCGCCGACCTTCCAGAAGTTGTCTTCAGGCTTCATCCCGGAGCTCTTTCCTGGCGCCGACACGCTGCACCCGACCTCGTTGCTGATCGGCGCTGTCCTGGCGCTGGCGCTGGTCTATGCCAGCGCCAAAACCCGTGCCCGTGAGAAATCGCACGGGATCGAGGTCGAGCCGTATGCGCTGTTCGTCGCAAAAAGTGCTGCGCTTCTGGCCGTTATCCTCTACTTCACCTACCTGATCGCTTCGCATCGCGGGCTGCCGAATGTGCTCGTGATTATGACCGCGCTGATCGCGCTCTATGGCTTCGTCACACGCCGGACGATCATCGGGCGCCAAATCTACGCCGTCGGCGGCAATGCCAAAGCCGCCAAGCTGTCCGGCATCAAGACTGAACGGCTCACCTTCCTGACTTTTGTGAACATGGGAGTTCTGGCCGCGCTTGCCGGCCTCATCTTTGCAGCGCGTCTCAACACGGCAACCCCCAAGGCTGGCGCCGGTTTCGAGCTCGACGTCATCGCCGCGTGCTTTATTGGCGGCGCTTCCGCCTATGGCGGCGTCGGGCGGGTCGGCGGCGCCGTGGTCGGCGCCATGATCATGGGTGTGATGAACAATGGGATGTCGATCCTTGGCGTCGGCATCGACTACCAGCAGGTGATCAAGGGATTGGTGCTGCTCGCCGCCGTCTGCATCGATGTCTACAACCAGCGCAGGTGACGACGGACCGGTCCCATTCGACGCGAAGATCAGGTGTCAATATCTGGAATCGCTGGTCAACCAGCATGTCTGAGCGAGGCCAACCATGGCAACCCCTCACGCTGCCGGGCAACCGGTTCTGGAGTTGAAAGGCATCGGCAAGGAGTTCGGTGCCATTCGCGCGCTGCACGGGGTCGACATGCGCATCCTCCCCGGCGAAGTGGTTGGCTTGATGGGAGACAACGGTGCCGGCAAGTCGACGCTCGTCAAGATCATCGCCGGCAATTTCCCGCCGAGTCACGGCGAGATTCGCTTTGACGGCAAGGCGGTTCATTTCGCCCGTCCGATCGATGCCCGCGCGGTCGGAATCGAGGTCGTCTACCAGGACCTCGCGCTCGCCGACAATCTCACGGCGGCCGCCAATGTCTTCCTCGGCCGTGAGCTCAAGCGCAAATTTGGTCCGTTCGCCTTTCTCGATCACAAGGCGATGGCGGCGCGCGCGCTGGAACTGTTCGGAGAACTGCGCTCGGAGACCCGTCCGCATGACCTCGTCAAGCAGATGTCGGGCGGCCAGCGCCAGGCTGTCGCGATCGCCCGGACGCGGCTCTCCAATGCCAAGCTCGTGATGATGGACGAGCCGACGGCCGCGATCTCGGTCCGCCAAGTCGAGCAGGTCTTAAGCCTGATCCATCACCTGAAGGAGCAGAGAGTCGCGGTGATGCTGATCTCGCACCGCATGCCGGACGTATTCGCGGTCTGCGACCGCGTCGTCGTCATGCGCCGCGGTGAGAAGTGCGCCGATAAGGCGATCGATGACACCAGCCCCGAGGAAGTCACCTCCCTCATCACGGGAGCGAAGGAGGCTGCGTGATGGCCACGCGCATGGAATCTCCCATCACCTTCACCAATATCGGCAAGGCCAAATGGTGGCAGAGCGGCTTCTTTGCCTCGCAGACCGGCTACGTCCTGATCGCGCTGGTGGCTCTGTTCGTGGTGATGAACTTCGCGAGCCCGTATTTCTTCACCGAAGGCAATATGCAGAATGTGGCGAAGAACTTTTCCTTCATCGCCATCGCCACGCTCGGCGTGACCCTCGTCATTATCACGGCCGGCATCGATCTTTCGGTCGGCTCGATGATGTGCTTTTCCGCGATGATCACCTCGATGGTCATGACGTACATCTCGACGCCGGGCACGCCTGGCGCAGAGTGGTTCGTGCATCTGGCGGCTGACGGCAAGACTGTGGTCGCGAATGTGCCCGGTTTGATCCTGCTCGTCTCGGTCCTGGCGGGGCTCGGCGTCGCGCTGATGGTCGGCCTCGTCAACGGCTTCTGCATCGCGGTGCTTGGGCTGTCGCCTTTCGTCACCACGCTCGGCATGCTCTCGATCGTGCGCGGCCTTGGCTACGTCGTCTCCAACGGCCGCGGCAGTTTTCCCGGTGGCCCCGACGCCGATTATTTCTACGCGCTGACATCGGGCGTTGTGCTCGGCATGCCCGTGTCGTTCATCTATCTCGTGGTTCTCGCGGTGGCGATGGCGGTCGTGCTGCATCACACCAGTTTCGGCCGCCACGTCTTTGCCCTCGGCGGCAATGAGAAGGCGGCCGCGTTGACGGGAATTTCGGTCGTGCGCGTGAAGGTCGAGGTCTATGTGATCTGCGCGCTCGCGGCGGGTCTGCAGGGCATCATCATCTCCGGCTGGCTGGGATCGGCGCCTGCAAACATGGCGACGTCCTACGAGCTCAATGTCATTGCGGCCGCGGTCATCGGCGGTGCCAATCTCGCCGGCGGCGTCGGCGGCCCGCTCGGGGCCATTGTCGGCTGCGTGCTGCTCGAGGTGATCCGCAACGGCCTCGTGCTCGCGCAGGTCAACTCCTATTGGCAGCAGACCCTCGTGGGCGTGATTATCATCGCGGCGGTGCTGGTCGATCGCATCCGATCGCGCATGGCCTAAAGAGCTCCTCCGGGAGGATAACGAAATGTTCGTCTATCCGCCTCCCGGAGCCGCTGATTTCAAGGGATAGGCACAAAAAATGTGGAGGGAAGCAATGAGGAAGGTACTTCTTGCCGGCATGGCCATCGCCATGATGGCGACGCCGGCGTTTGCTCAGAGCTACAAATTCGTGATCGTGCCCAAGGCCATGAACAATCCGTTCTTTGATTTCGCGCGCGACGGCTGCCAGAAACGCGCCAAGGAGCTCGGCAACATCGAATGCATCTATAAAGGTCCCGTCGAGCACGAGCCCGCGACGCAAGCCCAGATCATCCAGGATTTCATCACCCAAAAGGTGGACGGCCTGGCCATCTCGGTCGCCGATGTTGCGGCGATGACGAAGTCGATCGAGGCGGCAACGACAGCCGGTATTCCCGTCATCACGTTTGACTCGGACGCGCCGGGCTCGAAGCGGATCGCCTACATCGGCACCAACAACAAGGAGTTCGGCCTCGCGCTTGGCAAGCAATTGCTGAAGCTCCGGCCCGATGGCGGCAAATACGCAATGATCTCCGGCGGGCCGGGTGCGCAGAATTTGGCCGAACGCGTCAATGGCGTCCGCGAAGCGCTCAAAGGTTCGAAGTGGACCGAAGTCCCGGGCTCGCCGACCTTCTGCAACGACGATCCCGCGCTTGGCGTGCAGCAGATGACGGATCTGCGCACCGCGACACCTGACCTCGCGGCGATCATTCCGATCGGCGGCTGGCCCATGTTCGCGCCGGAAGGCTTCAAGGCGTTCGCCAGCAAGAGCAAGAAGGACATGGACGCCGGCAAGTTCACGCTTGTCGTGGCCGACACCCTCAGGATGCAGCTCGAGCTTCTGAACGAAGGTTATGCCAATGCGCTGGTCGGCCAGCGTCCGTTCGAGATGGGCGAGAAATCGATGGATACTCTCCTTGCAATCAAGAAGGGCCAGAAGGTGCCGGAGATCATCCACACTGGTCTCGACGTTGTGACGAAGGACAACGTCGCGAAGATGTTGAAGTAGGAACGTCTTGACCGGATTTCTACGGCGGAACGGACTAGCGTCGAATCGCAAATTCCTTCGGCGCTCGCCGATATTCCCAGTCGGCCTGCTCAAGTTCTGGTCGATCGAACTCTGCCTCGGGGTACCCGACGCATAAGTAGCCAATGAATTTCCAGGACTCCGGCACTTCAAGAATCTCGTGGATACTGGCTGGGTTCAGGATCGATACCCAGCCAACCCCGATGCCTTCTGCACGCGCGGCGAGCCACATCGAGCAGACCGCCGCGACGACGGAATATTCGACCGTTTCCGGCATGGTTGCACGCCCGAGGCCGTGACCCACGTTGCCTGTCGTTTCCGCGAACACAGCCAGGTGTCCCGGCGCCTCTTCGAGGCCAGAGAGCTTGAGGGCTGCATATCGGGCCGCGCGTTCGCCCGAATAGGACTGCAAGGCATCAGCATTGCAGGCCTTGAAGTTCTCGATCACGGCCCGCCGTCTCGCCTTGTCCTCGACAATGACGAACCGCCAAGGCTGGCTCAGGCCGACCGAAGGGGAAAGGCAGGCGATCTCGATGAGCCGCTCGATGGCGTCGCTCGGGAGCGGATCAGGACGAAACCGCCGGACGTCGCGACGCCACACGAACAGCTCGCGCAGTTGTCGGCGAAAGGGTTCGTCGAAGGAAACCATCAGGGCTCACGGTTCTGAATAATGATGCGGGACCAGCAGCACGGCGATTTCGCCGATCTGTTCGAACACGCCCAATCTGTCCCCCAATTTGCCGCGTTGCAAGCCATGCCGTCATCACCCTGGCCAGCGGAGCAGGATCAGGCAAGCACGGTCTTGGCCGGCCCAAGACCAAGACACAGTTCTTAGGCAACACCGGCGGCGCTGGCGATAAGTTCGAAGGAGCGCAGCCGAGCTGCGTGATCGTAGACATCGGACACGATCATGAGTTCGTCGGCGCTTGTTTCCGCAACGAGCGCATCGATGCCCGAACGAACCGTATCGGGCGAGCCAACGATGGAGCGCGCGAGCATGCTCATCGCCTGCGCTTTTTCCGCAGGCGACCAGTAGCTCTCAATATCGTCGATCGGCGGCTGGCTGAGGCCCCGCGCGCCGCGGAAGATGTTCGTGAAGGACATCTGCTGGGTCGTCGCCAGCCTGCGCGCTTCGTCATCGCTGCCGGCGGCGATGATGTTGACGCCCACCATCGCGTAGGGACGGTCAAGTTGCTCGGACGGTTTGAAGCGGCTGCGGTAGATCTGCAGCGCGGGGATCAGCAGGTCAGGAGCGAAATGCGAGGCGAAGGCATAGGGAAGCCCGAGCTCAGCTGCCAGCATCGCGCCAAAATTACTCGATCCGAGAATCCACAACGGCACTTCCGTTCCCGCCGCCGGCACCGCCTGGATGCGCTGATTGGGACCGGCAGGAGCCAGAAAGGCCTGCACTTCGAGAACGTCCTGCGGGAAATTTTCGGCCGCTTCGGGCGCACGGCGCAACGCGCGCAGCGTCAGCTGGTCGGTCCCCGGTGCACGGCCCAGCCCGAGATCAATGCGGCCTGGAAACAGGCGCGCCAGCGTCCCGAACTGCTCGGCGATGACGTAGGGGGCATGGTTGGGGAGCATGATGCCGCCCGCGCCGACGCGGATCGTTTTTGTTCCCGCTGCGATATGACCGATCACAACCGACGTCGCGGCGCTCGCGATGCCCGGCATGTTGTGGTGCTCCGCCACCCAAATGCGGCGATAGCCCCAAGCCTCGGCATGGACCGCGATGTCGCGGGCGTTATCGAGCGCGCCGCGGGCATCGGTGTCTTGAGTGACGCGGACGAGATCGAGGATAGACAGTGTCGTCATAGGACCTCCCGAACGAAACCCTCTGTGTGGAATGACGCTGCCAGAGATACTGGGCCGCGTCCAAGCTTGTCCGAAACGGCAGGCTTCATTCGATTCTTGTACCCCATATGGGCACTGTCTCTGTGTGGGTCAATCCGCTGAATCCGGTACGCGATTGACCAACAGTGCCGACCTGCTCCTTGCGTTTTGGGCCTTGATAGGTTTTAAGGCCGGAGACTTCACGATCACAGGTACGAACGAGAAGCGAACCGCGTGGCTTGTCGCCTCCGATCAGGGTGACGTAGCCCGGGTAGCGCATGCGCTTCAAAACTGTTCTGAGCCTCCACAAAGGAATCCATCATGGCCAAGATGACCAAGAATCAGTTGATTGATGCAATTGCAGAAGGAACGCAGGTTTCCAAGGCAGACGTAAAGGCCGTCATCGAGCAGATGGCGACTGTAGGCTACAAGGAGCTGAATGAGTGCGGCGAGTTCGTCATTCCCGGCTTCGTCAAAATGTCGGTCGTAAATAAGCCTGCTACTGAAGCCCGCAGCGGTATAAATCCTTTTACGAAAGAGCCTATGGAGTTCGCGGCCAAGCCAGCCAGCAGGTCGGTCAAGGCGTCACCTCTGAAGGTGGCTAAAGATGCTGTCTGAAGCGGATGGGTTGGTGGTCGAAAAGATCGGTCCTGGCCGGACGACAACGCGCGCCGTCGGAAAGACCGGGCAGGCGAAGTTCAAGAAATGAGCGTTCGCAATTGAATCTTCCGATGGGAACGTCGCGATTGCGACGCTCCCATCGTTCTCGTTTCGTCATCAACAAGAACGTCGCCGACCTTGATGAACACAATCTCCGACTGATCAATGCGATCAACAACGACGGACGGATCTATCTCACGCAGACCAAAGTCCATCGTCATCCGATTTCAGGCGGGTTCATTCGATATGACAGAAGCCGATGCGGATGCCGCATTCGAGGTGATCGTCGAAATTGGTCGACAACTGACTGCGCCAGCAGCATCAGCTTAAGTTCCATGGACGCAGCGTTCGGCATCGCTTCCCGGCCGCCATGATAGATTTCGCTTCCTATCCGGAACGCGCCTGTTAACATCTTCTCGCGTAGTCGAGTTCTTATTCTTAGAGCGTTTTCGAGCGAAGTGGATACCGGTTCGCGTGAAGAAAACGCGTCAACACAAGAATTTAGAGCTTCGGTTCTGATTGAATCAGAACCGAAGCTCTGGTGATGAATTTCGGATTATGACAGGACGCACGAGGGAAAGCCCGTCATGCTCGCTAGGTTCATCGGCACCGTCCTGGCTGTCATAACTGCCTGTGTGACCACATGGCATGGAAATGCATATGCAGAGATATTGATCACGACTGCCACCATATCGCGAGGCGAGTTGGTCATCGTAGGAAGGGTTAGGCGGCCTCGCGAGCCCGGCGTGGAGATCAAGATTAGCCCAAATAAAACAGTGCAGGTCGAGAGCACTTCGACTGGAGGGTTTAGGTGGATTGGACCAGAGTTTCCCTCCACCTGCATTGTCAAGATCACCTCCGGGCAGGATACGAGAGACGTGGTGATACAAAACTGCGGCCTTCCCGGTCCTGCCGGCCCGCCCGGGCCGGCGGGTCCTCCAGGCCCCGCAGGACCGATGGGCCCGCCCGGGCCTAAGGGAGATTAACGGGTAACCGGGGCGGCCCTAATTCCGGCCGTCGGCAGCAAAGCGTAGGAACTGGCGCTTCATCGCATTGACCTTGGCGAGATAGGCCGCGACGAGGTGATCGCCGCAGCGCTCGCCAGCCATCGTTTGAAAACCCCGCCGTACGAAAGCCGCCGCCGGGCCGGCGCCGCAGAGATGAATGAATGCGGCCAGATCCTGCTTCTGCTGCGGGTTTGCCGTCGCATTCGTCGCGCGGGCGAGAACCGCCGTGACATTGCGGTCCAAATACACGGCCGCCAGTTCGACGGCATGGCTTGGAAGCGTGCGAAGATACAGGCTGGTGAATCCGCAGTCGGCATCGACGACCGCGTTCTTGCGGATGCAAGACCGGGCGGCCTCGGCGTAAGCTGCATCGGTCATCTGATATAGGCCGACGGCGCTCGAGGCCGGTTGGTAGACTGCGAGAGGATTCCAGTTGAGTTGCCAACGCCAGTAGGTGCGCGCCACCGGGTTGCCGGTGCTCTCGACTTGCGCCAACGCGGCCAGCAATTCGGGCGTAATCGTGCTGGTCGAGTAGGCGCGAAAGAGCGGTCCGTACTGCCGCCACGTTTCACTCGGCTTCTTGTCGAGTGCGCCGCCAACGAGGAAGAACAACTCGGTCGGCTTACGGACCACGTGGTAGACGAGGTTCATCAGAGGGAATGCCGCCAGGAGGATCGCGACAACGCCAACGACCGCAACCGCCCGCGGTGCTGTCGTGAGTTTTTGTCGCACCCAACGCGCGCCATGCCAGTGGCGAAGGCGAGGGAGGAACCTGTTCCAGCCTCTCCTGACGCGCATCCTGCGAGAAGAGGGCTTGGTAGTGCGCGGCGAGGACACAGGAATCGTCGGTCCGTCATGCTGTTCTGAATCAACAGGCGACAGTTGATACGGCGGATTGATCGCGAGCAAAACCCATCACCGAGGGTTGGGTAGACGCGACCATTCGGTCCGCGAAAGCCGGCTCAGGCCGAGCGGCCGCGTGCGACAAAACAACCCGACGGGCAAATCAGCAAAAGTCTGTCCACCCCTCGCGGAAAAAACATTCCGCTTTCGCCGTCGGGCAAATCAGTGATTTAACTCCGCGCGTCTCACGCGAATGAGGGGCGGGTCGCGATCGTCACGAACGTTGCGGTGAGATGCGGTGGACGCGATGCGTGCGACTGACGAGCGCAGGTAACGCGGACGGCGAAGTCGTGTGGTCCTGGCGCCCCGACGCTGGCGCTAAGTTTTTCGCGTGAACACGTTCGCGCGAGAGACGACGGTGGCAAAAAAGCCCGGTCACCGGGGAGAGCGCGAAGGAAACCGTAACACCATCGCGCAGGGAAAGCCGGAATGCTTCGGTTGAACCTGTGGTCCTACCCCCGTGCTTTTTGTTGCACGGGACCCACGGGTGCAACCAGCACCCGGCTTTCCCTGCGCCCTCTGCTATCGAGGAGGGTGGAAAGTGAAGCAAACCTCGGGCGTAACTCGCCGCGAGAATGCGAACGCACATCCCCACGCTGTTTGAAATTTGAATCCGACCCCCTCCCCAAGTCGTCCCGGGCTTGACCCGGGACCCATAACCACACGCCTTTGTTGTGCGCTCCGCTGCAACCGCTTGCTCGCACCACAACGAACTCCTGTGGTTATGGGTCCCCGCCTTCGCGGGGACGACGGCGGTGCGAGGTTTACTGCAGTTGTAGGATGGTAGAGCGCAGCGAAACCCATCATTCGCGCGGCTCGCTCCATCGCGATGGGTTTCGCTGCCGCTCTACCCATCCTACCCACGATTTTGCACGCACCCATAATGGTGCGGTTTCGAACTACTTCACAGGACAAGCTGCGCCGCTCTTCGCCCATGCTTCGACGAGCGCGCCCGCCTGTTTTTGTGTGCCCGGCGCGGGGGAACGGCCGAAGCCAGGCTGCCATGCCCAGCCGACCAGCGTATCCTCGCCGATGTGGTGGATCAGCTCTTCGACCTTGCGGCCGCCATTGCGGGCGGGGTCCTTGATCTGGGCGCAGATCTCGGCAAGCGACTTGCCTTCCCAGCCCATCTCCCGCGGCGCCAGGTGCCATTCCGGGTGGCCCGGTATGCGGCCAGGCTCGAAATTGGCGTTGCCGTGACAGCTCGAGCACCGTAGCGCCGCCAGCCCGTGGCCGTCGGTGCCGCGTGTGACCGGCGGCTGATGCAGCCGGCCCTCCTCGCCCTGGCGCGGCCGGTCACCGGCAGGATGGCAGTTCACGCAGCGCGGATGCGTCAGCACCTTGCCGAGTTCGGTGAACATCGCAGCCGATCGCGCGTCGCTGTCGGCGATCCCGGCAAAGCTCTCAGGCGAAGCCAGGCCGTGTGATGCGGTCTGCGAGGCCGCATAACCCGTGACCATGCTGAGGCCGAGCGCCGCGACCACAACGACAATCCGAAAGCGCGTTTCTGAGATCATGGTCAGGCCAGATAACGCTGGGGATCGGCGAGGATCACGTCGTGAACGGCCTCGTGATATTTGATGTAGCCGGTGCAGCGGCAGATATGTCCGTCGAGCGCTTCTTCGATGGTCTTCTCGAGTTCGGTGCGCGCCACCGGCTTCTTCGCGAGACGTTCCAAGAGGACCTGGGCTTCGTTCAGGAAGCCGGCGGTGCAGTAGCCGCACTGGAATGCGAAGTGATCGATGAAGGCCTTCTGAAGCGCGGTGAGCTGGCCATCTCTCGCATGTCCTTCGACGGTCCGGATCGCCTTGCCGTTGAAGCTTGCGGCCGGCACGACGCAGGTCGGAGTTGTGTCGCTGGTGCCATCGGGGTTGTCGACGATGATCGCGCAGCTCAGGCACTGCGCGGCGCCGCAGCCGAACTTGGTGCCGGTCATGCCGAGATATTCGCGCAGGAAGTCGTTCATCGAGAGATCGTCGCGCACCTCAATCGGATCGATCGCGCGGCCGTTGATCGTGATGGCAAGCCTTGTCACGCGAGCGCTCCCTTGAGCATGGCCTGGGTGACCGGCAACGAATTGAAGCGGTGGCCGGTGGCGTCGAAGATGGCGTTGAGAAGGGCAGGGACGACGGGGACCATCACGACTTCGGCCATGCCTTTCGGCGGCTCGTCCGGCGACAGTGGCGGCAGCATCTCGATCTCGAGATCGCGCAGCGGCAGATCCGATCCCCGCGCTACCAGATATTGCCCGAGGTTCCATTGCCCGTTGCCGGGACCGCCTTCGTGAGGAGGCAGCGATTCCAGCAAGGCGTAACCGACGCCCATGGCAAAGCCGCCCTGTGACTGGCCGAGCACGACTTCCGGCACCAGCGGCTGTCCGCATTCGAGCACGCTGTAGGCCTTGGCGATGCGCAGCGCGCCGGTCGTGCGCTCGATCTCGACGCGAACCAGCGTGCCGCACATGGAGGCGTAGGCCGTGCCGATCCTGTTGTTGTCGGTTGGCGGAAACCACACGCTGGTGCGATTGAGCGCGGTGAATTTCCCGCTGCCCCTGCGCACCGCGAGCGCATCGATCTCGGCGCGGTGCTGCTCGCTGCCAAACCGGAAACCCGCGCGCGACCAAGCCCAGCGCGAGAAGCTGTGGGTGATCGCGCCGGTCACGAGGTTGCGCGCATGCGCGGCTGCGGCGAGCGCCGGCAGTGCGAGCGGTGGAAGGCCGGGCAGGATGAGCTGCCCATCCTTCCAGCGCGCTTTGGCGAAATCCTTCGCCCGCGGATCGGAGGGCGGGATGCGCCAGAGTTCGAGCGCCGCCGGCCACAGGCCGTAGCGGAAGATGACGCGCGCGGCCTCGGCAGCCGCATGTGTCCCGACATGCGCGCCGATCGAGGCGCTGGTGGCCGAACTGATCGCAGGCACCCAGCGCGGATTCCTCGCAGCCGCGTCCTGGGTCTTCTGATCCATCGTGTAGGGATCGCCAGAGGTGACGAGACCGAGCGCATCATAGGTATCGATCCGGGCCACCGACACTTCGTCGGCCACCGCGCCAAGATGGATCGCGACGCGGTTGGCGAGCGCGGTTCCGATGCCATTGCCCATCTCGACATGATCGCAATGGATCGAGATCCTGCCGTCGGCTGCGATCTCGACGCGTCCGAGCGAGCAGTCCGCGCCGGTGCCGTAGTCCTTGGTGACGCAGGCGACGCCGGTGCCGACCAAGACGCCGCTGCTTGCAAGCCGCGCCTTCTCCTCGGCGCGTTGCCGCCAGATCGGATGTGTCTCGAGCTTGTCCAGGATTTCGGGCGTGCGGACCGACACGATGTACGGATTTCCCGTCATGGTGCGGCCGTTCTGCTTGAGAGCATTGCGCCGCCGGAACTCGATCGGATCGAGCAGCAAGGCGTCTGCGGCCTCGTCGATCAGCACTTCGAGCGCGGTCATGGTCTGTATGGTCCCGTAGCCGCGCATCGAGCCCGCGGTCACGCCGCGCGAATGCACGGCCACCGTAGTGACGTCGACCTTCGGCACGTCATAGATGCCGATCGCCGCCGTGGCGCCGACGACCGCCACGCTCGACGAGAAGTTCGCAAGGCCGCCGCCGTCGAGCACGTGATCGGCCGCGAAAGCCTGGATCTTGCTGGTTGCGCGGTCGATCCCGATCCGGGATCGCATCTTGAACGGATGGCGTTTGATGCCGCCCTGGAACTGCTGATAACGGTCGTGCGCAAGCCGAACCGGCCGTCCCGGAAAGAACATTGCGGCCAGCGCGACATAGAGCACGAAGGGCGTGTGGTCGCGGCCGCCGAAGCCGCCGCCGATATAGGTGAACTGCGTGTTGATCTGCGCGGGCTTGAAGGGAGCGCGCGCCTGTCCGAGCAGATACGCGATCGACTCGGTGGCTTCATAGGGCGACTGGACGCCAAGCACGAGTTCGAGATTGCCGCCCCTGTTGTCGTACCAGCCGAGGCCGCATTCCGGCTCGAGGAACATTGGATCGACCGACTGGGTCTCGAAGCTGCGGTCGAGCACCACCATTGCGGGGTTCTTCGCATCCAGCTCGGCGCGGATCTGCTCGCCGTACCGCGCCGCCTTGCCGTAGGGTGCCTGCGTCTCCTTCGCGAAGGAGGACCAGACCGGAAGCGTGGTGTCCTGCAGCCGCCCCGGCGTCACCCAGCCGGCCTGGATCGGCGAATACACATCGGGCGACTCGGGCGTTGGGCCGGCCACGCGCGTGAAGCGGAAGGCGGCGTAATTGGGCAGGGAGACCGGGCCGGTCTCTTCGCCTGACTTCACGAAGGTGCCGTCGCGCAGCGCCAGCCGCGCACGATCGAAGGCGTCGAACTGCTCGAAGATCAATAGCGCGACCGGCTGTCCCATATAAAGCGGCGTCTTGCCGACGGGGCAGAACAGATCGCCCGCATAGAATTCAGGGACGCGGGCGCCGATCTTCGCAAGCTCCTCGGCCGTTACCACGACCGACGGCTTCAGCGCGCCGCTCAGGCGTGCGAGGTCCATGCCGAGATAGACGCGCGTCGCATCGCTCGCGCGGACGAGGATCGCGTGCGACGTCGTGGCCGGCCATCCCGGCAGGTCGGCAGCGCGAAAATCGGAGGCGTAGAGCTTGGCGCCGGTGACCTTGGCGACGCCGTCGATGCGACCGCGGCCATCGGCCGCCGGATTCCAGTTTTGCCGTCCCGGCAACACCGCGCGCGCCGGAAAGCCCGCC
This sequence comes from Bradyrhizobium sp. Leo78, assembly GCF_059512425.1. Classification (NCBI taxonomy): domain Bacteria; kingdom Pseudomonadati; phylum Pseudomonadota; class Alphaproteobacteria; order Hyphomicrobiales; family Nitrobacteraceae; genus Bradyrhizobium; species Bradyrhizobium sp. Leo78. The sequence goes on from NZ_JCAMOT010000007.1 coordinate 120,958, forward strand.
GGCTCGGCCGCTCCCAATCGTGACAGGCTGAGCGCTATCCCGCTCGCCGTGACCCACTTCACGAACTCCCTTCGCGAAGGCCGCATGCCCCTTACCCCCCTCGGTCAACGCTGTCAGGCGTGCCCGATCTCAAATTATCGTTGCGCCCGAATCACGCACCGATACGAAAAACACTATCGCAAGTCCGCGATCGATGCGGGGCCGGGACCGGGCGTGACCAAGGTCGGCCATTGCTTCGAACCGAATGGCACGGCCGGCGGCAGAAACGTCGTCATGCCGCGCTTCTTGGTCTCGGCAGCAATCGCGACACGCGCATCGCCGCCCATCAATTCATAGTCCATCAGATGATAGTTGCCGAAGAACAGCGAACCCACCGAGCGATCCGCGATGATCCGCGTCAGCGATTCCAGCATGTCCGCAGGCGTCGTTGTGAACGAGATGGTTTCGATCAGGAGCAGGCGGTCATTGATGGCATCGGGACCAAAGAACTGCGCGAGCACGCTGAACAGCACGTTGTTCTGGCGCGCCACATAGATGGTGTTGCTCGCGGCATAGGTCTTGTCCCAGTCGGCGCCGAGCTGGGCTTTCCAGTCCGCCAGCACGCCCATCCAGTGCGCAACCTGGGTCTCTGCCGCCCATGCAACGTTCTTGGCGAGGTGTGGCGCCTGCTTCTTGCCGAAAGCCTTAAGCGTTGCAAATGGGATGACGTCCTTGGCGAGGCATTCGTCCATGAAGGCGAGGTTGTTCTGCAGGATGGCGCGGTTGTTGTCGCGCCAGCCGACTTCCATCGGCGTGCGGTCGAGCCCATCGAGCGCCGACTGCATGCGGCTGCGATAGGCGAGCATCGAGCCGCGCCAGGATTTGTCGTCGAGATTGTCGACATAGGGGCCGGCCACTTCGGCCAAGGCCATCGTGCTGTGCCCCACCGACTTCAGGAGCTGATAGACGATCGGCACCTGCGGCGCCTCTGTCGGCGCCATTCCCGGACGGTAAAGGATCATCCTGCCGCCGGCACCGGAAAACAGCGCAAGGATGACCGGATGCTTGCTCAGGATGTTCTTCTGGAAGATCTTTGCCGCGTCGCCATACAGCTCAAACATCGCGGTGTTGAGCGCGAGCAGGTCCTTGGTTGCGGTGTCGGCGGGTGTGGTGCTCGTCTTGCCGGAGATCGGCGCCATGTAGGATGGAAGGCCCTGCGCCCTGGCGCCCGCACCGCTACCGCACAACAATAAAGCCGCCACCGCCAAGCCGACGTAGCGCTGCATGCCGATTCCCCCGCCCGTGATTCGCACCGATTCCTCGCCGGGCGGCAGTATTCGGCCATTCGCCTGACGCGCAAGCGACACTTGCCGTGATCAACAGCGTTGGTTGCGGGATGATTGATGCGGTCCGTAAAATAGTGCGTTCATCGAGGAGCGGCGGACCAGTCGCTTGGTCGTCCCGGGTCAAGCCCGGAACGACTCGCTTGTCAGGTCGTGAGCCACAACTTCCTTACGCGAAGCTGATGTTCTGCTGCCGTAGCGGTACCGAGCGGATGCGTTTTCCGGTCGCCGCGAAGTAGGCATTCAGCACCGCGGGCGCAGCGACGCCGATGGTCGGCTCGCCGACGCCGCCCCAGAAGCCGCCGCTCGGCATCAGGATCGTCTCCACCTTCGGCATCTCGCTGATGCGCATCGAGTTGTAGGTGTCGAAGTTGGTCTGCTCGATGCGGCCGTCCTTCACGGTGCAGCCGCCATAGAACAAAGCGGAGAGGCCGTAGACGAAGGAACCCGCGACCTGCCGTTCCACCTGCGCCGGATTGACGACGTAGCCAGGATCGGTGGCAGCGACGATGCGATGCACCTTGATCTTGCTGCCGTCGGTCACCGAGATCTCGGCGGCGCCGGCGACATAGCTGCCATAGCCCATCACCTGTGCGAGCCCGCGATAGACGCCCTGCGGCGCCGGCTTGTCCCAGCCGATCCGTTCGGCGACCGCGTTCAGCACCGCCAGATGCTTCGGATGACCCGCCATCAGTTTGCGACGGAACGCGAGCGGATCCTGGCCGACCGCATGCGCGAGTTCGTCCATGAAGCTCTCGAGATAGATCGTGTTCGGATTGATGTTGACGCCACGCCAGAAGCCCGGCGGCACATGCGGATTGCGCATCGAATGTTCGATCAACAGGTTCGGGATCGAATAGCCGATCGCCGCTTCGCCGCTCGGCGCGAGCCCCTGGAATGTCGCGGGATCCATGCCGTTGATCATGGCCTCTGGCCGTAGCCGCGCCAGGATCGACTGGCCGGAGATCCGCATGCGCAGCGCGGTCAGGTTGTTGTCGGCATCGAAGGCACCGACCATCCGGCACTGGGTGACCGGATGATAGAAGCCGTGCTGCATGTCCTCTTCGCGCGACCACAACAACTTGATCGGCGTGCCCTGCATCTCCTTGGCGATCAACACCGCCTGCCGCACGTAATCGCTCTGGCCGCGACGGCCGAAGCCACCGCCGAGGATCAGCTTGTGCACGTCGCATTTCTCAGGCGGAAGACCTGAGGCCTGCACGGCGGTGGCGAAGGCAGCTTCGCCGTTCTGCGTGCCGCACCAGACATCGAGCTTGTCGCCGGTATGAAGCGCGGTCGCGTTCATCGGCTCCATCGTGGCCTGATTCTGGTAAGGATAGTTGTAGACGGCCTCGACCACCTTTGCGGCACGCGCGATCTCCGCCATCGCATTGCCGTTCTGGTTGCCGACGAACGCCGCCTGCGACGGCTCGAGTCCTTCGGCCAGCCATTTGCTGATCGTCTCGCTCGAGGTCTTTGCGTTCGGGCCTTCGTCCCACTCGATCGGCAGCGCATCGAGTGCAGTCTTGGCGTGCCACCAGGTGTCGGCGACGACGGCAACCCCGCTGTCGCCGACGCGCACCACCTTCTTGACGCCTTTCATGTTGGCGATCTTGGCCTCGTCAAAGCTCTTCAGCTTGCCGCCGAACACCGGGCAATCCTTGATCGCAGCGTTCAACATGCCTGGCAATTTGAAGTCGATGCCATAGACCATCGCGCCGGTGGTCTTGTCGGCGGTGTCGAGGCGCTTCAGGCCCTTGCCCGCGATCTTCCAGTCTTTCGAGTCTTTCAGCTTCACATCGGACGGCGGAGAGAGCCTGCTAGCTGCTTCCGCCACCTTGCCGTAGGTCGTGGTTCGGCCCGTCGGCAGATGGGTGATGACGCTGCTCGCGGCCGAGCATTCGGAGGCCGGCACCTTCCATTCGTTCGCGGCGGCCTGGATCAGCATCAGCCGCGCGGTGGCGCCGCCCTTGCGGACGTATTCATGCGAGCCGCGGATGCCACGGCTGCCACCGGTCGAGAAATCGCCCCAGGGCCGGCCGCGCGCGGCGCTCTGGCCCGGTGTCGGATATTCGGTCGTGACCTTCGACCAGTCGCATTCGAGTTCTTCGGCAACGAGCTGCGCGAGACCGGTGAGCGAACCCTGGCCCATTTCCGAACGCGCGATGCGGATCACCACCGTATCATCCGGGCGGATCACCACCCAGGCGTTGACTTCAGGCGAGCCATCGGCGGCGCGCGCCACCGCCCCGCCAAACGGAAGATTGAAGCCGAGTGCAAGGCCGGCACCTGCTGCGGCGGTGCCAATCACAAATGCGCGGCGGTTGAGCTTGACGTGCTGATTCATGACGGCACCTCACGCGTTCGCGACGGCGTGAATCGCTTCGCGCACCTGCGCGAAGGTGCCGCAGCGGCAGATATTGGTGATGGCCTCGTCGATCTCCTGGTCGGTCGGTTTCGGGTTGTCTTTCAGGAGCGCCGCCACCGCCATGATCATGCCGGTCTGGCAATAGCCGCATTGGGGAACGTCGTGCTCGATCCAGGCCTGCTGCACCTTGTGCAGCTTGCCCTCGGCGGCAAGGCCCTCGATCGTCGTGATTTCCTTGCCATCAACTTCGCTGACGAGCACGCCGCAGGATCGCATCGCCACGCCGTCGACATGAACGGTGCAGGCGCCGCATTGTGCGATGCCGCAGCCATATTTGGTGCCGGTCAGTCCAATGTTTTCGCGAATCGCCCAGAGCAGCGGCGTATCCGGCTCGACATCGACCTCGATTTTCTTGCCGTTAATTGTGAGGTTAGCCATCGCAATCCCCTTTTGATCCAGTTCCATCAACTAGACCTCGGGGCGAGTGTGACCCGGCCACTAGAACGATTCAAATCAAGAAAATGCGTATGCGAGGAAGCAGGAACAAACCCGAGGGCGCGGTGTTCTTGATCTCTTGCGCCTCGCGCAGATCATGCGCCCTTGGGTGCGACAGCCAGCCGCAGGAAACTCATCGCGCTTCCGAGCACCGCAAATCCGGCGCCTAGCGCGAGTGCGTAGGTGGCGCCTTCGTGGCCGGCGATGGCAAAGCAGAAAGCGGCGAGCGCGGCGCCGATGGTTTGCCCGGTCAGGCGCGCGGTCGCCACGATGCCGCTGGCGCTGCCGCTGCGATGCGGCGGCGCACTGCTCATCAGTGCCTTCATATTGGGCGTCTGGAAGAAGCCGAATCCGATCCCGCAGATCACCATGCGCCAGACGATATCGGGGATGCTGGGGGAGGCGGGTAGTGTTGCCAAGAGCGTCATGCCGAGGCCGAGCAGGATCAACCCGATACCGCCAAGGATGCCGACCGGGTAACGGTCGGACAGGCGGCCGCCGATCGGCGCCATGATTCCAACAACCAGCGGCCAAGGTGTCATGAAGAAGCCGGTCTCGACCTGCGAGCGCATCAGCACGGCTTCGAAATAGAACGGCAGCGAGACGAAGGCGAGGCCCTGGATTGCGAACGAGCAGACCGCGGTTGCCGCTGATAAGGCGAACATTGGGCGGCGGAACAGGTCGATCGGCAGCATTGGCGCCGGATGATCCCGATGCCGGTGCGTCAGCAGCCAGCCCAGCACAACGGCTCCCGCAACCTCGACCAGCACCAGTCCCGGCGAGGTCTTGTGCGCGGCGCTGCCGATGCCGATGATGAAAAGACCGAGGCAGCCTGAGGCCAGCACGGCGCCGGGGAGATCGAAGGCATGCGCGGCCCGCGGCGTCTGCGGCAAGGTCTTCATGCCGATGACCAGTGCGGTCAGGCCGAACGGGATGTTGATCGCAAACAGCCACGGCCAGGTTCCGAACGCCAGGATGGCGGAGGCAATCGTCGGCCCGAGGGTGAAGGCGGTCGCGACCACCAGCGCGTTGTGGCCGAAGCCGCGACCGTGCATCCTGCTCGGGTAGACGTAGCGGACCAGCGCGGTGTTGACGCTCATCAGCCCACTGGCGCCGAGCCCTTGCAGCGTTCGCGCAATGAGAAGGCTGTCCAGCGACCATGCGAGCGCGCAGCCGAGCGAGGCGAGCGTGAACAAGAGGAGGCCGCCGAGATAGATGCGCTCATGGCCGACGATTTCCCCGAGCGCGCCAAGTGGCAACAGCGTTGCGACCAGCGCGATCTGGTAGACGTTGACGACCCAGACGACATCGGCCGGGCTGACCTTAAGATCGGTCGCGATCGCGGGCAGGGCGATATTGGCAATCGCGGTGTCAAGCGAAGCCATCGCGAGCGCGGTGAAGATCGCGGCCACGGCCCAGCGCCGCCGCTCCGGCGGCAAGCCGTCCATGACGGGCGCGACTGGCGCCTTCGCCGCGAGCATGTCCATTGTGGTCAGATTCTCCGGAAGGACAGGATCCCGTCCTCTCGGTCATCTACTACGCGCGCACGGGTTGCCACAGGTATGCGGTTGCATGATGCGTATGCGCAATTCTGCGTTCCGGCTTGGCGTCAGCCGTCCACGCGCGGCGGATCAGGCGTTGGTGCTGAGGCCGAGCCGGTCATAGATGCGCCGGGCGTAGGCGCCGAATTCGTCCGTGGTCTTGATCGGAAGCGCGCGGGGGAGGGGCAATTCGATCGGGAAATATTCCGCCATCCGAGCGGGCCCGGCGGTGAGCACGGCGCAATGGGAGCCCAGGAACACGGCCTCCTGGATGCTGTGGGTGACGAAGATGATGGTCTTGCCGCTCTCGCGCCAGATCCGCAGCATTTCGAGATTCATCTGCTCGCGCGTCAGCGCATCCAGCGCGCCGAACGGCTCGTCCATCAGGATCAGTTTCGGGTCATGGATGAACGCGCGAGCGATTGCGGTGCGCTGCTGCATGCCGCCTGAGAGCTGCTGCGGATATTTGTCCTCATAGCCGGCGAGGCCGACCATCTTGAGCAGGTCGCGGGCGCGCTCCCGCGCCGCCTTGATCGGCAGGCCGACGATCTCGGCCGGCAGCAGCACATTGTCCAGTATGGTGCGCCATTTGAGCAGCAGCGCCTGCTGGAATACCATGCCGATATCTCGCGCGGGATCGAACGGCGTCTTCGCGTTGCCGATCTTGATCGTACCGCCATCGGCGCTGTGCAGGCCGGCAAGGATCTTCAGCACGGTGGTCTTGCCGCAACCGGATGGCCCGACCAGCGCCACAAGCTCGCCCTCGGCGATGTCCATTGTGACGTCGGAGACGGCAAGGAACTCGGCTCCCTTGGACCGATAGACCTTGCGGACGTTGCGCAGGCTGATGAAAGGCTCGGCCGTCATGTCAACCATTTCTGCAGGTTCGCGGCGACGAAGCCGTCGTCCGAGAGATCGGCATGCTCGCGGCAGACGCGGTCGATCTCCTGCATCTGGCCCGGGCTGAGACCTTCGTTTGGATCGAGGCACCAGATGCCTTCCAGCAAGCCCTGGCGGCGGAGGATCTCGTGACAGCCTGCGATGCAGCCGTGGAAATTGTTGGCAACGTCGAAGAATGCGCTGTTGCAATCGGTGACGCGGGCATCGAGCGCCAGCAGATCGGCAGGCACCGTATCCTTGTGGCGCGCCGCCTTGCACATCTCGAATTGCCTGATTGCCGTCTGCGTCCACACCGACCAGTGACCGAGCAGGCCGCCTTTGAAGTAGGTGCGGGTCGTAACTCCATTCTCGCGCAGGTCGAACGGCAAGGTGAGGTCGAGCAGGATATGGTCGTCATTGCCGGTATAGAGCGCGACGCGGTCGAGGGCACCAGCCGCGGCGACGCCGCGCAACACGTCCAGGGTGCGATAGCGGTTGAACGGCGCGATCTTGATCGCGATCACATTGTCGATCGCCGCAAAGCGCCGCCAGAAGTCCGCGCTCAGGATGACGCCGCCGACCGCGGGTTGCAGGTAGAAGCCGACCAGCGGGATCTCGCGCGCGACCGCCTGGCAATGCGCGATGATGTCGTCTTCCGACGCGGTCTTCATTGCGGCGAGGCTGAGCAGGCCAGCGTGATAGCCGATATCGCGCGCGGTCCGCGCTTCGGAGATCGCCTGCTGCGTCGGGCCGGCGAGACCTGCGACCATCGCCAGTGGCCGCTTGGTCCAGTTCGCTGCCGTCTCGGCGGCGAGCTCGAGCACGGGCCGATAAAGCCCGACCTCGCGGATCGCGAATTGCGTGGTGTGGACGCCGACCGCAAGGCCGCCGGCGCCCGCGTCGATATAATAGCGCGTTAGCGCGCGCTGATGCCTCTTGTCGAGCGCGCGATTGGCGTCGAGCGCGAGCGGGTGTGCGGGCAGCACGGTGCCGTCGGCGATCAGCTTGCGTATCTCGGATTTGATCTCGCTGTGGTGCATGGCCAATCCTATCCAAATTCCGGGCCGGCGACGGCGAAGGGAAGCTCTTCGCTTTGCGTGGTGGCGCGGCCGAACCGCATGCGCTGGAACGGCCGTTCGATGTTCCAGCCCGCGGCTGTCAATCCGGCGATGAATGATTCCTGCGACGCAATCGCGTCGATCAGGAGCGGACTGGTTTCGTTTCGGCTGATCGCATCGACCAGCGCCAGCGCGTCCGCCGCGCTATCCGCGAACAGTGGTCCGATCTGGCGCGCGGTGCGGCCGTCGCGCACCAGCGCCATCGCGTTGCCGTGGGACACAATACGCGAGCCGGTGCGGGCGCCGAATTCCGCGAGCAGGCCGTTGCGCTCAAATCCCAGGGCGCGCCGGTCGCGTGCGGTGAACGTGTCGATATCGGAGGCCGCGAGCGTCACGGGCGCCTCTTGCGCCGGATGTTCGAGCCGCAAGCGCCGAAGCTGCAATGTCGGCGTGAAGCCGAGTGGACCGTACACCGTGGCGCCCGCCGGCGTCGCATCGAGCCAGGTGGTGAGGCCGCGCTGTCTTGCCGCGTCGAGACAGGCATCGACCAGCCGGGTCGCGATGCCGCGGCGGCGCCAGCGTTCGGTCACCAGCACCATGCTGATCCAGGCATTACCGGCGGAATACGGCAGCAGCGCCGCAGTTGCGACCAGATGCGTTCCGTCGCGGACGCCGGACACGATGCCATTGCCGAGGAAGAAGCGCCAGTCGGCCTCGTTCTGGTTCCAGTGCGCTTCGGTCGACAGCGCGAGCCCGGCCGCAGCGTCGTCGACCCCGAGTTGGACAATGGCGACAGGCTCAGTATCGACCATCGCGCACCTCATATTTGGTGGGCTTGCCGAGGCTCGGCATCGCGCGTTCCACCCAGTCCGCGGTCCAGGCGATCAACTGCTCGGTGTCGACGACCGGCAGGCCGAACAGCTTGACCGCTAGCGAGGTGTCGGTCAGCCACGCCGTCGGCTCTTCCTTGCCGACGATCACGGGCTGACGGCCGAAGCGCGCGCCGAACCTGGCGGCGAGATCGCGCACCGCGAGGATCTCGTGGCCGCTGACATTGATGGGCGAAGTCGGCGTCGTGCAATGCGCCAGGCACCGCAGCGCCTGCGAGGCGGCATCGCCCTGCCAGATGAAATTGACATGGCCGAGGCTGACATCGATCGGTGTGCCCGAAAGCACCTTAGTCGCGATGTCGTGCAGCACGCCGTAGCGCATGTCGATCGCATAGTTCAGGCGGAACAGGCGGCCGGGTGTTGCGAATTTCCTGGAGAAGTATTCGAACATGCGCTCGCGCCCGACGCAGGATTGCGCGTATTCTCCCGGCGGGTTCGGCGCCATGTCCTCATCGGAGCCTTTGCCGTCAACCGGCACGAATGGATAGACGCAGCCGGTCGAGAACGCCACGATCCGCGACGCAGGGAAAGCCTGTGCGACCAGCGCTGGGACATGCGCATTCATCGCCCAGGTCAGCGACAGGTCGCCCTCGGCGCCGAATTTGCGGCCAGCCATGAAGATGATGTTCGGCGCCTTCGGCAGCGCCCTGATCGCGGCCTCATCCAACAGGTCGCAATTGATTGTCTCGATGCCGCGCTCCTCCAGCCAGTCCTTCACCGCGGGATCGCTGAAGCGGGCGACGCCGATGACGCGGCGGTCCGGTGCGGCGGCCTTGGCAAGGCCGGCCAGCGTCGGTCCCATCTTGCCGGCGACGCCGAGGATCATGATGTCGCCGTCGACCTTGCTGATATCGTCGATCAAGGCCTGGCTCGGCCGGCACAGCAGGTCGTCGAGCGCTGCAATATCCGGGATCGTCTTCGGCAAAGTGTCGCGCGTGAGCAGCATGGTTCTTCCCCTGGTTTCTTATTGCAGCCGGATGTCGGAGACCACGAACAGCCGTTCAAGGCCGAGCACCAGGCCGTAAAGCGCAACGCCGAGCAGAGTCAGCAGAACGACTGCCATTACCATGGCCGGGGTGTCGAGCGAGGACTGCACCTGGATCATGAGATAGCCGAGCCCGCGCTCGGAGGCGATGAACTCGCCGACGATCGCGCCGGCAACCGCCAGGATAGCGCCGACTTTCATGCCGGAAAACACGTAAGGCAGCGATCCCGGCAATTGGATCTTGCGGAACAGCGTCCAGCGCGAGCCGCGCAGCGATTTGACGAGGTCGAGCAGGTCGGGCTCGACCTCGCGCAGGCCGCGTGCGGTCGTCAGCAGGATCGGAAAGAAGCAGATGCTGAAGGCGATCAGGATGTTCGGAATGATGCCGTAGGAAAACCACACGATGATCAGCGGGCCCAACGCCACTTTCGGGATCATGTTCAGGGTCACGAACAATGGTAGCAATACGAGGCTCACCAGCGGCGACCAACTGAAGATGACGGCAAGCGCGACGCCCACCAGCGCGCCAAGGCAGAAGCCGCCGAGGATTTCAGCGGCGGTGACGAGCAGGTTCGACAGCCAGGCATATTTGGCGGAGCTGAGCGTCGCGACGGTCGCGAGCGGCGAGGGCAGGATGAACTTCGGCACCTGGAACGCGTCGACCAGGACCTGCCAGAGCACGATCACGGCAAGATGCACGATCAGGATGATCGCGATGGACCGCGTGGACCGCCCGCCGTCACTGAACACCGATTGCTCCCTCGAAAATGCCGGCCGCTCCCGGCCCCCGCTCTCAGCCTAGCCCGGTCGTATCCATCTTTCAACCATCTGGTTGATTATATCGCCCCGTCATTGCGAGCGCAGCGAAGCAATCCATGGCGCCGTCCGCGGAGACGTGGATTGCTTCGCTGCGCTCGCAATGACGGCGGTGCCAGGGTCTACGGCCGGAGCGACTGCAGCACCAGGTCGGTTACGTGCCGCCGCCGGGCCCGGCGCGCGGCCGTGCTCGACAGGTCCTTGCCGAAGATCGCCGACAGCGTCGGCGTATTGGAGAAGAAAAAGTAGCTGAGTGCCGCGATCGAGATATAGAGGTGCACCGGATCGACGCCGCGTCGGAACACGCCGGCGCGCACGCCTTCATTGAGGATCTTCGAGACCATGCTGACGAGCGGCGAGTGCATGGCCTCCAGCCGGCGGGAGCCGCGGACGTGCCGGGCGCCGCCGCGGTTCTCGTCGTTCAGGAGCACGATGAAGTCGGGATGGGCGGCGAGGTGATCGAACGAGGCTTCGATCAGCTTCTTGATCGCCTGTTCGGGCGGCAGTCCCTCCAGGTTGAGCTCGCGCTCCTGCTCGCGGATCTCCTCATAGACCCATTCGAGCACGGCGAGGTAGAGCGCGTCCTTGTCGCCGAAATAATGGTAGACGAGCTGCTTGTTGACGCCGGCTCTGGCCGCGATCTCGTCGACCCTGGCGCCGGCAAGCCCGTTTTGCGCGAATTCGCGCCGCGCCGCGGTCAGGAGCTTCCGTTGCGTGGCGACGGGATCGCGTCGCTGCGGCTTTGTGTCGTCGGATCGTCTCTTCAGCATTTTCAACCAAACAGTTGACAATTACGCCTGTCCCTTGTTGCATTGGTAACGTCACAAGCAAGGTGCGACAAGGCCGGGTTGCGCACGGGGAGAGTTGCGATGAAGGGTTTGAGGCTTGCAGCCTTGACGCTGGGGTTTGCGGCGGCCTTGGCGTTTGCGCTGGCGGCGTGGGTTGCGCCGGCGCGCGCCGCCGAATCCGTCAATCTGATCCTGAACTGGACGCCGACGGCGGATCATTCGCCGTTCTATTACGCCAAGGCGCAGGGCTGGTACGAGAAGGCCGGCATCGATCTCACGATCGAGACCGGCAAGGGCTCCGGCGTCTCATCGCTGAAGGTCGGCTCCGGCGGCTCGCCGTTCGGCATCGCCGATCTCGCGACCATGCTGGTGGCCAAGAGCAAGGGCGCCGACGTGGTGGCGCTGATGAGCATCTACGCCAATACCGGGCAGACCTTCTATTGGCTGAAGAGCTACGGCGTGAACGGGGTGAAGGATTTTCCCGGCCACAAGATCGGCAACCCGCCGGGCGATGCCTCGCGCGTGATGTGGCCGGCCTTCGCCAAGGCGGCCGGGATCGCGCCTGACTCCGTCACTTTCGTCAATGTCGGCCCGACCGCGAAGATCGCGGCGCTGAAGAGCCACACGGTCGACATCATCAGCGATTTCTACAACGAGCACGATCTGAAGGCGATCGAGTTCGGTGCCGATCTCGGCTACGTCAACTGGAAGGACATCGGGCTCAATCCTTACGGCAATTCGCTGATCGTCAACGGCGCATTCCTGCAGAAGAATCCGAAACTGGTCGAGGAATTCGTGCGGGTCACGCAGAAGGCCTATGCCGCCTGCGTCGCCGACGTCGCGCCCTGCCTGAAGGCGCTGCTCGACCAGGTCTCCGGCCTCGACCGGGAGAACCAGGAACGGCAATGGGAGCGCATCAAGATCCTGATGACGGACGAGTTCACCACGACCAAGGCGCTCGGCTGGATCGACGCCGAGCGGATGAAGAAGGACTACGAGTTGGTGCACAGCTATCTCGGGATGGAAAAGCCGTTCGACGTGAACACGGCGTTTTCGACCAAGATGCTGGACACGAGCATCAAGATGGACGCGAGCAAGGTGAAGAAGTAGCGCGGCCGTTATACCACTTGCTTCCGTCATGCCCGGGCTTGTCCCGGGCATCCACGCACTTGGGCACCCGAAGGAGAGCGTGGATGGCCGGGACAAGCCCGGCCATGACGAGCATTTGACGCCATCGGTCACACGCTCATAATCCTCCTGCGTAAGCCGTGGTCGCTTTGGCTCGCGGCGGGGAGGAACAGACATGACCAACACAATCGCCAGCGAAGCTCCTAAGGACGCCTCGCCTTCCGTGGTCGCGCAGCACGCGGCGATGCTGGATGCATTGCCGTTCTCCGATACGGGTGATTTCGACGATGCCGCGCGCGGCTTCCTCGGCACCATCGAAAACGCGCATATCGCCAACGCCCAAGGCAGAGTGGTCTGGAGTCTTGCGCCTTACGGCTTCCTCTCATCGGAGGAGGCTCCGCCCACCGTCAATCCCAGCCTGTGGCGGCAATCGCGATTGAACATGCATCACGGCCTGTTCGAGGTGGTGCCCGGGGTCTACCAGGTGCGGGGGCTCGATATCGCCAACATGACGCTGATCGAGGGCGACAGCGGCGTGATCGTGGTTGATACCCTCACCTCGATCGAGGGCGCCCGCGCCGCCATCGAGCTCTATTTCAGGCACCGCGGCAGGCGTCCGGTTGTGGCAATGCTCTTCACCCATACCCACACCGATCATTGGGGCGGCGCCCGCGGGGTGCTCGATGACGAGACATTGTCGAGCGGGCAGGTGCCGATCATCGCCCCTGACATGTTCATGGAGCATGCGGTCTCCGAGAACATCATCGCAGGCCCCGCGATGTTGCGGCGTGCGCAATATCAATTCGGGCCGTTCCTGGCGAAGGGGGCGCGGGGGCAGGTCGATTGCGGGCTCGGCAAGTCGATGGCGGCCGGATCGGTGGCACTGTTGCGGCCGACCGATCTGATCCTCGCCACCGGCGACAGGCGCGTGATTAACGGCGTCGAATTCGAGTTCCAGATGGCGCCGAACAGCGAGGCACCGGCGGAGATGCATTTCTACCTGCCGCGCTACAAGCTGCTGAACCTCGCGGAAAACTGCACCCACAATTTCCACAATCTGCTGCCGTTTCGCGGCGCCGATGTGCGCGATGCCTTGGCGTGGTCGAAATATCTCGGCGAGGCGCTCAAGCTGTGGGGCGGCAAAGCGGAGGCGATGTGCGGCCAGCATCATTGGCCGGTGTGGGGTCGAGAGCGGATCGACACCATGATCCGCCAGCAGCGCGATCTCTACAAGTTCGCGCATGACCAGACCATTCGCCTGATGAACCATGGGCTGACCGCGAGCGAAATCGCGGAGACCATTCGGCTGCCGAAAAGCCTGGAGGGCGCCTGGCACGGCCGCGGCTATTACGGCCACATCCGGCACAATGCGAAGGCGATCTATCAGAAATATCTCGGCTGGTATGACGCCAACCCCGTCAATCTCGATCCGCTGCCGCCGGTCGAGTCGGGCAAAAAATACGTTGAGTATATGGGCGGCGCGGATGCGATCCTGGAACGGGCGCGGAAGGATTTCGCCAACGGCGAATTCCGCTTCGTCGCGCAGGCGGTGAGCCATCTGGTGTTCGCCGAGCCGGGCAATGCCGCGGCCCGCGCGCTGCTCGCCGACACGTTCGAGCAGCTCGGCTATGCCGCGGAAAGCGCGACCTGGCGCAACAGCTATCTGTTCGGCGCGCAGGAGTTACGGCAGGGCATGCCGAAGGCGCCGGCGCGGCCGGCGATGCCACGCGAAACGCTCGCCGCGCTCCGCACCGGACAGCTCTGGGACGTGCTCGGCATTCGCCTCAACGGCCCCAAGGCCGATGGCAAGCGCATCGTCCTGAACTGGAAGTTCACCGACACCAATGAGACCTTCATCCTCAATTTGGAGAATTGCGCGCTGACCTATGTCGCCGACACGCAAACTGGGGACGCCGATGCAAGCTTCACGCTGGCGCGCAGCACGCTGGATGAAGTCATTGCCAAGTTGACGACGTTTCCGGAGGCGGTCGCCAGCGGCAGGATCAGCGTCAGCGGCGATGCAACGCGGCTGACTGAGCTGATGACGCTGATGGATGAGTTTCCGCGAATGTTCGAGATCGTCGAGCCGAAGCGAACGACGGTGAGTTGACTGGCGCGTAGCGCGTAGGGTGGGCAAAGGCGCGTTAGCGCCGTGCCCACCACCAAGTGTTCGCTCGTAACGGTGGGCACGCTACGCTTTGCCAACCCTACGGCATCTCCGCTCTTCCCTCACTCCGCGCTTGCGACCAGCTTGATGCGCGGCTCGGCCGCTTCCATCAGGTCGCGATAACAGTTGAGGTAGTCGAGCGCCATGCGGCGCGCGGTGAAGCGGGTCTCGAACCGCTTGCGGATCGTCTGCCGGCTCAGCGCCGGAAGCCGGCCGACCGCGCCGACGGCGCTGGTCTCATCCTCGACGATGAAGCCGGTCAGGCCATCCTCGATGATCTCCGGCACCGAGCCGCGGTTGAAGGCGATGACCGGCGTGCCGCAGGCCATGGCCTCGATCATCACCAGGCCGAACGGCTCCGGCCAGTCGATCGGCAGCAACAGGGCGATGGCGCCGCTCAGGAACTCCGGCTTCTCGCGGTCGCTGATTTCGCCGATGAAATCTACCAGGGGGTTGTCCACGATCAGCGGACGGATGACCGCCTCGTAATATTCCTGGTCGGCGCGGTCGACCTTTGCCGCCATTTTCAAGGGGATGCCGCAGCGCATCGCGATCTTGATGGCGCGGTCGACCCCCTTTTCCGGCGCGATGCGGCCGAGCACCGCCAGATAGGACGGGTTGACCGCCTGCGGGGTCAGCAGGTTCTCCGGCAGGCCGTGATGGATCGTCTTCACCCAATTCGCCTGCGGCACCGGACGGCGCTGGGCGTTGGAGATCGAGATCACCGGCACCTCCGGGAACGTATCGAACACCGGTTGGTGCTCGGGAAGGTCCAGCCGGCCGTGCAGGGTGGTCACGAACGGCGTCGGCTGCCGCTGGAACAGCGACCACGGATAATAATCCAGATGGAAGTGGAGGAAGTCGAACTCCTCCTGATCGCATTTCTGTCGGACGCGCTCGAGCAGCACCATGTGCAGCGCGTTGGGATCGCGGACCGATCCATCCAGCCGCAATGCTTTCGGCCAGGTCGCCTCCAGCTTGCCCGAGGTCTGCGAGTCCCCACTGGCAAACAGGGTAACGTCGTGGCCTAGCGTGACCAGTTCTTCAGTCAACCAGTGCACGACCCGTTCCGTCCCGCCATAGAGCTTCGGGGGAACAGCCTCCGTCAGTGGCGCAACCTGCGCGATGCGCATGCTTTCGTCTCCTCTGTGTGATGTGGGATAATCAAGCCCAACCCCATTTGTCCGGCACCGGCATGCCGTAACGGGAACGTTCCCGCACGTGCGAAGTTCCTTTGCTGTGTGGGTCGTTCTTTCTTCCTTCACAGTGTGGTCTTGCTGATGCCATTTGCCGCGAACAAATTTTCGCAACTATCGGTGCTGCAGAATTGTTGCGCAGTAATGGCTTCGCGGTACGAAACATCGATCACTGTCCCTCACGGAATCGTGTGCGGGGCGGTTCACTAAGAAATTCACCTTGCTGCTCAACAGGTTTGCAGGCGCACATGGACAATCTTTCAGGATACGCGCACCGCCCCTTTCCTTTTGTGCTGCGCTATCTGCGGCGGCGGCCAGCATCACACGCCGTAATATTGGGGTGCGTTCTCGGCGCGGTTGCCTGCTCCGTAGGCACGCAGTACGGGGTGAAGAACCTCGTCGACAGCCTATCGGGCGGTCCCGCTCAGGCCGGCGGCGTATGGCTGGCATTCGTTCTGCTCATGTCACTGATCGCGGCAGATAATTTTCTATGGCGGATCGCAAGCTGGATCGCGAGCTACGCTTTCGTCGGCGTCACCGGCGATCTTAGGCGCGACCTGTTCCGCCACCTCACCGGTCATGCGCCGAGCTACTTTACCGATCGCCTGCCAGGCATGTTGACCAGCCGGATCACCGCGACCTCGAACGCGGTCTATACGGTCGAGAACATGTTTGTCTGGAACGTGCTGCCGCCATGTGTTGCGACCTTCGCCGCGATCGCGCTGATCGGGACTGTAAGCCTGACCATGTCGGCGGTGCTGATCGTCATTGCGGGAACCATGGTGTTCGCGATGTTCCGCATGGCAGCCGCCGGCCGGCCGCTGCACGATGATTATGCCGACAAGGCGGCCGCCGTGGATGGCGAGATGGTCGACGTCATCAACAACATGCCGCTGGTGCGGGCGTTCTGCGGATTGAGCTTCGAGCACGCCCGGTTCGACGCGACCGTGAACCGGGAACTGACCGCCCGGGGCCGCAGCCTGCGCTACCTCGAAAAGCTGCGGCTCACTCATGCGGCGGTGACGGTGGTCCTCACCATCTGCATGCTAGCGTGGGCGGTCAACCTTTGGCAGCAGGGCGCCGCCACCACCGGTGACGTGGTGCTGGTCTGCACGCTCGGGATCTGCATCCTGAGCGCGACGCGCGATCTGGCGGTGGCGCTGGTCGATGCCACCCAGCATGTCGCCCGCCTGATGGAGGCGCTCGCGACGCTGCTGACCCCGCATGAACTGAAGGATCACCCGGAGGCCGAAGCGTTGATCAAGAGCGGGGCTGCGATCGCCTTCAACAACATCTCGTTCCAGTACCCCGGCGGCATGCAGGTGTTCGACAAGTTCAACCTGCGTATCCAGCCCGGTCAACGGGTCGGGCTGGTCGGGCAATCCGGCGGCGGCAAATCGACGCTGTTCACGCTGCTGCAGCGCTTCTACGACGTGGAGCGCGGCAGCATCACCATCGACGGCCAGGATATTGCGCGGGTCACGCAGCAGAGCCTGCGCGAGGCGATCTCGGTGGTGCCGCAGGACATCTCCCTGTTCCACCGCTCGATCATGGAAAACATCCGCTACGGACGGCCGAACGCGACCGACGACGAGGTGCTCCGCGCGGCGATCGCAGCGCGCTGCGACTTCATCGAGAATTTACCGGAGGGTATGGATACCATCGTCGGCGACCGCGGCATCAAGGTGTCGGGCGGGCAGCGCCAGCGCATCGCAATCGCCCGTGCGTTCCTGAAAGACGCGCCGATCCTTCTGCTCGATGAAGCGACCGCGGCGCTTGACAGCGAGTCCGAGGAGGCCATACGTGAAGCGCTGTCGCGCCTGATGCGCGGGCGCACCGTGGTCGCGATTGCCCATCGCCTGGCCACGTTGCGCAGCTTCGATCGTGTGGTCGTGCTGCAGGGCGGCCGCATCGTCGAGGACGGGCCGCCCGATATCCTTGTGCAGGGCAGGGGGCCATACCGCGAACTGGTGGTGCGCGAAATGGGCCGCCTCGCCACCCAGGCTGCCTGATCCATAATAGTTGCGTATAGTCAGCGTCCATCGCAAACCCGAGAGAGAGGCGCTCGAGGTCTAAATGGCAGCGGAGATCGTTACGCAGATTTCGACCGTGCGTGTCGTCGAGCAAATCGCGGAATCGCCCTTCTACATTCCGATGACCGGTCCCGCCGCGAGGCCGCGGCGGTCGCTTAAGCATGACGACACGTTCATCGTGCTCGACAGCCATGGCGACATCGGCGCTTCCGCCGGCGGACCCGACGGCCTGTTCAACGCCGATACGCGCTATCTCGCGCGGCTGGAGATGGTGCTCGACGACGTGCAGCCGCTGTTGCTCGGCTCGAATCTGCGCGACGACAACTCGGCGCTGACTGTCGATCTCACCAACTCCGACGTCTATCGGGGCGGCCGGCTGATGCTGCAGAAGGACACGCTGCACATCGTGCGCTCGATCTTCCTCTGGCGCGGCACCGCCTATCAGCGCATCGGTCTGCAAAATCACGGCGATCGGCTGGCGAGCTTCGATCTCACCTTGCTGTTCGACAATGATTTTGCTGATCTGTTCGAAGTGCGCGGCGAGCGCCGGCCCCGGCGTGGCGTAGGCTCGAGCAGGTTGCTCGGCCCGACCGACGTCGTGCTCGAATATGTCGGACTGGACGAACAGTCACGGATCACGGCGCTGCATTTCGATCCCAAGCCGACGCGGCTCGCGGTCAATGCCGCGACCTATCATTTCGAACTGGAGCCCAAGGCGGTCACCTCGCTGTTCATCGCGGTGTCCTGCAACAAGCCGGTCATGCACAAGCCGGTGCCGTTCTTTCGCGGGCTGCTCGCGCATCGCCGTGAGATGCGGCGCTCGACGGCTGGTGCAGCCAGCATCGAGACCTCGAACAACATCTTCAACGAGGTGCTGTGCCAGGCAATGGCCGACCTCAACATGCTGATGACGGAGACGCCGCAGGGCCGCTATCCCTATGCCGGCATCCCCTGGTACTCCACGACTTTCGGCCGCGATGGATTGATCACCGCGTTGCAGATGCTGTGGATCGATCCGCGCATCGCCAAAGGCGTCTTGAAGCGGCTTGCGTTCTTCCAGGCCAAGAGCGTCGATCCGCTTTCCGATGCGGAGCCCGGAAAGATCCTGCATGAGATGCGCGGCGGCGAGATGGCGGCGCTGCGCGAGGTGCCGTTCGCGCAATATTACGGCAGCGTCGATTCGACGCCGCTGTTCGTGCTGCTGGCCGGCCATTATTTCGAGCGCACCGGAGACGAAGCGACGCTTGCGGAACTCTGGCCCTCGATCGAGGCGGCGCTGCAATGGATCGACGGCCCCGGCGATCCCGATGGCGATGGTTTCATCGAATATCAGCGCGCGACCGAGCAGGGCCTCGCCAACCAGGGCTGGAAGGATTCCTTTGATGCCATCTTCCATGCCGACGGCAGGCTGGCGGAGGGCTACATCGCGCTCTGTGAAGTGCAGGGCTATGTGTTCGCGGCCAAGCGGCTGCTGGCCAGGGTGGCGCGCCGGCTCGGCTATGCCGACAGGGCAGAGAAGCTCGACAAAGAGGCCGAGACGCTGCGCCAGCGCTTCGAGGACGCCTTCTGGTGCGAGGAACTCGGAACCTATGCGCTGGCGCTCGATGGCAAGAAGGAACCCTGCCGGGTGCGGACCTCGAATGCCGGCCAGCTCCTGTTCACCGGCATCGTGCGCGAAGACCGCGCGCGGCTGGTCGCAGCCGACCTGATGAGCCAGAGCTTCTTCTCGGGCTGGGGCATCCGCACGGTCGGCAGGAATGAGGTCCGTTACAACCCGATGTCGTATCACGATGGCTCGATCTGGCCGCACGACAATGCGCTGATCGCGCTCGGCTTCGCGCGCTACGGGCTGAAACACTCAGTGGCGCACCTGTTCAAGGGGCTGTTCGACGCCGCCAGCTACATGGATCTCCGGCGTTTGCCCGAACTGTTCTGTGGGTTCCAGCGCGAAAGGCGGCGCGGACCGGTGCTCTATCCGGTAGCCTGTGCGCCGCAGGCTTGGGCGAGTGCGACCCCCTTCACGCTGATGGAGGCGGCGCTGGGGCTCGAATTCGACGCCGCGCGCGGCGAGATCAGGCTGCGCGATCCGCGCTTGCCGGAATTCCTAAATGAGGCGATCCTGCGCGACCTGCAGCTCGGCGCCTCCAGCGTCGATCTGCGAGTCCGCCGCCATGATGGCGAAGTATCGCTGGAAGTGCTGCGTACACGCGGTCAAATCCAGGTGTCGATCGTGCTGACGCATTGAATGTCGGCCAGAATGTCTAGCTTTATTCCTGGATTGGAGGCCCCCGATGTGGGCGAACATGGTGATGACAATTATTGCCGCGGTCTTTGCCGCAATTGCGGCCGCCCAAGCGGCCGATGATCCGGCGGCACCGGCGCCGGCCAAACCCCCGGCTGCGCAAAAGGAACCGGCGCCTCCACCCTCGGTGACGGTGATCGGCGCCAGGGATGCGCATGGCATTCTCGGACGCGACGTGCGCAGCGCCGCCAATGAGGACATGGGACGAATTGTCGACGTGATCGTCGATCGCGAAGGCACCGTGCGCGCCGCTGTGATCGACTTCGGCGGCTTCCTCGGTGTCGGCAGCCGCAAGATCGTCGTTGACTGGAATGCACTGCATTTCGGCCAGGTCGCCAACAAGAGCGACAGTATCACGCTCGAACTGAACAAGGAGCAGGTGAGCGCGGCGCCGGAATACAAGGAGGATACGCCTCTCATCGTGCTCGGCGCTGCCGGCAGTTTGCGTCCATGGCAATATGACCATTAAAGTCGGAGATACATTGATCGCTCGTCCCTCCTCTTTAACGGACAGGATTGGCGGCGATCGCAGGCGGTCGACGGCGGACGATCACGGTGCGCCACTGGTTCCGGAGTTGCCGGCACCCGAGCCGTCGCGCAAGCCTTCATCCCAGAGCCAGCGCGGTTTAGACTGGTTCATCTTTTTCCTCGCCGATGTGCAGACCGGGTTCGGCCCGTTCGTGGCGGTCTATCTGACCACGCAGAAATGGACCCAGGTCGAGATCGGCTTCGTGCTCTCGATCGGCGGCATCATTGCGTTGCTGGGGCAGATGCCGGGCGGCGCAATCGTCGATGCGGCGCGCTCCGAAAAAATGGTCGCCGGGCTCGCGGTCGCGACCATCGGCTGCGCCGCGCTGGCCTATGCGGTGTGGCCGATCTTCCCGATCGTGGTGGCGGCAGCGACCCTGCACGCGCTCGCAAGCTGCGTGCTCGGGCCGGCGATCGCGGCGATCAGCCTCGGCTTGGTGGGGCCATATGCGATCAGCGAGCGGCTCGGGCGCAATGCCCGCTTCGCCTCGCTCGGCAACGGTTCGGCGGCAGCGCTGATGGGCGCCGCCGGGTATCTGATCTCGAGCCGTTCCGTGTTCCTGGTCACCTTCATCCTCGCGATACCGACCTTGATCGCGCTGTCGCGGATTCGCGAGAAGGAGATCGATATCGCGCAAGCCCATGGCGCCGTTGTCCGCGAGGTGCCCGACAAGAAAGCGACCAGCGTGTTCGCGCTGTGCAGCAAGCGGGCATTGCTGATCTTCGCCGTCAGCATGCTGCTGTTCCAACTCGCGAACGCGGCGATGCTGCCGCTGATGGCGGGCGTGGTGACGATGCGATCCAGTCAGTGGGCGCCGGTGCTGATCGCGGCCTGCATCATCGTGCCGCAGGCGATCGTGGCGCTCGCCTCGCCTTCGGTCGGACGCAAGGCGCAGGCCTGGGGCCGGCGGCCGCTGCTCCTGCTCGCCTTCGGCGCGCTCGTGATCCGCGGCGTGCTGTTTGCGACTGTGCACGATCCCTATCTGCTGGTGGCCGTGCAGATCTTCGACGGCATTACCGCGGCGGTATTCAGCGTCATGGTGCCCTTGATCGTGGCGGACGTCGCCTTCGGCAGCGGGCATTTCAACCTGGCGCAGGGCATCATCGGCACCGCGGTCGGAATCGGCGCATCGCTGAGCACAGTGCTCGCCGGCTATGTCAGCGACAAGTTCGGCAGCAACATCGCTTTCCTGGGCCTCGCGGGCATCGCCTCGCTCGGCCTCCTGATGATCCTCTTGATCATGCCCGAGACGCGACGAACGGCGCCGGCGTGAGTCCCCGTAGCCCGGGTTGCGCTGCGCTCCACCCGGGCTACGGCTCTACGAGATGGCCTGCGGCAGCGCCAGCTTGCGATAGAGCGCGCCGTACAAGGCGGCCGAGATGCTCCAGCTAAAGCTCCGCGCCATGGCGCTGCGGCGCATGGCGTCGAGCCGGTCCTTGGCGACGAACGCCTCGAACGCGCGGTGCACGCCGCCGAGGAAGGATTCCGCCGATGGCTGCGCGAACAGGAATCCAGTCTCGCCGTCCTGGATGGTCTCGGCCAGCCCGCCGGTCTGGTGGCCGATCGGCAGTGAGCCGAAGCGCTGCGCATACATCTGGCTCAGGCCGCAGGGCTCGAAGCGCGACGGCATCAGCGTGAAATCGCTGCCGGCAAAGATCCTTCGCGCCTGGGCGTCGTTGAAGCCGATCGCGACCCCGATCGCGTCCGGCCGCCGCCGGTGTGCTTCCACCAGGGCCTGCTCGATTCCCGGCTCGCCGGAGCCGGTGACGACGATCTGCCCGCCGGCCGCGACGATCTCATCGGCCGCAGACAGCACGAGATCGACGCCCTTCTGGTGCACCAGGCGGGCGACCAGGCCGAACATCGGGCCGCGGGAGACGGCAAGGCCAAACTGCTTGCGGACGTAATCCGCATTGGCCTGCTTGCCGGCCCAGTCGCCGACACCGAACTGCTGCGCGAGCTTGGCGTCAAAGCGCGGGTCCCAGCTCTCGTCGATGCCGTTGAGGATTCCGGTGAGCTGCGCGGCGTCGGAGCGGATGCGCAGCAGGCCCTCGAGCCCGCAGCCGAGCTCTGGCGTCGTGATCTCCTTGGCATAGGTCGCGCTGACGGTCGTCAGATGCGAAGCGTAGATGATGCCGCCCTTGAGGAAGGACAGCTTGTCGTAGAACTCGAGCCCGTCGATGTGGAAGGAGCTTTCCGGCGCGCCAATCCGCCGCAACGAGTCTTTCGGGAAAAGTCCCTGATACGCGAGATTGTGGATGGTCAGGATCGAGGGGATGCGCGCGCCGCGCCAGGCCAGATAGGCCGGCGCCAGCGCGGCCTGCCAGTCATTGGCGTGGACGAGGTCGGCTGCCCAATTCTTGTCCAGACTGCCTGCGGCGAGTTCTGCCGCGGCCGACGCGAATCGCCCGAAGCGGATGTCGTTGTCCGGCCAGTCGCGTCCACTCTCGTCGCCGTAAGGGTTGCCCGGACGGTCATAGAGCTGTGGGCACAGCACGACGTAGACCGGCATGCCGTCGCGGGTCGAGGCGCGGCCGATCGAGCATGCGGGCATCTCCGCAAGCGGCGCGCATTCGCCAACGATTTCAATATGAGTGAGTTGCTCGACCACGTCCCGATATCCGGGGAGCATGATCCGGACATCGCTCAGGGGACGCAGGGCTCTGGGAAGGGCGGCTGAAACAGCAGCAAGGCCGCCGACGCGGACGAAATCGTCCATTTCAGTGGTGATGAATAAGACCCTCAAAAAAGCGCCTCGCTCCAACCTGTAAACGACTATGCAAAAATGGTTCCAGTTTTCCTTTGACGAAAATCAAAGGGCCCGCCCGGTCCGGTCTGGTTCAGACGCTTCCCTGCAGAAGCCGCTCCACCTTCTTGTTTGAGCATGGTCCCCGCGCAAGCGCTTCGCGTTTGTCGCGAGGGAAAACCGGTTTCCACTTTTCCGGATCATGCTCTAGGTTCACGCCGCGCCGATAAAAGGTACGGCTCGAGGGAGCTTTGCGAATGACGATAGTCGAGAACGATGAGGGCTATTTGACAAAGAGCCTGGGCGGCCTTCGTGTGCTTGATTTTTCGACGACGATCGCCGGCCCTCATTGCACGCGCATGCTTGCCGACCTCGGAGCGGAAGTCATCAAGATCGAGCCTGCTGAAGGCGAGATGATGCGTACCCGCCCACCGATGCGTAAGCTTTGCTCGACCGCGTTCGGCCAGCTCAATGTCGGCAAGAAGAGCCTGACGCTCGACTTGAAGTCGGCGGAAGGGGTGGAGGTGGTACGCCGCCTCGTCGCGACCGCCGACATCTTGGTCGAGAATTTCCGCCCCGGCGTGATGCAGCGCTTGAAGCTCGATTACGCCAGCCTGCGCGGGCTGAACCCGCGGCTGATCTATTGCTCGATCTCCGGCTACGGCCAGACCGGGCCGTCGGCTGGCCTGCCGGCCTATGCTCCGGTCATCCATGCCGCCTCCGGCTACGACATGGCGCATCTGGCCTACCAGGCCGGGCGGAGCAGGCCCGATTATTGCGGTATCTACATCGCCGACGTGCTGAGCGGCGTCTATGCGTTTGGCGCGATCGGAGCGGCGCTGCATCAGCGGCACAGCAGCGGGGAGGGCCAGCACATCGACGTCTCCATGCTCGAAGCGATGCTGAGCCTGACCTTGAACGAGGTGCAGTGGGCGCAGTTCAAGGTGCAGCCAACGGCGCGGCCGATGTTCGGCCCTGTTGAGACCTCCGACGGCTACGTCATGCTCGCGATCGCCAGCGAGAAGACGTTCCAGAGCTTGATGCAGGTGATCGGTCGTCCCGAATGGGTGAGCGATCCACGATTCGCCAAATATTCCGACCGCCGGGAAAATTGGGCGGCCCTGATGGATGGCGTGGAGGATTGGTCGCGCCGGGTGACGACAGAACAATGCCTCGCCGCGCTCAATGAGGAGGGCGTGCCCTCATCCGCCTATCGCACGGTGGAGCAAGCGCTGGCCGATCCGCAGCTCGCGCATCGCGGCGCTCTGGCCGAGGTCGAGGACGGCGGCGGCACCTTCGAGGTGGTCAACCTGCCGTTCCGGATGTCCGGCGCGAAGGTTGCAGCCGTAAAGCGAGTGTCGACGCTCGGCGAGCACACCCGCGCCTATCTCAAGGAGGCGGGCCTGTCCGACGCGGAGATTGCCGCATTCGCAGGCTAACAGCCGGCAAGGCTGATCGTCGCCCGCCGAGGTTTGTCTCGCGTCGGCAGACGTGGCAATGTTGCCGTAACAACAAAGAATGTTGGGAGAATAAAGATGAAGAGTTTCCAGGTTGCCGAGTTCAACGCCCCCTTGAAGGAAGTCGACCAGCCGACGCCGGAGCCGACCGGCACGCAGGTGCTGATCAAGGTGAAGGCGGCCGGCATCTGCCACAGCGATCTGCATATCTGGGAAGGCGGCTACGATCTCGGCCACGGGCGCAAGCCGCTGTCGCTGAAGGATCGCGGCGTCTCGCTGCCGCGCACGATGGGGCATGAGACCGTCGGCGAGGTGGCGGCGTTCGGGCCGGACGTGAAGCCGGGCGACACCGGTGGCCTCAAGGCCGGCGACGTGGCGCTGGTTTATCCCTGGCTCGGCTGCGGCAAATGCCCGACTTGCCTCGCCGGCGACGAGAATATGTGTGCGGTCAAGCCGAACTCGCTCGGCGTCTATTGCGACGGCGGCTACGCCGATCACATGCTGGTGCCGCATCCAAAGTACCTGCTCAACCTCAAAGGGCTCGATCCCGTCACCGCCGCGCCCTATGCCTGCTCGGGCGTGACCACCTACAGCGCACTAAAGAAGGTCGAGTTCGCCTTCGATTCGCCGATCGTGATCATCGGCGCCGGCGGCCTCGGCCTGATGGCGCTGTCGCTGCTGAAGGCGATGGGTGGCAAGGGGGCGATCGTTGTCGACATCGACGCGCGCAAGCGCGAGGCGGCGGAAGCCGCCGGCGCGCTCGGCACTGTCGACGGCGGGGCGGGCGATGCGCTGGAGCAATTGGCGAAGAAGGCGGGCGCCCCGATCCGCGCGGTGATCGACCTGGTCGGCAACGCCCAGACCACGCAGCTCGGCTTCGACTGCCTGGCCAAGGGCGGCAAGCTCGTGATCGTCGGCTTGTTCGGCGGTGGCGCAACCTTCGCGCTGCCGCTGATCCCGATCAAGGCGATCACGATCCAGGGCAGCTATGTCGGCAACCTTCGCGAGACGCAGGAACTGCTCGACCTTGTCCGGACCAAGAAGATTGCGCCGATCCCCGTGACTCCTGTGCCGCTCGCCAAGGCCTATGACTCCCTGCTCGAATTGCAGAAGGGCAAACTAGTCGGCCGCGCCGTGCTGACGCCGTAGGCCGCCACCGTACTCCGCCGTCATGCCCGGGCTTGTCCCGGGCATCCACGTCTTATGGTCGTTCAGCGGTAAGAACGTGGATGGCTGGGACAGGCCCGGCGATGACGAGTTCAAAAACCTTCATTGTTTCGAATGGGGGAATCCCATGTCCGCAAACAACGCCCTCCATATCGCAGTGCTCGGCGGCGACGGCATCGGTCCGGAGGTGATGGCGCCGGCACTCGAAGTGTTGCGCAAGATCGAGGCGGCGACCGGGCTTCGATTCCGCTTCACCGAGGCACCCGCGGGCGCCAACCATTACAGAGAGACCGGCGTCTCGCTGCCGGAATCGACGGTGAGGCTGTGCGAGGAGGCGGATGCGATCCTGTTAGGAGCCTGCGGCCTGCCGTCGGTGCGCTACCCCGACAACACCGAGATTGCGCCGCAGATCGAGTTGCGCTTCCATTTCGATCTCTATGCCGGCGTGCGGCCGGCGCGGCTGATTCCGGGGGTGCCGAGCCCGATCGTCGGCGCGGAGCAGCGCGGCATCGACTTCGTCGTGATCAGGGAATCGACCGAAGGCCTGTTCGCCTCGATGGGCAAGGGCGTCGTCACCGAGGATGAGGCGCGCGAGACCATGCTGATCACGCGCAGGACCTCCGAGCGCCTGTTCGAGTTCTCGTTCCGCCTCGCCGAACGCCGCAAGGCGCGCGGCCGCGTTGGCGGCGGGCTGACCTGCGTCGACAAGGCGAATGTGTTCAAGGCCTTTGCATTCTTCCGCGGCATCTTCGACGAGACCGCAAAGCGGCATCCGGATGTCAGGGCCGATCACCTTTATATCGATGCCTGCTCGGCGCTCATGGTGAAGCGTCCGTGGGATTTCGACGTCATGGTGACGGAGAACATGTTCGGCGACATTCTCTCCGACCTTGCTGCCGGACTGATCGGCGGTATGGGCATGGCGCCGTCAGCCGACATCGGCGACCGCTACGCGGTGTTTCAGCCCTGCCACGGCACCGCGCCCGATATCATGGGGCAGGGCAAGGCCAATCCGACTGCGATGATCCTGTCGGTCGCGATGATGCTGGACTGGCTTGCCGACAAGCATGTGCTGGAGAGCGCGGCGGAAGCCGGTGAACGGATCGAGCGCGCCGTCGACAAGGCCTATGCCGGCGGCATCAAACCGATCGAGATCGGCGGCGGCAACGGCACCGCCGACATCGCCAAGGCCGTGCTGGCGCTGTTGTAGCTTCGAACCCGCGAGAAGAGGGGCCCGACGATCGCGCGACCGATTGTCGCTCTCGGCATCGATGCTGGAACGGACGCGCTTCTGCAAAAGGGCCAAATGCAAAAAGCGCCGCCATCGAGATGGCAGCGCTTCAGCAAAGCCTCGATCCGAACCAACGCATAGCCCGGTGCAGCGTTTTGCCACGGTTCGACGCGCTTGCGCGGATCGATGCGGTCCGCGCCACGAAACGGAGAAGGGCCGACGGCTCAGCCTTCGTTCGCGGCGATCGATTCCATCAAGGACACCAGTTGACGTTGAACCGTCTGGTCCTTGATCTTGCTGTAGGCTCGCAGCAACCTCAGGCTGAAAGCGCTGTCCAGGAAGAGGAGGCTTTCGACCTCGCGCGACTTGTTGTCGCCGTCGTAGAAGAACGTGACAGGCACGTCGAGCGCGGCAGCGATCTGCTGAAGGCGAGCAGCGCCGACACGGTTCACGCCCTTCTCGTACTTCTGGACCTGCTGGAAGCTGACGCCGAGCTTTTCGCCCAGCTCCGCTTGCGAGATCTTTTGCTCCACACGCCGCAGGCGAATCCGTTTGCCCAACTCAATGTCGGGCTTGCCGGCACTGCGTTGCTTCATCTTCTTTGCTGCTGATCTGTTCATTCTGGTTACCCGTCCTTCAAATCGGGAGGCCCTGCGCAGATTGGTCAGGGATTCGTCCATACTTCAGCGTTAACTTTGTCCGGATCGTGAGTTCGTCTCGCGAACCACGGTACTCCAAGCAGACTGTCGAATGGTAGCCAAACGCCGCGTGCTTTGGAAGTATCCAGATACCGGCGTGGTCAGACTACCTAAAGTCGTCAACGCCCGAGATAACTTACGATATCCCGCACTGTGTATTTGGCAAAATATTGGACAAACCACAACTACTACGGGTTGGGTCGACACAGATTTTGAACGCATGCTTACTACCGGCCTCTGCATGCGTGGTTCTACATCCCGTACTTGTACGGGACCTGAACGGCTCTGGATTTGGCCAAAAAATGACAGCGGACATAGCCGCGTGGCGCATCCCTCCCGCGCGTTAGGCGCATTAGAAGGAAAACAGAGCACCAATCACCCGCTGGACAATTTCGCAAAATTTCTGGATCATCTGTTCATTCACGCGCCCGACCACCCGCAGACCTTTGTGGAGAGGCTCATGAAGCGAAGAAATGAAACGCCGCGAATCTATCTCGCAAGTTCGGGAGCGGAAGAAATGCCGGTTGTCCATACCGAAGAACGGTTGCTCTCGCTGCTTGCGACGCTTGAGGAGTGCAGGGACTTCCTCACGGACAAGGCAAGTCCGGAAACGGCGCGTTTGCTGTCGCTGGCCATCCTCGAACTCAGGATGGAGCTGCATCAGGTGACCGACGCCGAGCTCAAGGCGCTGTGCGACCTGATGACTCCGGAGGAGCGGCCGCCGCAGGAAGTAAGGTCGGTCTCCGGCAAGCCGCTGCCGCCGTATCTGAAACTGGTCAAATAGCGCTCGTTTGCGCGTAGCCCGGATGGAGCGCAGCGCAATCCGGGGCCTAGCCAGATCGTGTGGCGCCCCGGATTACGCTGCGCTCCATCCGGGCTACGATTCACCTCACCCCGCCGTCACGTCGACCAGCTCGTCGCCGTCGAGGACCCGCGTGGCCTTTTCGCGGTCGAGATCGCCTTCCCACGCCGCCACCACGACTGTCGCAACGCAGTTGCCGATCAGGTTGCCGACGGCGCGGGCCATGCCAATGAACCAGTCGACCGACAGCACCAGCACGAGGCCGATGGCGGGAATGGTCGGCACCGCATTCAGCGTCGCCGCCAGGATCACGATCGCCGAGCCCGGCACGCCATGCGCGCCCTTTGAGGTGATCAGGGAGACGCCGAGCACCAGCAACAGATCGCCGAACGACAGCGGCGTGTTGGTCGCCTGCGCGATGAACACCACCGCCAGCGTCAGATAGATCGAAAAGGCGTCGAGGTTGAACGAATAGCCGGTCGGGATCACCAGCCCGACGACGGAGTCCTTGACGCCCAACCGCTCCAGCTTGCGCATGATCTGCGGCAGCACCGCGTCGGACGACGCAGTCGCCAGCACGATGGTCAATTCCTCGCGAAGGTAGGCCAGGAATTTGAGGATATTGATGCCGGCCAGGGCCATGACGCCGCCCAGCACGCCGAACACGAAGATCGCGACCGAGATGTAGAACAGCGCGACCAGCGAGACCAGTTGCTTGAGCGAGCCGACGCCGTATTTGCCGACCGTATAGGCCACCGCGCCGAGCACGCCGAGCGGGGCGGCGCGCACGATCAGCCCCATCGCGCGGAACAGCACCGCCGAGACAGCGTCGATCATGGAGGTGACCTTCTCGCCCTTTTCGCCGCCGACCAGCGCCAGGCTGACGCCGAAGATCACCGCGAAGAACAAGACCTGCAGCACGTCGTTGCGCGCCAGCGCATCGAAGGAGGTGGTCGGAATGATGTTCAGGAGGAAAGCGCCGATGCCGCCGCCCTGCAGCTTGTGGGCGTTGTCGGCATAGGTGTTGAGCGCCTTGGCATCGAGCGTCGAGGTATCGATGTTCATGCCATGGCCGGGCCCGAACAGATAGGCCAGCAGGAGGCCGACGACCAGCGCGATCGTCGTCATCGCCTCGAAATAGATCAGCGCCTTGACGCCGACGCGACCGACTTTCTTTAGGTCGCCGGCGCCGGCAATGCCGTGCACGACCACGCAGAACACGATCGGTGCCACGATCATCGAGATCAGCTTGAGGAAGGCGTCGCTGAAGATCTTCAGCCCGATCGCGAAGTCGGGGGCGATCACGCCGAGCGCGATGCCGAGCAGCAGCGCGGCAAGCACCTGGACGAAGAGGGATGTGTAGAGCGGCTTGCGGGTTTCGGTAGCTGCTGCGGCTGTGATGCTCGACATGGTCTGCTCCCATGGGTTTTGCCCATGCGTAGCAACTTGCATGCCAAGCACGCGTCGCGACGGTTCGAAAGCTGTCGAAGTTCCGCGGCGCTTCACGCGATGCGCCGCGGAACAAAGAGGGTCAAAGGTTGCTGTCGGTGATCGCGGCGTACACCATGGTGCGCAGCTCGCGCCGCAGCGGGTAGGCGCTGGAGGGGAGCACCTGCGTCATGAAGATCGTGATCAATTCTTCCGCCGGGTCGATCCAGAACGACGTGGTTGCGGCGCCGCCCCAATTGTATTCGCCGGGGCTGCCGGCAATCAGCGTCTGCGCCGGGTTCATGGTCACGGCAAAGCCGAGGCCAAAGCCGATGCCGTTATAGGCCGCTTCCGAGAACAGCGAGCGCGACAGGGCCGGCAGGTCGACGCCACCGGGCAGATGGTTCGACGTCATCAGCTTCAAGGTCTTCGGTCCGATCAGCCGCACGCCGCCGACCTCGCCGCCATTGAGCAGCGCGCGGCAGAAGGTGAGATAGTCGGCGGCCGTCGAGCACAATCCGCCGCCGCCTGATATCAGCGAGGGCGGCGACAGGAACGAACTGGTGGCCGGGTCATCCTGCAGCGTCAGCCCGCCCTTGCGGTCGGCGGCATGGAACGTCATGCCGCCTTGCGGGTCGGCGGAATAGCAGGCCGCCAGGCGATGCGCCTTGTCTGCCGGCACGAAGAAATTGGTGTCGTTCATGCCGAGCGGGTTGAAGATACGCTCCTTCAGGAATTGCTCGAACGGGATGCCGCTGATCTTGCCGACGAGATAGCCGATCACGTCGGTGGCGACAGAATAATTCCAGGCCTCACCCGGTGAGAATTCGAGCGGGATCTTGGCGAGATCCTCGATCATGCTGTCGAGCGTCCCGGCCTTGACGACCTCGCCGATCTTGTTCTCGCGATAGGCTGCATCGACATTGGAGCGCTGCTGGAAGCCGTAAGTCAGCCCCGAGGTGTGCCGCAGGAGGTCGACGATCAGCATCGGCCGCGACGGCGGCTTGGTCAGGAACGCCGGCGCGGTGCCGGCCTGGAACACGCCGAGGTTCTTCCATTCCGGGATGTATTTATGGACGGGCTCGTCGAGTGCCACGAGGCCTTGCTCAACCAGCATCATGAAGGCGACCGAGGTGATCGGCTTGGTCATGGAATAGATGCGGAAGATGGTGTCGTCCTTGACCGGCACCTTGCGCTGGACATCGGCAAAGCCTTGCACAGTCGAATGCACGATCTTGCCGCGGCGGTAGACCAGAAGCTGCGTGCCCGGAAACCGCCCGGCCTCGATGTAGCGCCGCTTCAGGTGGTCCTCGAGGCGGTCCAGCGCCGCTTGCGACATGCCGGCGGATTCGGGGGAAGCGGGGGTGGGGGCCAACATCGCTCTTCTCCGGTTGTGGGCAGGCCTTGATAGCCGAAAAGTGTCCCGCGTTCCAATCACCTGGCGCTTACACCGCCGTGGGTCGTCGTGTAGGCTGAAGCCAAGCGAAACCAATTCGCAGGGATGGAAGCAATGCCGCAATTCAATGACACCGAGCTGACCGCCGCCGTCATCCAGAGCTTCGAGGAAACGCCAAATCCGCGGGCCAAATTCCTGCTTCAGGAATTGGTGAAGTCGCTGCACGATTATGTCCGCCGCACCGACCTCACCTTCGAGGAATGGGAATATGCGATCGATTTCCTGACCCGCACCGGTCACAAATGCACCGATATCCGCCAGGAGTTCATCCTGCTCTCCGACGTGCTCGGCGTCTCCATGCTGGTCGATGCAGTCAACCATCGCGACCGCGATGGCGCCACCGAGACCACGGTGCTCGGTCCGTTCTATGTCGGCGAGCACAAGGTGACGCCTGATGGCACCGATATCTCGGCGACGCTGCCCGGCGAGCGGCTCTACGTGCAGGCGCGCGTCACCGATCTCGACGGCAAGCCGGTCGCCGGCGCGCCGGTCGACGTCTGGCATGCCGACGACGATGGCTTCTACGATTCACAAAAGCCGAGCTATGCGACGCAGGGCCCGTCGTCGCGGGCGCGCTTCATCACCGGCGGTGACGGCCGTTTCCATTTTCGCACCATCCTGCCCTGCAGCTATCCGATCCCGACCGACGGCCCGGTCGGCGAGATGATCATGCAGACGCGGCGCCATCCGATGCGTCCCGCGCACATCCATTTCCTGGTCGCGGCGAAGGGCTATGAGCCGCTGATCACCCACGTCTTCATGGAGGGCGACAAATATCTCGACTCCGACGTGGTGTTCGGCGTCAAGGACGAGCTGGTCGCGAAGATAGAAAAGCGCACCGATCCTGTCATGCCGGACGGCACCAAGACGAGCGAGCCGTGGCATTTGATGACCTACGACTTCCGCATCAAGCCGGGCGAGGGCGCGCCGCCGGCACCGCTCGGCGTGAAGGCCGAGAAGGTCGGCGAAGACGCGTAGGCGGCGGTAGCCCGGGTGGAAGCGCAGCATAACCCGGGATCGCTCCTGACCACGCGCGTAGGGATCCCCGGGTTGCGCTGCGCTTCACTCGGGCTACCGCTCAAGCAGCGCTTGCACATTTTTTGTGCGTCGCACAAACATTGAGCGAATCGCAAAATTTGGCGGCGGAACCGGGCGATCCGCGCGGAGCGGTGCGACTCCCAACCCGTTACATTTCTTAGAATTTTTCCAGTCTCGCGGCTTGGCACGAAGCTTGAATAGCTAGCTTGCGACGCCATTGAAGCCGTCCCTCGAAACCAATCATCCGAATTGTGACACCGCCAGACTGGGGCCTCCCCAGCACGCGACCCCGTGCGCTTCGGGGCAGTGCCACAAGCGGACGGACATTCAGACGCAAAGGACATTTGCACGCATGACGAAGCCGACCAAAGAGACCTCCCGCCATGGCGTCAGCCGCCGCCAGATTCTGAAGGCGGCAGGCGGAACGGCCGCATTGCTGGCCGCGGCGAAACTGAATTTCCCGGCCGGCGCGTTCGCACAAGGTGCAGGTCCTGAGGTGAAGGGCGCCAAGCTCGGCTTCATCGCGCTCAGCGACGCCGGTCCGCTGTTCGTCGCCAAGGACAAGGGCATCTTTGCCAAATACGGCATGCCCGATGTCGATGTGCAGAAGCAGGCTTCATGGGGCACGACGCGCGACAATCTCGTGCTCGGCTCGGAAGGCAACGGCATCGACGGCGCCCATATCCTGACCCCGATGCCTTACCTGATCTCCGCCGGCAAGGTGACGCAGAACAACCAGCCAACGCCGATGTACATCCTGGCGCGGCTCAACCTCGACAGTCAGTGCATCTCGGTCGCCGGCGAATATGCCGATCTCAAACTCGGCGTCGACGCCACGCCGTTCAAGGCGGCGCTGGAAAAGAAGAAGGCCTCCGGCAAGGCCGTGAAAGCTGCCATGACCTTCCCGGGCGGCACCCATGATCTCTGGATCCGCTACTGGCTCGCGGCCGGCGGCATCGATCCCGACAAGGACATCGAGACCATCGTTGTCCCGCCGCCGCAGATGGTCGCCAACATGAAGGTCGGCACCATGGATTGCTTTTGCGTCGGCGAGCCATGGAATCTGCAGTTGATCCATCAGCGCATCGGCTACACCGCGGTCACGACCGGGGAAATCTGGAACAAGCATCCGGAAAAGTCGTTCGGCATGCGCGCCGCTTTCGTCGACAAATATCCGAAAGCCGCCAAGGCGCTGCTGATGGCGGTGATGGAAGCCCAGCAATGGTCCGACAAGGCGGAGAACAAGCAGGAGCTCGCTTCGATCATGGGCAAGCGGCAATGGATGAATTGCCCGGTCGAGGACGTCTATGACCGCAGCGCCGGCAAGTTCGACTATGGCATCCCCGGTAAGGTGGTCGAGAACTCGCCGCACATCATGAAGTATTGGCGCGACTTCGCGTCTTATCCGTTCCAGAGTCACGATCTCTGGTTCCTCACGGAAGACATTCGCTGGGGCAAGTATGAAGCGGGCTTCGACACCAAGGCGCTGATCGCGAAGGTCAATCGCGAAGATATGTGGCGTGAGGCCGCCAAGGAAATGGGCGTGCCCGCGTCCGAAATCCCGACCTCGACCTCGCGCGGCAAGGAGACGTTCTTCGACGGCAAGGTGTTCGATCCCGAGAATCCGTCGGCCTATCTGAAGTCGCTGTCCATCAAGCGTGTTGACGTCTGATCCGCGCAAAGCGGCGCGCATCTGCGCGTCGCCCGGCACCTGAACACGGAGAGAGATTTTCGATGTCTATGCCTGCACTGAAAACCGACGCCGCATCGACGGCACTTCCGGTTACGGCCGCGCCGGTCGTGACCATGACACCGAAGCGTGCGCCGCAGTCCGAGAAATACGCCAAGATGGCGAAGGAGGCCGCGGTGCGCGTGGTGCCGCCGCTGATCGTCGTCGCGTTCCTGCTCGTGGTTTGGGAGCTGATCTGCCGGCGCGCCGGCTCGACGCTGCCGCCGCCCTCGCGTGTGTTCAGCGATACCAAGGAACTGATCTTCGATCCGTTCTTCGATCATGGCGGCATCGACAAGGGCCTGTTCTGGCATTTGTCGGCGAGCCTGCAGCGCGTCGCCTACGGCTATTCGCTTGCCGCAATCATCGGCGTCGCGCTCGGCACGTTGGTCGGTCAATCGGTCTGGGCGATGCGCGGACTTGATCCCTTGTTCCAGGTGCTGCGCACCATCCCGCCGCTCGCCTGGTTGCCGCTGTCGCTTGCGGCCTTCCGCGACGGCCATCCGTCGGCGATCTTCGTGATCTTCATCACCTCGGTGTGGCCGATCATCATCAACACCGCCGTCGGCATCCGCAATATCCCGCAGGATTACCGCAACGTCGCCGCGGTGGTGCAGCTCAATCCGCTCGAGTTCTTCGCCAAGATCATGATCCCGGCGGCTGCTCCCTACATGTTCACCGGCCTTCGTATCGGCATCGGCCTATCCTGGCTGGCCATCGTCGCGGCCGAAATGCTGATCGGCGGCGTCGGCATCGGCTTCTTCATCTGGGACGCCTGGAATTCCTCGCACATCAGCGAAATCATCCTGGCGCTGTTCTATGTCGGCATCATCGGCTTCGTACTCGACCGCCTGATTGCGGGCGTCGCGAAGATCGTGACCCGCGGCACCGCCGTGAACTGAGGGGACATGTCATGCAGGCCTATCTGAAGCTCGACCATATCGACAAGACCTTCACCCGCGGCAATGCCACCACCGAAGTGTTGAAGGACATCAACCTGACGATCGAGAAGGGCGAGTACGTCTCGATCATCGGCCATTCCGGCTGCGGCAAGTCCACGCTGCTCAACATCGTGGCCGGGCTCACCGGTGCCACCCATGGCGGCGTGCTGCTCGAGAACCGCGAGGTCAACTCGCCGGGCCCGGATCGCGCGGTCGTGTTCCAGAACCACAGCCTGCTGCCGTGGCTGACGGTCTATGAGAATGTCAAGCTCGGCGTCGACAAGGTGTTTTCCAAGACCAAGACGCGGGCCGAGCGCGACGCCTGGGTGATGCACAATCTGAACCTCGTGCAGATGGCGCATGCCAAGGACAAGCGGCCGAACGAGATCTCAGGCGGCATGAAGCAGCGCGTCGGCATTGCGCGGGCGCTCGCGATGGAGCCGAAGGTGCTCTTGCTCGACGAGCCCTTCGGCGCGCTCGATGCGCTGACCCGCGCGCATCTGCAAGATTCCGTGATGGCCCTGCACCAGAAGCTCGGCAACACCATTTTGATGATCACTCATGACGTCGACGAGGCGGTGCTGCTGTCGGACCGCATTGTAATGATGACCAACGGTCCGAGCGCACGGATCGGTGAAGTGCTGGAAGTGCCGCTGGCGCGCCCGCGCAAGCGGCTCGAGCTTGCCACCAACTCTGGCTACCTCAAGTGCCGGCAGCGGGTGCTCGAATTCCTTTACGAGCGGCATCGCTTCGTGGAAGCGGCGTAGCCGGCAGTTGTTATTGCCGGGCTAGAGCGCGCAGCGCGTCTTCGCAAAAATGACACGGCAGTCCATCGAAGGCGGAAGATTTTCTGGGATGGATGCGTAGGTCAAGCCCGCGCACGACGAGTGGAGATGGAGAGAAAGCATGACACCGGAGCAAGTCAAGCTCGTGCAAGAGAGTTTTTCGAAGGTCGCGCCGATTTCCGAGCAAGCCGCGATCCTCTTCTATGATCGCCTATTCGAGGTCGCACCGACGGTGAGGGCGATGTTTCCGGACGACATGACCGAACAGCGCAAGAAGCTGATGGCGGTGCTGGCTGTGGTGGTGAATGGGCTCAGCAATCTGCAATCCGTGCTGCCCGCCGCAAGCGCGCTCGCCAAGCGGCATGTGAGCTACGGGACCAAGGCGGAGCACTATTCCGTTGTAGGTGGTGCGCTGTTGTGGACCTTGGAAAAGGGCCTCGGCGAAGGCTGGACGCCAGAGATCGCGGACGCCTGGACCGCTGCCTACGGCACGCTGTCCGGCTATATGATTTCGGAAGCTTACGGCGGCACGCAGGCTGCCGAATAGAGGAAGCGCCGTGAGCGAACCGCTGGTCATTGTCGGCAATGGGATGGCGGCCGCGCGCCTGGTCGACGAATTGTCGAAGGTGGCGCTCGGGCGCTACGCCGTCGCGGTGATCGGCAGCGAGCCGCGGCTCGCCTATAACCGTGTGCTGTTGTCTTCCGTCCTTGCCGGCGAGACCACGTCGGAGGATATCGAGCTGCAGCCGGCATCGTGGTGGCGCGACCGCGGCGTGACGCTGAAATATGGCTGCATCGCCACCGAGATCGATGTCGGCCGCCGCGAATTGAAGATCGAAGGCGAGGAGAGCATCACCTTCTCGAAGCTGGTCCTGACCACCGGCTCGTCGGCGCTGCGGCTCAACGTGGCCGGCGCCGAGCTCGCCGGCGTGCATACGTTCCGCGATAGCCGCGACGTCGACCTGTTGCTGGCGCTCGCCGCGCGCAAGACGCGCGTGGTCGTGATCGGCGGCGGCCTGCTCGGGCTCGAGGCGGCCTATGGGCTGGCGAAAGCGGGGGCGCCAGTGACGCTGGTGCACCTGATGGACCGATTGATGGAGCGCCAGCTCGATGCACCGGCGGGCGCGCTCCTGAAATCGCTGGTCGAGCGGAAAGGCATCGAGATCCTGCTCGAGGCCAGCACCGCGCGCATCCACGGCGAGAACCGTGTCGAAGGTGTCGAGCTTGCAGACGGACGATTGATCAAGGCGGACGCGGTGATCTTCGCCGCCGGCATCCGGCCGAACATCGCGCTGGCAAAGGAAGCCGGCATTGTCGTCAATCGTGGCATCGTGGTTGACGATTGCTTACAGACCAGCGCCGAAGGCGTGTTCGCGATCGGCGAATGCGCCGAGCATCGCGGCATCTGCTACGGCCTCGTCGAGCCGGCCTATGAGCAGGCGCGGGTGCTGGCGCGGCATCTTGCCGGACAGGATGTCGCCTATGCCGGCAGCATCGTGGCAACCAATTTGAAAGTGTCCGGTGTCAGCGTGTTTTCCGCCGGCGATTTCATGGGCGCCGAGGGCAGCGAGAGCATCGTGTTCAGCGACGTTAACCACGGCAGCTACAAGAAGCTGGTGATTGCAGACGGACGCCTGACCGGCGCGGTCCTGATCGGCGACACGTCAGATGCGCTCTGGTATCTCGACCTGATCCGCAGCGCGAGGCCGATTGCCAAGATCCGCGGCGACATGATGTTCGGCCGTTCGCTGGCGGAGGCAGCATGAGCGCAGCCGATCCCGCGCTTCGCACCGTCAATACCACCTGCGCCTATTGCGGCGTCGGCTGCGGCGTGCTGGCGACGCCTGACGGCAAGGGCGGCGCCGCGATCGCGGGCGATCCCGATCATCCCGCCAATTTCGGCCGCCTGTGCTCGAAGGGCTCCGCCCTCGGCGAGACGCTGGGGCTGGACAACCGGCTGCTCTATCCGATGATCCGCTGCGACAAGGGGATGGAGCGCATCGCCTGGAGCGACGCGCTCGACCATGTCGCGCATCGCTTCAAGCACATCATCGCGCGCGATGGCCCCGGCGCCGTCGCATTCTATCTCTCCGGGCAGTTGCTGACCGAAGACTACTATGTCGCCAACAAGCTGATGAAGGGTTTCATCGGCAGCGCCAATGTCGACACCAATTCGCGGCTGTGCATGTCGTCCTCCGTGGCCGGCCATCGCCGCGCCTTCGGCGCCGACACCGTGCCCGGCTGTTACGAGGATCTCGAGCAGGCCGACCTCCTGGTGCTGGTCGGCTCCAACGCCGCCTGGTGCCATCCGGTGCTGTTCCAGCGCATGCTCGCCAACAAGCAGCAGCGCGGCGCGCGCATCGTGGTGATCGATCCACGCCGCACCGATACATCGGAAGATGCCGATCTCTTCCTCGGCCTGAAGCCCGGCACCGACACCGCGCTGTTCTGCGGCCTGCTGGTGCATCTCGCAGACAGCGGCGCGCTCGATCACGCCTATATCGACCGCAACACAAGCGGCTTCGACGAGGCGCTGGCGCGCGCCCGCGGCATGGCCGGCAGTGTCGGCGCGACCGCGCTCGCCACCGGCCTCTCCGAGCAGGACGTTGCGACGTTCTTCAAGATGTTTGCCAGCACGCCGCGCGTGGTGACCTTGTATTCCCAAGGCGTCAACCAGTCGGCGCAGGGCACCGATAAGGTCAACGCCATCCTCAACTGCCATCTCGCCACGGGTCGCATCGGCAAGATCGGCGCGTCGCCGTTCTCGCTGACGGGCCAGCCGAACGCGATGGGCGGGCGCGAAGTTGGTGGGCTCGCCAACCAGCTTGCCGCCCATATGGTCTTCACGCCGCCGGATATCGACCGCGTCCGCCGGTTCTGGAAGGCGCCGCGCATCGCCACCCATGAGGGGTTGAAGGCGGTGCAGATGTTCGAGGCAATCGGGCGCGGCGAGATCAAGGCGTTGTGGGTGATCGGCACCAACCCGGCAGTATCGCTGCCGGATGCCGATGCCGCGCGTGAGGCATTGCGGGAGCTCGAACTGTTCGTGGTGTCGGAGAATGTTCGCTCCAACGACACTGTCGATGTGGGCGCGCATGTGTTGTTGCCCGCGCAGGCTTGGGGCGAGAAATCCGGCACGGTGACCAATTCCGAGCGCCGCATCTCGCGCCAGCGCGCGTTCCTGGAATCTCCCGGCGAAGCGCAGCCGGACTGGTGGATCCTTTGCGAGGTCGCAAGGCGCCTCGGTTTTGGTGCCGCCTTCGACTTCAAGTCCGCGGCCGATATTTTCCGCGAGCACGCGGCGCTCTCGGCATTCGAGAACAACGGCAACAGGGATTTCGATATCGGTGCGCTGACATCGCTGTCGGACGAGGCCTTTGACGCGATGGCGCCGGTGCAATGGCCGATGCGGCAGGATGCGTCGCCGCAGCCACGCTTCTTCGCCGAAGGCGGCTTCTTCGCCAATGATCGCAAGGCGCGGTTCGTCGCGCCGGAGATTCCGACGCTGCGGACCGAGACGACGCCGGCGCGGCCGCTGCGGCTCAACACCGGCCGCATCCGCGACCAGTGGCACACGATGACGCGCACCGGCGCGAGCCCGAGGCTCGGCCAGCATCTGCCCGAACCGTTCGTGGAGGTTCACCCTGATGATGCGCTGCGCTACGGCGTGAGCGACGGCAGCTTTGCCCGCGTCACGACGGACTACGGACAATGTACGCTCCGCGTTGTCGTCAGCGAGCGCCAGCAGCGCGGCATGCTGTTTGCGCCGATCCATTGGAGCGAGTCCACCGCGACCGGCGCCCGCGTCGGCTCGCTGGTCGCACCCTTCACCGATCCGTTCTCCGGTCAGCCCGAGAACAAGGCGACGCCGGCTTCGATCGCTCCTTACGAATATGTGTTCCGCGGCTTTGCGCTGTCGCGCCAACCGCTGCAATTGCCTGTTCATGCCTGGGTCGCGCGCGTCGCGGTCAATGGCGGTCACGGCTATCTGTTCGCTGATAATGCCGACCTGCTCGGCTGGCAGCTCTGGCTCAGGATGAACACCGAAGGCGATCTTGCCGAATACAAGGATTTCGGCGGCGGCATCTACCGCGGCGCCTCCTTCAACGCCGGCCGCATCGAAACCTGCCTGTTCCTCGGTCCCGCCGATGATGCCGGCGACTGGAACGTGGTGAAAGGCTTGTTTGCTGCCGATGCACTCAGCGATGCGCAGCGTCGCATGTTGCTGTCAGGCAAATCGGCGGACGGCGTCGCCAACGCCGGCCCGATCGTCTGCGCCTGCTTCGGCGTCGGCCGCGCCACGATCTGCGACACAATCGCCGCCGGCGCGGGCTCTCCTGCGGAGATCGGCGCGCAACTCAAGGCCGGCACCAATTGCGGGTCTTGTATTCCGGAATTGAAGCGGCTGATTGCGCAGACGGGAGCGCGAGATTCTGAGCAGCCTCCGTTGGCTGCTGCCAACTAGATCTCTCCCCACGTCATTGCGAGCGAAGCAATCCATCTCTCCATGCGGGGGGAGATGGATTGCTTCGTCGCTACGCTCCTCGCAATGACGGCGGAGAGGCGGTCGACTGTGTCAAGGATGTCCTCTATGGTGCCGTCCGTTCCGCTAACGGGTGAACCAAGAAATGCTGTACCTGGAAACGCCGCCGAAATTGATCGAGACCACGATCTTCTCCGCCATGCCGGACGAATTCCGCCGCAAGCAGTCAACCGAGTGGGCCGATGCCAACCGCCCGGGTCAGCCAACCGATTGCTTTATCGAAGGGCCGTCCTTCGACGCCGACGGCAATCTCTACATTGTCGACATCCCCTTCGGCCGCATCTTCAAAATTTCGCCAAATAAGAAATGGTCGCTGGCCGTCGAATATCAGGGATGGCCCAACGGTCTGAAGATCGATTCCAAAGGCCGCATCCTCGTCGCCGATTACCGGCACGGCATCATGGAGCTCGACGCGCGGGCAGGGCGGATGCTTCCGGTACTGACCTCGCGCAATTCGGAATCCTTCCGCGGCTGCAACGATCTGCACATCGCCTCCAACGGCGACATCTATTTCACCGACCAGGGCCAGACCGGGCTGCACGATCCGAGCGGCCGGGTTTATCGCCTGCGCGCGAGCGGGCAGCTCGATTGCCTGATCAACACCGGCATCAGCCCCAACGGATTGGTGCTCGATCCGCAGGAGGCCGTGTTGTTCGTTGCCATGACCCGTGACAACGCGGTGTGGCGCGCGCCGTTCATGAAGGACGGCAGCGTGTCGAAGGTCGGCCGTTTCTGCTCGATGTTCGGCCCCGGCGGTCCGGATGGGATCACAATGGATAAAGCCGGCCGGCTGTTCGTCGCCCATGTCTCGCTCGGCCACGTCTTCGTGTTCGCACCGTCAGGCGAGCTGATCGCGCGTATCAAGTCCTGCGCAGGGAATGCCGTCACCAACGTCGCCATTGGCGGCGAGAACCGCGACCGGCTCTACATCACGGAGTCCGCGACGGGCACGGTGCTGGTGGCGGATATCAGTGTGCTCGGCTGAAGAAGATTGGAAATGTAGCCACGCCGTCATGGCCGGGCTTGTCCCGGCCATCCGCGCTCTTCCGAGCTGCACCAAAGAACGTGGACGCGCGGGACAAGTCCGGGCATGACGGAAAGGAGGAGCGCTGCACCACGGCGCGAACGCCTCACGACTTCCTGTTCCTCGCATTCACCGCGATCGCCGCGGCCGCGGTGCGGTTCTCCACCCCGAGTTTGGAATAGATCTGCTCCAGATGCTTGTCGACTGTGCGCGGGCTGAGCCCCAGGATTTGCGCGATGTCGCGGTTGGTCTTGCCCTTGGAGAGCCATGACAGCACCTCGCCCTCGCGCGTGGTGAGGCCGAGTTCGCTGGAGAATTCCGCCGGCATGTCGGCGCTGGTGTCCTTCGCCAGCCGCAGCAGGAATTCGTTGACGCCAAGCTTGCCCATATATTGCAGCCGCAATTGCTCGTTGGCTGGAAACGAGGCCATGGTCGTGGTCTTCGCTGCAGCCTTTCCCTTCTGCGTCTGCTCAAGCCATTGCGGGATCGGATCGGGCAGCGCGAGGTCGTCGCCGTCCTCCGCCAGCGTGTCCGACAGCAGCCTTTGCGCCTGCGGCGTCGCCCACAAGATCCTGCCGTGACCGTTGACCGCGAGAAGATAGCGGCCGGAGACGTCGAGCGCAGCGCGGGCGCTCTGCGTCAGTCTCGCATTGGCGAGGTGGACGCGGATGCGCGCCAGCATTTCCTGCACCACGATCGGCTTGGTCACGTAATCGACACCGCCGGCTTCCAATCCGCGCACGATGTGCTCGGTCTCGGCGAGACCTGTCATGAAGATGATCGGCACATGGTCGAGCCCGGCATCGCGCTTCAGCCGGCGGCAGGTCTCGAAACCATCCATGCCGGGCATGACGGCGTCGAGCAGCACGATGTCGGGCGTGATCTGGTCGACGATCCGCATCGCGGAGGCGCCGTCGAGCGCCACCATCACGGTCATGCCGGCGCCGTCGAGCGCGTCAGTCAGGAGCCGCAGCGTCTCCGGGGAGTCGTCGACGACGAGCGCGATGTCTCGCTTCTTGGTTTCAGTGGTCATAGCTGTGCAGCGCCTTCAGGGTCGCCATGTACTGATCGAGGTCGAAGCGATCGACCAATGAGCGCATCTGCGAGACGAAATCGGTATGCTCGGGATGTTCAGTGCCGATCTCGTCGAGTTTCAGCTGGATCGCGCGGATATAGCCCAATTGCCCGAGGCCGATCAGTTCCTCGATATATTTCACCGGCGGCCGCGAGCCGCTCTCCGGCTGCCACTGCGGCACGGGCACCTCGTCGGCATCGTGCTGCCAGTCGAGCTTGAGCAGCAGGCGGATGGTCTCTAACAGGCGCGGGATATCGATCGGCTTCATCAGGTAGCCGTCGTGGAACGGTTGCGCGAGCGGGGCGCCATGCGCTTCCAGCGCGCTCGCCGAGATCATCAGGATGCGTGCCTGGTGATGGCCGGCCGAGCGCAGCGCCTCGGCAACAGTCCAGCCGTCCATGCCGGGCATGGAGATGTCGAGCAGGAACAGGTCGGGCCGACAATGCTGCGCTAGCGCGAGGCACCCGGGACCATCGGGCGCGCTGAGCAGGATGAAGCCGAGCGGCGCCAGCACTTCGCGCAAGAGATCGCGGTGGGTCGGATCGTCGTCAGTGATCAGGACGGTCTTGCGCGGGCCATGATAGCCATAGACCGGCGCATCGGTCGGCGCGCTGCGCCGCGGGTTTGTCACTTCCGACAGCAATATCTTGACGCGGAAGGTGCTGCCGGCGCCGACGGTGCTGGTCACCTTGATGTCGCCGCCCATCACGCCCGCCAGCAGCCGGCTGATGGTGAGCCCGAGACCGGTGCCGGTCTGCGGCTGCGAGACGCCGAGCGCGCCACGTTCGAACGGCGCGAAGATGCGCTCGAGATCGTCAGGCTGGATGCCCGGGCCGGTGTCGATCACCTCGAACTCGGCGACCGGGCTGCGGTAGTGCACGACGAACTGCACGTGGCCGGTTTGCGTGAACTTGATCGCGTTCGAC
The DNA here is from genome assembly GCF_059512425.1 of Bradyrhizobium sp. Leo78. Taxonomy (NCBI): domain Bacteria; kingdom Pseudomonadati; phylum Pseudomonadota; class Alphaproteobacteria; order Hyphomicrobiales; family Nitrobacteraceae; genus Bradyrhizobium; species Bradyrhizobium sp. Leo78. Next base: position 164,501 of record NZ_JCAMOT010000007.1, read on the forward strand.
AGCAGGTTGATCAGGATTTGCCGCAGCCGCTTCTCGTCGGCATAGACCACGACCGGCAGCACCGCCGGCCGCTTGAACACGAAATCGATGCCTTTCGCGGCTGCCTGCAGACGGAACATGCCGACGAGCTGGTCGAGGAAATCGTTCAGCCGGACCTCGTCGCGCGAGAGATAAAGCCGGCCGGCCTCGATCTTGGAGATGTCGAGGATGCCGTCGATCAAGCCGGAGAGATGGTCGGCGCTGCGACGGACCACGCGGACCTGTTCGCGCGGCCGCGTCTGCAGGGTATTGTCCTGCTCCAGCAGTTGCGCATAGCCGGAGATCGCGTTCAGCGGCGAGCGCAATTCGTGGCTCAGGCCGACGACATAGCGGCTCTTGGCGAGGTTGGCGGACTCGGCGACTTCCTTGGCGCGCTGCAGTTCGGCGTCGGTTCGCTTGTGGGCATCGATCTCCTGGATCAGCAGCGCGGTCTGCCGTCGGGTCTCTTCCTCCGCCGCGCGCCGGCTCTGCTGCGCCAGCACGAACAGCCAAGCCACCACGCCGATGATGATGATCAGCGCAAAGAACACTTTCCACAGCACGTCCGACAACAGGTTGCCGGCTTGCACGGTGGCCGAGGTCTGCAGGTAGATCAGCCCGAGCACCAGCCCGACAAGGCCCGCCGAGACCGCGAACACGCCGAGATAATGCCCGAGCTGCGAATTGATGCGGGCATAGATCGGCTGCGGCAGCAATTTGCCCAATGTCTCCGACACCTGCGACTGGATGCGCGCATGCGGCTTGCACAGGTCATGGCAGCGCGCGTCGAGCGAGCAGCACAAGGAGCAGATCGGGCCGGCATAGGCGGGGCAGGCGGCCATGTCTTCGGGCTCGAACGAATGCTCGCAGATGCAGCACTGGATCTGCTCGAGGTTCTGCCAGCTCCGTTTCGGCTTGCGCGCGATGTAGTATTTGCCGTCGGTAGCCCAGGCGATCAGCGGCGCAACGATAAACGCCACCGCCAGCGCGACGAAGGCGGACAGCGCCTTTGCCGTTGGCCCGAACACGCCGTAGAAGGCGCTGATCGAGACGATGGTCGCAATCAGCATCGCGCCGACGCCGACCGGGTTGATGTCGCAGAGATGCGCGCGCTTGAACTCGATGTGCTGCGGCCGCAGGCCCAGCGGCTTGTTGATGACGAGGTCAGCAACGAGCGCACCGACCCAGGCGATCGCGACATTGGAATAGAGCGCGAGTGTCTGCTCCAGCGCCTTGTAGACGCCGATCTCCATCAACAGCAGCGCAACGACCACGTTGAAGACCAGCCAGACCACGCGGCCGGGATGGCTGTGGGTGAGGCGGGAAAAGAAATTCGACCAGGCGATCGAGCCGGCATAGGCGTTGGTCACGTTGATCTTGACCTGCGACAGGATCACAAACGTTCCCGTCAGCGCCAGCGCCAGATCCGGCTGCGACAGCACGTAGCGATAGGCCTCCAGGTACATGTTGGCCGGCTCGGCGGCGTGCTCATAGGAGACGCCGTGACTCAGCGCGAAGAAGGCGAGGAACGATCCGGCCAGCAGCTTCAGGGCGCCGAGGACGATCCAGCCGGGCCCTGCGCTGAGCAGCGCGATCCACCACGCCCGCCGCGACGTGCGCCGGTCGCGTGGCAGGAAGCGGAGGAAGTCGACCTGTTCGCCGATCTGCGCCACCAGCGAGAACACCACGGAGGCCGCAGTGCCGAACAGCAAGAGGTCGAGCTGGCCGGATGGGTTGCCATGCTCGCCGGAAAAATTGCGCCATTCGATGAACGAGCGCGGATGGGCGTAGGCGATCGCGGCAAAGGGCAGGATATGCAGCACGATCCAGATCGGCTGCGTCCACAACTGGAAGCGGCTGATCAGGGTGATGCCGTAGACCACCAGCGGGATGATCACGACTGCGCTGATGACATAGCCGATCGGCCGCGGGATGCCGAAACACATTTCGAGCGCGGTCGCCAGGATCACTGCCTCGATCGCAAAGAAGATGAAGGTGAAGGAGGCGTAGATCAGCGAGGTGATGGTCGAGCCGATATAGCCGAAGCCGGCGCCGCGGGTTAAGAGATCGATGTCGATGCCGAACTTGGCGGCGTTATAGGCGATCGGCAGTCCGCAGCAGAAGATGATGGCGCTGACCACGAGGATGGCCGCGGTCGCGTTCATCGCGCCATAGTTCAGCGTGATGGTGCCGCCGATCGCTTCCAGCGCCAGGAATGAGATCGCACCTAACGCAGTGTTGGCAACACGGCCGGCGGACCAGCGGCGCGCGCTCTTTGCGGTGAAGCGCAGCGCATAATCCTCCAGCGTCTGGTTGGCAACCCACTGATTATACTGGCGCCTGACGCGGTCTATCCGCTGCCGCCCTGCCAATTCCCCACCTCCTGAGCCGACGTCGGTCCCGCCCGGTAGTCCCGCCCGTCCTGCTCGCAAATCCCGTACCAGAACCTACGTCGCTATTTTGCGGTGCAGTATACGCAATCTTGCGTATCAGTGCGCTGCACAAATCTGGGCAATCCTCGCCTGACCATTAAGCGCGTTCTCGAACCACTGGGGTGCTCATGTCAGACGAAAAGAAACCGGGCCTGAAGTCGCCGCTTCGGCGCAAGCTACTGATGGGAATGGCGGCGCTGCCGGCCATCTCGATGCTTCCGCGCGCCTCGTTCGCAGAGGGTCCGGCAACGTCCGCGGTCAATACCACTGGCCTTGCCGTCACCGATAGCGAAGTGACCGTCGGCATCCTGCACTCCGTCACCGGCACCATGGCGATCTCGGAGACCGGATCGGTCGAAGCGGAAAAACTGGCAATCGAGCAGATCAATGCCGCCGGGGGCGTGCTCGGCCGCAAGATCAAGTTCATCCAGGAGGACGGCGCCAGCGACTGGCCGACCTTCGCCGAGAAGGCGAAGAAGCTCCTCGTCAACGACAAATGCGCCGCCGTGATGGGCTGCTGGACCTCGGCCTCCCGCAAGGCGGTGCTGCCGGTGTTCGAGCAGTATAATGGCATGCTCTACTACCCGACCTTCTATGAAGGCCTCGAGCAGTCCAAGAACGTGATCTACACCGGCCAGGAAGCTACCCAGCAGATCATCGCGGGCCTCGACTGGGTCAACAAGACCAAGGGCGCCAAGACGTTCTATCTGCTCGGCTCCGACTACATCTGGCCGCGCACCTCCAACAAGATCGCGCGCAAGCACATCGAAGGCCATTTGCAGGGCGCCAAGGTGGTCGGCGAGGAATACTTCCCGCTCGGCCACACCCAGTTCAACTCGGTCATCAACAAGATCAAATTGACCAAGCCGGACGTGATCTACGCCATCATCGTCGGCGGCTCCAACGTCGCTTTCTACAAGCAGCTCAAAGCGGCCGGCATCGACCTCTTCAAGCAGACGCTGCTGACGATATCGGTGACCGAAGACGAGATCGACGGCATCGGCGGTGAAAACATCGCAGGCGCCTATGCCTGCATGAAGTATTTCCAGTCGCTCGACAATCCCAACAACAAGGCCTTCGTCTCTGCCTTCAAGAAGATGTGGGGCGAGAAAACGGTGATCGGTGACGTCACCCAGGCTGCCTATCTCGGCCCGTGGTTGTGGAAGCTGACGGTGGAGAAGGCCGGCAGCTTCGACATCGACAAGGTCGCGGCGGCCTCGCCGGGCGTCGAGTTCAAGGGCGCGCCGGAAGGCTATGTCCGTATCCACGAGAACCATCACCTCTGGTCGAAGACGCGCGTCGGCCGCGCCAAGGCGGACGGCCAGTACGAACTGATCTACGAGACCGCCGATCTCGTCGAGCCCGACCCGTTCCCGAAGGGCTATCAGTGAGAACGCGCCTCGGCTGAGCGCTTCTCCCAACTCGCAAGCGGCGTGGGCCGGTCGGCCCACGCGATCGCCAACGCACGCGCCAAGCGCGGGCGCAGGCCTGACCCATGCAGAGGACGGATCATGTTCGGTGACTATTCGCTCAGCGATCTCGGCGCCATCTTCGCGATGCAAGGCTTTGCCGGACTGATCCTGTTCTCGGTCTACGTGCTGATGGCGCTGGGGCTCGCCATCATCTTCGGCCAGATGGGCGTCATCAACATGGCCCATGGCGAGTTCATGATCCTCGGCGCCTACGTCACCTGGATGACGTCGAGCGCCTTCCAGCAATATCTGCCCGCGCTGTTTCCCGGCTATTTCTTCGTCGCGATGTCGTTGGCGTTCATCGCCTCCGGCGCGCTCGGCATGCTCGTCGAATGGGCGTTGATACGCCATCTCTACAAGCGCCCGCTGGATACGCTGCTTGCGACCTGGGGCCTCAGCCTGATCCTGCAGCAGGCCTATCGCTCGGTGTTCGGCGCCCGCGAGGTCGGCGTCGAACTGCCGGAGTGGATGATGGGTTCCTGGCAGGCGACCGACGCGATCCAGATTCCGATCAACGGCATGTTCGTGATGGGGCTGACCGTCCTGATCACCATCGTGGTCGCCTATGTGCTGTTCTGGTCGCGTTGGGGACGTCAGGTCCGCGCCGTCGTGCAGAACCGCGTGATGGCCGGCGCCGTCGGCATCAACACCGAGAAGGTCGACCGTTACACTTTCGGCCTCGGCTGCGGCATCGCCGGCATCGCGGGCTCGGCCTTCACCATGATCGGCTCCACGGGACCGACCGCCGGCCAGCTCTACATCGTCGACACTTTCCTCGTCGTCGTGTTCGGCGGAGCGGCCTCGCTGGTCGGCACCATCGCGTCCGCCTTCACCATCTCGCAGGCGCAGTCGACCATGGAGTTCTTCCTGTCGGGCTCGATGGCGAAGGTGCTCACCCTGTTGGCGATCGTCGCGATCCTGATGATGCGGCCGCAGGGACTGTTTGCACTCAAGGTCCGCAAATAAGAACAAGCAGGCTCTGGTCATGATCATCAACTCGCGCTTTTTGAATCGCTCCGAGCTGATCGGCTTCGTCGCGCTCGCGCTACTCCTCTTCGTCATCCTGCCGCTGTCGCTGGATATCTTCCGCCTCAACCTGGTCGCCAAATATCTCACCTACGCCTTCGTCGGAATTGGCCTCGTGCTGTGCTGGGGCTATGGCGGCATTTTGAGCCTGGGGCAGGGCGTGTTCTTCGGCCTCGGTGGCTACTGCATGGCGATGTACCTGAAGCTCGAGGCCTCCAGCGTCGAGAACACCAAGATCCAGTCGACACCGGGCATTCCCGATTTCATGGACTGGAATCAGCTCACGCAGCTCCCCTTCTTCTGGAAGCCGTTCCACAGCTTCCCGATCACGCTGATCGCGATCATCCTGGTACCCGGCATCTTTGCCTTCATCATCGGCGCGGCGATGTTCAAGCGGCGCGTCGGCGGCGTCTATTTCGCGATCATCACCCAGGCGATCGCCGCGATCATGACCATCCTGATCGTCGGACAGCAGGGCTACACCGGCGGCATCAACGGCATCACCGACCTGCGCACCTTACACGGCTGGGACATTCGCACCGACCATGCCAAGTTCATCCTCTACTTCATCGAGGTCGTGCTGCTGTTCGCCTGCATCATAGCCGCACAGTTCATCCGCCTGACGAAGCTTGGCCGCATCCTGGTGGCGATGCGCGAGCAAGAGGACCGCGTCCGCTTCTCCGGCTACAGCGTCGCCAATTTCAAGATCTTTGCCTTCTGCGCCGCCGCGATCTTCGCCGCGATCGGCGGCGCGATGTTCACGCTCGAAGTCGGTTTCATGTCGCCGTCTTTCGTCGGCATCGTGCCGTCGATCGAGATGGTGATCTACACCGCCGTTGGAGGCCGGATGTCGATCTTCGGCGCGGTCTGGGGTTCGCTGCTGGTGAACTTTGCCAAGACCAGCCTGTCGGAATCCTTCCCGCAGCTCTGGCTGTTTGGCCTCGGCGCGTTGTTCATCGCAGTGGTGCTGGCGTTCCCGAACGGGCTCTCAGGCATCTGGCAGGACTATGTCCAGCCGCATATCGACCGCCTGCTGGCCTCGCGGAAATCAAAACCCGGCAACGGCTTCCCAGTCGCCGACGGCGCACCGGCGGAGTGAGGAGTGGTCATGCTCATCGGTCATCAGCCCAAGGATTTCCTGCTCGCTGTCTCCGGGCTCACCGTTTCCTTCGACGGCTTCAAGGCAGTCAACGATCTCTCCTTCTATGTCGAGGACAACGAGATCCGCGTCATCATCGGCCCCAACGGGGCCGGCAAGACCACCGTGCTCGACCTGATTTGCGGCAAGACCAAAGCCACGTCAGGCTCGATCCAGTTTCGCGGCAAGGAGCTGACGAAACTACGCGAGAACGAGATCGTGCAGGCCGGCGTCGGCCGCAAGTTCCAGACGCCGTCGGTGTTCGAGGACCTCACCGTGTTCGAGAACCTCGAAATCTCCTTCCCGCGCGGCCGCACCGTATTCGGCTCGCTCACCTTCCAGCGCGACGCCACCGTGAAACAGCGCGTCGAGGAAGTCGCCGAGATGATCTTCCTGAAGGACCGCCTCGACACGTACGCCGACCAGTTGAGTCACGGCCAGAAGCAATGGCTGGAGATCGGCATGCTGCTGATCCAGGATCCGGACCTCCTGATGCTGGACGAGCCTGTCGCCGGCATGAGCGTATCCGAGCGCGCCAAGACCGCCGAACTGCTCAACCGCATCATCAAGGGCCGCTCCGTGCTCGTCATCGAGCACGACATGAAGTTCGTCGAGGACATCGCCCACAAGGTCACCGTGCTGCACCAGGGACAGATCCTGTCCGAGGGAACGATGGAGCACGTCAAGAACGACCCGAAAGTCATCGAAGTCTATCTCGGACATTGAGCATGACGTTTCGCATAGCCGCCGCCACGCGCACCGTCGACCTCTCCCCAGCGGGGAGAGGTCGGATCGCATCGAAAGATGCGATCCGGGTGAGGGGGCTCGCGCTCTCGTGGGACCTGATTCCCTCACCCGGCGCTACGCGCCGACCTCTCCCTACGGGAGAGGTGAAGAAAAGCATCCGGCTCTAGGAGGCGATCATGCTGGCAATCTCCGATCTTCACGTTGCGTACGGCCAGAGCGAGGTGCTGCACGGCCTCAACGTCTCGGTCGCGCCCAACGAGATCGTGGCGATCATGGGCCGTAACGGCATGGGCAAGACCACGCTGATGAAGTCACTGATGGGCATCCTTCCGGCCAAGAGCGGTTCGGTGATCATGGACGGCACCGAGCTCAACAAGCTCGAAAGCTATGAGCGGGTGGCAAAGGGGCTTGCCTATGTCCCGCAGGGCCGCATGATCTTCTCCACCATGACGGTGAAGGAGAACATCGAGACCGGCCTCGTCGTGCACGGTGAGTCCGAGGTGCCAGGCGACATCTACGAGCTGTTCCCGGTGCTGCTCGAGATGAAGAACCGCCGCGGCGGCAATCTGTCCGGCGGTCAGCAGCAGCAGCTCGCGATCGCCCGCGCGCTAGCCACCAAGCCGAAAGTGCTGCTGCTGGACGAGCCGACCGAAGGCATCCAGCCCTCGATCATCAAGGAGATGGCGCGCACCTTGAAGCGCATCCGCGACGAGCGTGGCCTCTCGATCGTCGTCTCCGAGCAGGCGCTGAGCTTTGCCCTCGACATCGCCGACCGCGTGCTGGTGATCGAGAACGGCGAAATCGTCCGTGACGATCCGCGCGATGCAGTCGATGCCGTCCAGATCTCGAAATATCTGTCCGTTTAACCAAGGCAAGTAAGAAGGGGAGCTTTTAATGCCAGAGACACTCATCAAGATCGATCTCACCAAATCGGCTTACGACAACGACATGGTGCATAACCGCTGGCACCCGGACATTCCGATCGTGGCATGGGTTAATCCCGGCGATGACTTCATCATCGAGACCTATGACTGGACCGGCGGCTTCATCAAGAACAACGATTCCGCCGACGACGTGCGCGACATCGATCTCTCGATCGTGCACTTCCTGTCCGGTCCGATCGGCGTCAAGGGCGCCGAGCCCGGCGACCTCCTGGTGGTCGATCTGCTCGACGTCGGCCCGCTGAAGGAGAGCCTGTGGGGCTTCAACGGCTTCTTCTCCAAGCAGAACGGCGGCGGCTTCCTCACCGATCATTTCCCGCTGGCGCAGAAATCGATCTGGGACATCAAGGGTCTCTACACCTCCTCGCGCCACGTGCCCGGCGTCAATTTCGCCGGCCTGATCCATCCCGGCCTGATCGGCTGCCTGCCGGACCCGAAGATGCTCGCGACCTGGAACGCGCGCGAGGCCGAACTGATCGCGACCAACCCGACCCGCGTGCCCGGACTCGCCAATCCGCCGTTTGGTCCGACCGCGCATGGCGGCCGTGCCAAGGGCGACGTGAAGGCCAAGATCGGCGCGGAAGGTGCACGCACCGTGCCGCCACGCGAACATGGCGGCAATTGCGACATCAAGGACCTCTCGCGCGGCTCGAAGATCTACTTCCCGGTCTATGTGCCCGGCGGCGGCCTCTCGATGGGTGACCTGCACTTCAGCCAGGGAGACGGTGAGATCACCTTCTGCGGCGCGATCGAGATGGCCGGCTGGCTGCATATCAAGGTCGAAATCATCAAGGATGGCGTGGCGAAGTACGGCATCAAGAACCCGATCTTCAAGCCGTCGCCGATCACGCCGAACTACAAGGACTTCCTGATCTTCGAGGGCATCTCCGTCGACGAAACCGGCAAGCAGCATTACCTCGACGTCCACATCGCCTACCGTCAGGCCTGCCTGAACGCGATCGAGTATCTGAAGAAGTTTGGCTACTCCGGCGCGCAGGCCTATTCGATCCTCGGCACCGCGCCGTGCCAGGGCCACATCTCCGGCGTGGTCGACGTGCCCAACGCCTGCGCCACGCTGTGGCTGCCGACGGAGATTTTCGACTTCGACGTGATGCCGTCGTCGGCAGGCCCGATCAAGCACATCACGGGCGACATCCAGATGCCGATCTCGCCGGACAAGTAGCTCCCTGCGCGATGGATGCGGGACGACGCGTATTTGCCGCCCCGCATCCGCCGCGAGTTTCAAGCCTGAATGCGCAAGGAGGAAAAATGCCCGTCTACGAATATCTCTGCAACGAGTGCGGCCCGTTCAAGGACATGCGGTCGATGTCCGAATGCGACCTGCCGCAAGACTGCCCGCAATGCGAAGCGGAATCGCCGCGCGTCATCCTGACCGCCCCGAGCTTCTTCTGCATGCCCTCCGATAAGCGCAAGGCCCACGCCACCAATGAGCGCAGCGCGCACGCGCCGAAAACGCTCGACCAGTACAAGGCCTCACACGGCCCCGGCTGCGGCTGCTGCTCCGGCAAGAAGCCGGCGCGCTTGGTGACCAAGAGCAAGACCGGCGCCAAGGGCTTTCCGACCGCGCGCCCCTGGATGATCAGCCATTAGAACTCAGTTAGTGGCGCGTAGCGCGCAGCTCCAGTGTGGTTTGGGTGATCCTGGCGACGAACCCTTCGAAGCCCAAGACTCTCTGCCTGGCCAATTCGCCGTGGAGTTTGCTGATTTTCTGCGACTCGGCGATGAAAGTCTCGAAAGCCTGCTTCGCGAATTCCGTCTGAAGTTCGAACACCTTGTCGAGCGAGCGGACGGCCGCGAGCTTCTCCAGGAAGGACAAGGTCTGGTTCAGCGATTTCCTGGTGTAGTCGCTGTAGGCATCGGCGATCGTTGCAACGCTGACGGCGACGGGCTCGGCCGCTACGGTGGGGAGGGCGTGGACGGTATCAGTCGCGGAAGCCTCAACCGAAGCGCTTTCGATCGACGCGACCGGTGCGCTGATCGGCTCGCTGAACTGGACCTCCTCGCTGATCTGCTCAGCTTCATTGATTTGTTCACTGATTTGTTCCCGGGCGTCCTCCAGTTGGACCGCCACAGGCGCCGGCTCGGGAACTTGTCGTGCGCGGGCTTCCTTGCTCGGCTCGACCTTCTTGCGCTGCTGTCCTGTCTTCCCCTTACGCTGGCTGGATTTTCCGACCGGTTTATTCCCATCCGCACTCAACATTGGAATCGCTCCGGATCTCAAATATCAACTAAGCTGCAAGCCTCCGCCATCTTTGCGCTGGATTCGCGGTTGGGCTTTGTTCTTCGCGTGGCAGTCATGTGGTGACATTTGGAAGGAGGAGCGCCAGCGGCCATCTCGTGCCCATTTCCGGCCGCGTTGGGGCACCGGAACGTTTGTTCTCTTAAGCACGGCGCATATACTGGGTAGCCACCGCGGCGCCGCCATCGGGGCCCAATGGAGGTCGCGCGAGTTCTCCGTGGGTCAATGGTCCAGTAGGGGAGTTGGTAATGCGGCGATTGAGGGGGCGGCGAAGGTTCAATTCTTTGACGATGCTGGCGGTTGAGGCCAATCATGTGATTGCGCTGCGGCTGATGAAGCTGATGTTGGGTGGCAGCGGGGCCCGGCGCGAAGCCGAACGTATGATTAGCGAAAAGATCGATGCGGCCGTCGAAGCCGGCACAAGGTTGATGTCTGGAGCTTCGGGAGATGAAATAGTTCGTCGGTATCGACGGCGCGTCGCAGCGAATGCGAAGCGGCTCACCAAATCGAACTTGGGTCCCCTAAAACGAACACGGCGCCGACGAAAGTAATCGGCGCCGACCAATCGACGCCATGCGCGTCTCGTGGCGCAAACCGGATTTTCGCAAGCCGTCCCACTGCTGCAAAGGGCTAAAAGCGATGTTACGGTTACGATAGCGCTGTGCCGTCGCGCCGCGGTACGATCCGCCGATGGGCCGATGATAGTCAGTAGTTAGGAACGTCAGGAGCGGGAGCATGAAGGCAGTTGCACTGATGGCCATCCTGCTCACTGCTTCAGTTGCGCCGGAAACCGTGCGCACTACCGCCCAGCAAGTCGCGAGCTGGCAAATGTCGCACTTTCATGAAGTACCCCAGGCGGCTGAGACAGATTGGACACGCGCCGCCTTCTATATCGGTCTCGCAAGATGGGCCGCGACACCAGGTCAGATGAAGTACTTCGACGTGATCCGAGAGCTTGGAGAGCGCACCGATTGGCAGATCGGCAACAGCAACTGGGCACCCCCGATCTACCTTGCGGACGATCATGCCATCGGGCAGGTCTACATTGCCGCCTATGATCATTTCGGCGATCGACGCATGATCGAGCCGACCGTGCAGCGGCTGGAATACATCCTGCAGCACCCGCCACAGGTCTCGCTCGAATTCGACAACGCAAAGTGCCTGCAGCGATGGTGCTGGTCTGACGCCATCTTCATGGGGCCGGCGACCTGGTTCGGCATTGCGCGCATCCAGAAGGACCAGCGCTTCCGTGACTATGCCGACAGGGAATTCTGGGCCACGAAAGACTTCCTATTCGATAGCCAGGAGCACCTGTTCTACCGCGACAGCCGCTTCATCGGGAAAACTGGCGCGCATGGCGAAAAGATATTGTGGGGCCGCGGCAATGGCTGGGTGCTCGCTGGGCTTGCCAACATCCTACGAGAGCTTCGTCCCGGCGACCCGCTGCGCGAGAAGTACGTCAACCTGTTCGTCGAGATCGCAGATCGCGTAGCGAGCCTGCAGCGCCCGGATGGCTTCTGGTCCACGTCGCTGCTCGCTCCGCCCGAGGTCGGCACCCCGGAATCCAGTTGCACTGGATTGCTGACCTACGGCCTGGCCGCCGGGGTGCGGATGGGACTTCTCGACGCAAAGCGGTTTAGTCCAGTGATTGAACAAGGCTGGCGGGCTCTGGCATCGGCGACGGTCAACGGCCGGCTCGGCCGCGTGCAGCAGATTGGCGACAGGCCGGACGCCGTTCAGATCGCGGACACCCAGCTCTACGGGTCTGGCGCGCTCTTGTTGGCTGCATCTGAACTGGTCCACTGACATCTACTTTCCTCCGCCGGTGCGGCGGGTCCAGATTCCAATTTGAGTGGCGCTCGGCATGTCGTCGATCGGCCGTTCCCGCCCGCGACTGGCGTGAGAGCGGCCGCCTGCACCGGCAGGCCGCCTTTGCCGTCGACGTCGTCGACACTACCGGCGCGGGCGACGTCTTTCACGGCGCCTATGCGCTTGCGATCGGCGTCGGCCTTGATGTGCGCGAGGCCATGGCGTTTTCGGCAGCGACGGCTGCGCTGAAAGGATGGCCTCGCCGTGCGCGAGCGTCTCAACGATCTGACGACGGCCAAGGGAACCCCGTGGAAGGCTCGCTTTCCGGTGTTCACCGACATCAAGCAAGAGGGCGACTTCGCGCGCGCCTACTGAGACTACGCACAGTCCGGTCGCGATCGCGAGATGCGAGACCTGACATCGGTCGAGCTGTCCTCATCTAGAGCATGATCCGGAAAAGTGGACACCGGTTCTCCGAAAAAGATCATGCTCAAACAAAGAGCTAGAGCGGGATGACGATTCGAAGAAAAGTCATCGCGCTCTAACGGCGCACGGCCAGACTGAGGGATCGGCTGTCACTCACAATGGCATTCGTAGATCACCGACGCAGCGACGTCCCTTCGGACACTGACCGCCCCGCGATAGCGGGCTCCGCGGCCTTGGCACGGGACTTGGCATAATCGGCCGACATGGCCAGCGCGGGATCGCGGTGACGCAACTCCTCGGCCACGATCGATTGAAGCCAGCGGACGGCAGGTTCGTTGTCCATCCGGCGGTGCCAGTGCTGCTTCAATTGGATCAGAGGTATGGAGACCGGCGGCGGCAGAAGCTTGAGACCCGCGTCTGCGTACCAGGCCCCGAGCGAGAACGGTACGGTGGAGATCATGTCGCTCGTCGCGATCAATTGCGGCACGCTCATGAAATGCGGCAAGTGTAGGACGACCCGGCGCTGCAACTTGAGTTCTCGGACCCGCCTTTCGAATATCTCCTGACTGCGCCCCTGCTGGTTCACGACGATATGGTCCGCCGTGAGAAACTGCTCAAGCGACAGGGTGTCACCGATCGTCGGATGGTCCTTTCGAACAATGCAGGTGAAGGGGTGATCGAAGAGGTCTTCGGTCACAATATTCGGGCCGACGAGGTCCGGAAAGTAGCCTATCGCCAGATCGATCTCGCCGTTTTCGAGCGCGTCCTCCAGCTGTTCGTGGGACGTCGGTACGCATCGCAGGCCCGCTCCGGGAGCCATCATGCGTATGCGTTGGAGGATCGGCGGGATGAAGATCAGAACGCCGATATCCGAGGTCGTGACCGTGAATACGCGGTCACTCTCTTCCGGTACGAAGCGTGGCTTGCGCAGTATCTGCTCGTCGACCGTCGAGAGCACTGTTCGCACCGCTTCGGCGATCGATTCCGCAAATGGCGTCGGCCGCATTCCGCGCCCTGTCGACAGAAATAAAGGATCGCCAAAGAAGTCCCGTAGCTTTCGCAGGCCAGCGCTGGCCATCGGCTGGCTCATTCCAAGCTGACGAGAGACCGCCGACAGGTTCTGGGCGCGGAAGAGCCCGTCGAGCAGGAGAAGCAAGTTCAGATCGAGCCGTCTGATATCCATAATGCTGATAGCTTGTATTGGATAATACCGGATTTTCAATGGCGGCATTCTGCGCAATGGTGCTTCTGTAACGTCCCGTAGAGGCGACTTTGGGAGTGAAATCAGAGGCGTAGCCCCCCGGGAGGCTCAGGCCTCTCAGCCACACTTTCTCGGTCCACCTCTCATTCTTCAAACATCCGCTCACCTTACGTCGGTGCCGCTGGAATCGATCGCCCGTGGCTGCGAGGAATCGCCCGCTTATGCACGCTGAAACTGCATCGAATACGCAATACATCCTCACCCTGTCGTGTCGCGACGTGCCGGGAATCGTGGCCGATGTCTCGCGCTGCCTGTTTGAAAACGGCGGCAATATCGTCGAGGCCGCGCAGGTCGACGAGACCGTAAGCGAAAGCTTCTTCATGAGGATCGGTGTCACTCTCTCAGAAGGGGGCGCGAAGGCGGCGCGGCGCGGAATCGAGGCGATCGCCCGGAAATTCGGAATGGAATGGAAGCTCCGGTCCCAAGCCGAACGCAAGAAGGTCCTGCTGTTCGTCTCCAAATTCGATCACTGTCTTGGCGATCTCTTGTACCGCCATCGGCTCGGCGAGCTCGACATGGACATCGTCGGGATTGTCTCGAACCATCCGCGCTCGGCGCTCACCGTCAGCCTGGTGGGCGATATTCCGTTCCATCACCTTCCGGTCACGAAGGAAACGAAGATGGATCAAGAAGCGCAGATCAAGGCGCTTGTCGAGGAGACGAAAGCCGATCTCGTCGTCCTTGCGCGCTACATGCAGATCCTCTCCGACGATCTTGCGCGCCATCTCCATGGCCGCTGCATCAATATTCATCACAGCTTTCTGCCGGGCTTCAAGGGAGCCAGGCCTTATCATCAGGCGCACGCGCGCGGCGTGAAGCTCATCGGGGCGACCGCGCACTTCGCAACGAGCGATCTCGACGAGGGTCCGATCATCGAACAGGACGTCGAACGAGTCAGCCACCGCGACACGCCGGAAGATCTGGTCCGCAAGGGGCGCGACATCGAGCGCCGGGTCCTCTCGCGCGCGGTCCATCTCTTCCTCGAGGACCGCATCATCATCAACGGCGAACGGACCATTGTCTTCGCCAACTGAGCAGAACGGAGAATCATCAATGCTCACACCCAAGGGCATGCGCAGGACGCCCGAAGGCTACTTCACCTCGCGTTGGGGCCTTCCCGAATATACCGACTGGATCGACGAGAGCATGTCCTGGAAGGAAACCTGCGCGCTCGGCGACTGGTCGTTCCTCTGGGAGCGGCGCTTCAAGGGACCCGATGCGCTGAAGCTGTTCTCGGACACCTCCGTCAACAGCTTCCAGAAGTTCGACATACGGCAGTCGAAACACGTCGTCCATACCACCAAACAGGGAAAGGTCATTGCGGAGGGAATCCTCACGCGCCTGTCCGACGACGAATTCATGCTGTTCGGGCGCGGCACGTTCTGGGTCGACTACGTGCGTCGCCACGGCGACTACAATGTCATATCCGCAGCCGACGACTGGTTCAATTTCCAGGTCCAAGGGCCGACGTCCGTGGCGCTGCTTGAGAAGGTCTCGAAGCAGTCGCTGAGGGACGTGAAGTTCATGCATTCGGGCGAGATCGAGATCGCCGGCTGCAAGATGCTCGCGCTGCGACAGGGTATGTCGGGCGAGATCGGTTTCGAACTGCAAGGCCCCATGGAGCAGGCTGCGGCTGTCTACGACGCTATTGTCGCCGCCGGCCAGGAGTTCGGCCTCCGCCGCATTGGCGGCCGGGCGATCTTCATCAACCACCTCGAAGCGTGCTTCCCGACGATCGTAACTGACTACATGCCTGCGATCTTCGATGAGGACATGAAGGACTATCAGGACGAATTCCGCGCAGCGATGCCGGGCTTCGCGTCCACGTTCAACATCGCCGGCAGCTTCCAGTCCGATGACATCCGGGCTTGGTACCGAAGCCCGGTCGAACTCGGCTGGGGCAAGAACATCAAGTTCGACCACGAATTCATCGGGCGCGCGGCGCTCGAGGAAGAAGTCGCCAATCCGCGGCGCGTGATCCGCACCTTGGTCTGGAACGGAGACGACGTGGCTGATGTCCACGCCTCGCTCTTCCAGAAGGAGCAGGAGCCCTACCAGTACATGGAAATGCCCCGCGACCAGCGCGGATTCATGTATGCCGACCGCGTGCTGGGCGGCAGCAAGGACGTCGGCGTGACCACGTCGCGGGGATACAGCTACTTCTTCCGCGAGATGCTGTCACTGTGCACCATCGACGTCGATCATTCCGAGATCGGCACCGAAGTCGTCGTGGTCTGGGGCGAACCCGGACGTCGGCAGAAGCACATTCGCGCGAAGGTGGCTCCGGCGCCCTACAAGAAGGACAACCGGCGCTCCGACCTTTCCAAGGTCTGAACCGCAACCATGACCGCGCGCATCATCGACGGAAAGGCGCTCGCTGCCGAGGTTCAGAAGCAGGTGGCCGAGGGCGTGGCCGCTCTCGTCGGTGGCGGTGTGGCAGTCCGGGAGCTGGCCGTCGTGCTGATCGGCGACGATCCTGCCAGCCACGTCTACGTCTCGAACAAGGTGCGGCAGACCGAAGCCGTCGGCATGCGGTCACGTCGGTTCGCGCTCGATGCGAACACGACAGAGCGACGGCTTCTGGATCTGATCGAGGAGTTAAACCGGGACCCGGCGGTGAATGGCATATTGGTCCAGTTTCCGCTGCCGCCCCACATCGATACGGCGCGCGTTGTGACCGCCATCCGTCCAGACAAGGATGTCGACGGATTCAATCCGTTGAACGTGGGACGGACTGCGGCCGGCATGCAAGGAGCCTTGGTTCCCTGCACACCTCTCGGCGTGATGCGTCTGATCAAGTCGGTGCACGACGACATTGCGGGGCTCGGAGCACTCGTTGTGGGCGCGTCGAACGTTGTCGGCCGTCCGATGGCGCGGCTGCTGTTGCAGGAACTGTGCACGGTCTCCATTGCGCACATCCGCACGACCGACCTCGAGCGGCGATGCAGGGAAGCGGACATCCTCGTGGTCGCGACCGGCGTTCCTGGTCTGGTCCGGGGTCAGTTCATTAAGCCGGGTGCGACAGTCATCGACGTCGGCATCACCCGCATCAAGTCTGAGACAGGCGCCGAAAGGCTCGTCGGCGACGTCGCCTTCGACGAGGCGATCGACGTCGCCGGCGCGATCACGCCCGTGCCCGGTGGCGTCGGGCCGATGACCATCGCCTGTCTGCTCGCCAACACTTTGAGCGCTGCCCAAATGGAAGCCGCCCGATCGCAGGCGGCGGGAATCGACAGGATGACCGCCGTCTGACCGGAGCCTCTGGCGAGAGCAGCAAGGGCTTGCGAAGCCCGCGTCGCGTGGCTTCCAGGAAGAAAAATTCGAAGATCCATAACAAAAGGGGGGAGAAAGAACGTGACGACACAGGTCTTGGAAACGACAAAGCAGCCAGTCATCGACATCGGATCACTGGCCGAGGAGGGGGCGTGGAATACCTCGCGAAAGCAGGTGCTGCTCCTGTGTGCGCTCGCCATCATTCTCGATGGTCTGGACAATCAGATTCTCGGATTCGCCATACCATCGATGATCAAGGACTGGAGCGTCACGCGAGGCGATTTCGCGCCGGCCCTCGCGCTTGGCTTCGTCGGCATGACGATCGGCACGCCGATTGGAGGCATCGTCGGAGATTGGCTTGGACGCAAGGTGGCTCTCATCGCGTCGGTCTTTCTGTTCGGTGCGGCAACTCTGGCAATCGCCGCCGCACCTGGCGTGGGTGAAGTCAGCCTGTGCCGTTTTCTGGCGGGCCTCGGGCTCGGCGGCGCGCTTCCGGCTGCGACGGCCCTGATCGCCGAATTCACCCCTAAGCGAAACCGCAGCCTGTCCGTGATGTTGGGGATCGTCTGCATTCCGGTCGGCGGTATGATCGGCGGCCTGCTCGCCGCCCAGCTCCAGCCCGAGTACGGCTGGCGCATGTTGTTCGTGGTTAGCGGCGTATTGCCGATGATCGTCGCAGTGATCCTTGTGTTCGCGCTACCTGAATCTCCGCAGTACCTGTTGGCGCGGGGCGTCGATACGAAGAAGGTGGCGAAATCGGTACGGATTCTCGACAAGACTGCTGCGGCGTCCAGCGTCTTCGTCGATCGGCGCGATGTCGGGGGCGAACGCGCATCGGTCACCGCGCTGTTCATTGCTGCCCTCCGTCGCACGACGACGGCGCTTTGGATCGCATTCTTCTTCTGCCTGTTGCCGGTTTACGTCCTTTATGCGTGGGCTCCCACTCTCCTGACCGGCAAGGGCTTTGACGTGCAGACGGCGAGCTTCGGCCTGGCGCTGTTCAACTTCGGCGGCGTCGGTGGTTGCATCGTCACCGGGTGGGCGATCGGCCGATACGGTTCGCGGGTAGCGATCCTGACGGTCGCTGGTGCGGCGACCGTCGGCGCGGCGATCCTGGCATCGATACCGCTGTCGACCGAAACCCAACCATTGCTGATGGCACTTCTATTTATCGAAGGCTTCTGTCTGCTCGGCGCGCAGGGCTCGCTGTACGCGCTGGCCGCCTACGTGTACCCGACGAACGTTCGATCGACCGGCGTTGGTGCTGCGGCCGGCTTCGGTCGAGCGGGGGCTATCGTCAGCGCATATGTCGGCACCTTCGCCCTGAATTTCGGTGCAACCATGTTCTTCGCCGTCATCGCCGGGTGTGTGGCCATTACGTTCGTGGCGGTGGCGATCATCGACATCCATCAGCCCGCGCTGCGGGCCGAACCGTAGCGATCTCGCGTCTGAAGGAGCCATCGAGAAGCGAGTATCGACCGCCGCCGGGCTCACCAAGGTCGACAGCGGTCGACGCGCGACCGGTCTTCGCGCTAACTCGTGAGGAGCTGCGAATCAACGGCAAGTACCCGCGAGTATCCATTTAGTGTGGCCCATTGCGGAAGAAAACATGACGTCTGGCGGCTTCACGATCGGCTCGATCCGGGCGATTCTGCTATCGCTATCCTTTGGCGACGCCGGTGGTGATGTCGTTCGCCAAGATGTTGAACCGTCCGGCCGTCTTCATTTGCGCAATCGATGAAGACGGCGTCCAGGGGAGAGGGAGGCCTGGTCGAACTTTCCCGCACCCGGCGCCGGGCATCGCGCCCGGCTCGTCAATGAGGTGCTCGCGCCCGCGATCGTCGGACGCAAATTCGAGAGCCTGCGCAAGCCTTCGAAATGCGCCGATCTTCAGCCTCGTCCATTTAGCGGTAGTGGTCTGGGCTACGGATTCGCAAGCGCGCCGATAAGATCAATGAATACGCACAGGTCCTGGGAATTGAGGCGACGGCGCTTGACGCGCAACAGTCAGTCCATGACGAGGTCTAAAGCGTTCCTGAAGAAGCGAGGCCTATTGCGTTACAGCTTCCAGGAAAAGCATGGCTCTCTGGCGAAAGCACTCTCGTCTATCTTTCCCGTCAACTTCAACAGCACTGACTTAGAATCTTCCAAAGTACCTTTGGAATACTTCCAAACATAGTGTCGCTGACTCGAGTCGATCGATGATCGAGACATTCTAAGTCGCACCGCACGCATTTGCGTTGCAGTCACGATAGCGTCTCTCTAAAGAGGCGGTGCAGATCGCCAACAATCCGAAGTTGCACATGAGGACGTAGGCAACCAACCCGGAACGCGCGTTTGCGGGGGAGCTGATTCACCGGTCGTAAGTGTCGGCCGAGCTCGGACGCAGAGAGCGGATTTTCGATCCATGGTCGTTGAAGCCCGGTCGTGGAGCCATTTCACGTTGGGCGATGTGCTGTTTGATGAGGGGCTTTCTGGAAATGCGACGTGCAGGTGAGGTTGGGGCGGTAGTTCGCTTTGGTGCGACACTGCTAGGTGGAGTGGCGTTGATGGCGTGGTTCGAATCGCCCGCTCAATCCCAAACACCGCAAGGCGGCAACTCCCTTCCTCCCATTACTGTCGATGCTCCGACGCAACGGTCGGTCCGCAGCGCGCCGACCAAACGAAATGCCGCCCGGGTCCGATCAACTTCACGGCGCCCCACGGCGCCTAGCGCCCCGCAAACCGAAACCGCTGTCGTGCAATCGCAGCCGGGTGTCGTGCCCGCCTTTGCGGGCGGCCAGGTCGCTCAAGGCGGGCGGCTGGGACTGCTCGGAAACGCCGACACAATGAAGGCGCCGTTCAATCTGACGAGCTACACGGACAAATTCATCCGGGATCAGCAGGCGGCGACGGTTGCGGATGCCTTGATCCTGGATCCTTCCGTGCGCAGTTCCCACCCAACGGGAGGTACGGTCGATTCCTTCAACATTCGCGGCTTCCCAACTAACGAAGGCAATAGCGGTGAGTTCGCCTTCGAGGGCCTTTACGGGATCGCGCCGAACTACCGCATATTCACGGATTACATCGAACGCATCGAAGTGCTCAAGGGTCCCTCAGCTGCGCTCTCAGGGATCGCACCCAACGGCGGCGTCGGCGGCGTCATCAATGTTGTGCCTAAGCGTGCGGGAGAGGACTTGACGCGCTTCACCGCGGGTTACGGTTCGGCCGCACGGTTCGGCGGTCACTGGGATATTGCGAGGCGCTACGGCGACAGCAAGGAATGGGGCGTGCGCACCACCGGCAGCCTGCGCGACGGCGACACGCCCATTGACCGCCAGTCCGAAACGACGGGCGTCGGATCGCTGGCCCTCGACTATCAGGGCGAGCGCTTCAGGTCCTGGCTCTATCTCATCGCCCAGACCGATCGGTTCGACGCGCCGTCACGTCCTTTCCTCATGGCTCCCGGCCTACAAGTGCCGAACGCGCCGGACGGTCGGCTGAACGTGACGCAACCTTGGGAATGGTCGCGTATCAACGATCAGTCTGCCTTGTTGCGCACCGAATACGATGTAACCGATCAGGTGACGTTGTTCGCTGACGTCGGCGGATCGCGGACCGATGTCAAGCGATTCTTCGGTCTTCCGACGATCATCAATACGAGCGGCGACACGACTTCGACGCCCCAATTCTTCGGGCTTAGCGTTGATCGATACACATATGATGGCGGCGTCCGCGCCCGCTTCGATACCGGCTTCGTCCACCATGCGGTCGCCTTCCAGGCCTCCCTCTATCATGACGCGTTGAACCGGCGGCTCACCAATGGCAGTCTGGTCGCGTCGAACATCTACAATCCGACCGTGGCGCCAACTCAGTTCGCAAACGAGATCAGCGGGCGCCCCCCGCTCTCGGACAGTGAACTCACGGGGCTCTCGATTGCTGACACCTTATCTGTGCTGAATGAGCGTGTCCTGTTGACTTTGGGTGTCCGGCGCCAGGGCATCGAAGCGAACAACTATCTTTCCAATGTCGGAACACTGACGTCGTCCTACGACAAGAGCGCGACCACTCCCGTGGTCGGCCTCGTCGTCCGTCCCTGGGACAACGTCTCTCTGTACGCGAACTACATCGAAGGTCTAAGCCGGGGCGATGTTGCGCCGCAGACCGCTTCCAACTTCGGCGAAGTGCTCCCGCCCTACATCGCCAAGCAGTACGAGGCCGGCGTCAAGGTGGATTTCGGCCGGCTTGCAACCACCTTCAGCGCTTTCCAGATATCGAAGGCGAGCGGCGAGCTGTCCGCCGGGCGCTTCGCGGCGACCGCCGAACAGCAAGTCCGTGGGCTCGAGTTCAACGTCTACGGTGAACTCATGCCCGAGATTCGTGTCCTCGGAGGCTTCTCGCTGCTGGATGGCACCCTGACGAAGACCGCCCTCGCGGCAAACGTGGGCAACACGCCAATCGGCGTTCCGAACGTGCAGGCCAATATTGGAGCCGAGTGGGATCTCCCGTGGGTGACCGGGCTCACTTTGAATGGGGCAGTCATCTACACGGGCAAGCAGTTCGTCGATACAGCGAACAAGCAGCCGATCCCGGATTGGACGCGTCTCGATCTCGGTGCCCGCTATACGACGGCGATCAACGGCAGGAGGACGGTTTTCCGCGCGAACGTTCAGAATGTGACCGGTACGAATTACTGGTCGAGCGTAGCCTCATTCGGAACGTTCTTCCTGGGAGCACCGCGCACGTATCTCCTGTCGATGACCGTGGACATGTAATCGCTGCTCTTACAGTTTGGTGAGAGGCTTTATGGATGCTTATGATGGCTCGGTCGTGGGAGGAGGTGTCAGCGCATTTGTTCGCGCGTTAACCCCGCTGCTGGACACGCAGACCGAGCAGCTCGTTCGCGAACAGCCGGCGTGCCTGCAAACCCTCTGTTCCTTGTCGCTGCGCGTTGGCACCAACGACGCAGCGCCACCCTGAAGGCGCTTCCCGAACGGTTCCTGCTGACAAAAAATCAGGCTGGTCGATATGCAAGTTCGCTTCCTTTCGCCAACATGCTTGATCCCGACCGAAGAGGTCGATGCCAACCGGTAGCGGAGCTGCAGATGCAAATCCTCCGCGCGGGTTGTTGGACTGTTCCGATCACGGCGGAGAAGGACGCTCTCTTCGTGATGGACGGTCATCACCGGCTAGCAGTCGCGCACCGCCTGCAACTGCCACTGGTGCCGGTGATTCTCTTGGACTACAGCGCAGTGCGGGTGGAGAGCTGGCGCGCGGGCCAGACGATCACGCCTGCGAGCATCCTCGCGATGGCGCGCAGCGGCCGAAAATTCCCCTGCAAGACGACGCGACATATTTTTGATCAAAGCCTGCCCAATTGCAACCTGCCGTTGGAGAGCTTGCGCCACCTTGCTCCGACAGAACGCGCCGTAGCCTATGCCGAAAGGGCGAGGCGATGACCTTGCATTGCTACAAGCCCGGCGCGGGCCTGTCACCGATTCTGCGGCCAAGCACGGCGGAGCTCTTGGCCGGCAACGGCCCGCTGCTGATCGATTGGGTCGCCCGACATGGGTCGCCGGTCAATCTGATCTGGCCCGAAGAGCTGCAGAGGAATATCGCGGTACTCAGAGGCGCCTTGCGGGAGAGCGGTGTCGCACACGCGGTCTACTACGGAGCGAAAGTCAACAAATCGCCGGGGCTGTTAGCCGCAGCATTGCGCGCAGGGGCCGGCATTGACGTCTCAAGCCATTATGAGTTGCGGGATGCCAGACGGCTCGGCGCCGACGGCGCACAACTTGTGGCGACAGGCCCGGCGAAGACGGCGGCATTCCACAACGAGCTTATCAACTGCAACGCGCTCATATCGGTGGATTCACCGGAAGAGCTCGAGGATCTGATCCGCGGGCTTCCGGCAAGCGGCCCGCTTCAGCCGGTGCTGCTGCGTTTGCGTCCCACCAACCAGGCGCGGAGTCGCTTCGGCATGCCGGCCGCGGCCATCCGGCATTGTCTGTCGCGCATTGCTGGCGAAGGCCGCTTGCGCTTTGACGGGCTGCACTTCCACCTGAGTGGCTATAGTTGGGAATCTCGCGCGCAAGCGATTAGAGAGGCCGCCGGTCTGCTCAGCGAATCCCGCGCACAAGGTTTTGCGCCGCGCATGATCGACATTGGGGGCGGGTTGCCGATCCAATATGTCGATCAGCGCGCCTATCAGGCGCATCTTGGGGCACAGATGCCCGAGGACTACCGCACCGGGAAGATACCGGATTCCTTCTATCCCTACGGGGGAGAGCTTTCCGCTGCCGAGTGGCTGCGTTGTTTGCTGAGCGCACCGATGGCCGATGGCCGCAGCTTTGCGAACTATCTTGTCCATGAGGGGCTGGTGCTGGGGATGGAGCCCGGGCGAGCACTGGCCGATCAGGCCGCGATTTCCGTCTTCCGGGTGTTGCGCGTGAAAGCCGTTGGCCCTGATGCCCATGTCGTCTTCGTCGAAGGCAGCAGCTTCAGCGCTTGCGAAACCTGGTTTGGCTCCGAATTTTTGGTCGATCCCATCCTGGTTCCGGCCACATCGCCGCCGATCGCCGCAAAATCTATCCGAGGTTATCTGGCCGGCCATAGCTGCTTGGACGAGGACGTCCTTAGCAACAGATGGCTCACCTTTCCCATCGCTCCGCGAGCGGGAGACCTTCTGGTTTACGCCAACACCGGCGGTTAGCAGATGGACCTCCTGGAAAACGAATTCCATCGCCACCCGATGCCGAGCCGCCTTTGCGTGGTTCGGGATGTAAAAGGACAGCTAACGCTCGTCCCCGACACAGTAGGAGAGGCACAATGCTCTGCAGGACCGTAAGCCAGCTGATCGGCCAAACGCCGGTGATGCCGATTGCCGTGCCCAACAGCGATGCCACGCTCGTGCTGAAGCTTGAAAAGAACAATCCGGGTGGCTCCATCAAGGACCGCATGGCGCGCAGCATGGTGCTTGCCGCGCTTGAGGACGGGCGGCTCCCGCCGGGCGGCACGATCGTCGAATCGTCGTCCGGAAACACCGGGATCGGACTGGCGTTAGCCGCAGTGGAATTGGGCCTGCGCTTCATTGCCGTTGTCGATCATCACGCCGCGCCGGACAAGATCCGCATGATGCGCGCGCTGGGCGCGGAAATTCGTTATGTCGAAGGCGACTATCGGGAGGACGAGGTTGCGGTGGTGGAGCGCCAACGGCTGGCCGCCCAACTCGGCGCCCAGCTTCCTGATGCGTTGTTCATGAACCAGTCCGACAATCCGGCAAACCCGGAAGGCTATGCCGGTTTCGTCGACGAGCTCCTGGCACAGCTTCCAGACGGCATCGATGCCTTTGTCGGCTGTGTCGGCACCGGCGGGTCAATGACCGGTATCGCCCAGCGTCTGAAGCGGGTTAACCCTGCTGTCCGGACAATCGCTGTGGAACCGGCCGGCTCGATCGTCTTCGGCAAGCCTGGCCATCCCTACTACCAGTCGGGCACGGGAACGCCCGCCGGCGATGAAATCGGCAAGGTGCTCGACTATGGATGCATCGATGAAGGGGTGCAGGTCACCGACACGCAGGCCTTCGAAACAGCACGTTTTATCGCGCGGCGCCACGCGCTTCTGGTCGGGGGCTCGACCGGGGGCACCATCTACAAGGCGCTGGAATTCATTGCAGCCGGCAGGTTGTCCGGCACGGTGGTCACGCCCGTTGCCGACGGTGGCGAGAAATATCTTGGCTCGGTCTTCGACGATGAATGGATGGCCAAGCGCGATTTGTTGGATCCGACCATCGCCGCACAGCTCGACGCCTGGCTCACCGGAAGGGCGCGCGCAGCATGAAGGTGACGATCTGCGGTGCGGGGCGCACTGGGCAGTTGAATGCCGTGCTCTTCAATCAGCGTCCAGGTATCACTGTTTCCGTGCTGACGGGGGCGGCTGCCGTCGCCGATCGATGGACGAGGGGAGACGGTGTTTGGTGGGCCCAGACGCCGGACGGCCACCTCTTGAGCGGACGGCCCGACTATGTCGGCACCGATCCGAGCGAGGCACTTATAGGCACGGACATGGTGATCGTGACGCTGCCGGCCCACGCGCGGCCTGCGCTTCTACACTCCTTCGCAGGGCATCTCCCCCGGGACAAGCACGTCTATGTTGGCGCGATTCCCGGCTTTTGCGGCTTCAACTGGCTCGCAGCCGAAGCCCTTTCGGGTACGGACAATGTGGTGATCTGGGGCATGAAGGACGTGCCCCATACGGCCTTTGACTTGGTGCCAGGCGAGCGGGTGCGCATGGGAGGGGCCAAGGCTCAGCTCTTCGCGGCGCTTCATCGTCGCGAGACCGCAGCGAGCCGCGCCGAGCTCCAGGCGATGCTGGGTCACATCTATGAAGCCCCCGTCACCCTGCTGCAGGACTATCTCGAAATCACGCTGACACCGGGCAACGCATTGATGCATCCCGCCGTGCTCTATGCCCTGATCGGCCCTGGCGCGCCCTGGGAAAACAAGCCGTTTGACCGTCCCCTTTGCTGGTGGAGCGATTGCCCACGCGCCGGCGCCGAATTGCTGGAGGCCTGCGATGCGGAAAACCAGGCAATCCGCCATGCGGTCGAATTGCGCCTGGGCATTGATCTGAGTTCGGTGAAGCCGCTCCGACAGGAATTGATCGACGCTTATGGCAGCCAGATCGAGGACGACCGGACTATGTATACGCTGCTGCGAACAAACCGTGCTTATGCGGGCATTCGCGCCCCACTTGTTCCCAATCCGGACGGGCCCGGCCTTGTCATCGATCGCGCAAGCCGCGCTTTCCACGAAGACATAGCCTTCGGGCAGGCGTTGCTGGTGGAATTGGCCACGCGGCTTGAAGTGGCAACTCCCGCTATCACGAAAACCTACAACTGGGCGCTCAACTATCATGGCGGGTTCACCGAAGGCGCGCCGGCCTTTTTGCCCGCCAACTGGCCGGAGGAAGCGTAGTGGACGAGTGGATGCCTTCCTCCGCAGATGCCGAAGCTCAGGCGCGCGCCGGGCGGCTTTGGTCGGACGCATCGCGCAATGCGGTCAACCGGTTGGTCCGCTGCCTGTTCGCCGAGCGCCTTCTTGAACCGGATGCATTGTTGTGGGCGCGCGACGGCAACCAAGCATGGCTCCCCCTTTGGCAGTCACGCTGGGTCCTGCATTTCACCGACCTGCGTCGTGCGCCTGCGGGGACATTGCAAAATCGTGGTTCTGTCGAAATACTAGACGAGACCGGTGCTCGCTACCGGATCGGTGGTCCCTCCGACCTCATCCGGCAGGTCGCGCCCGCCTTGGCGATCTCGCCAGCATCGGACGGCGTCGAGCATCTCATACGCGACGTCGAGGACAGCATGCGCAACGACATCCTGGCGCGTCGTCACCGGGAGCACTGGAGCGCCGAGCTGCGAGGGAAAGTAGCCGAAGCAGGCGTGCAGGGATTCCTCGCATATTTGGAAAAGAGCCTGCCGCCGCATCTGGCGGCTACGACGCTCGATCAGTGGGGCGCGCTGGAAGGTCATCCCTTTTATCCGACATGGAAGGCCAAACCCGACCTCTCGCCCGAGGACGTCGCGGCTTTGTCGCCGGAGTTCGGTGCTCGCGTGCGCGTCCGAATAGCAGCGCTGCGCAAAGAATGGTCGTATGTGGAGAAGATGCCGCATGTCGGCAGCTATTCGGAATGGTTCTCGCAGAACTTCCCCGAGCTCTGGCGCGACTGGGCCGAAGGATTGCATAAACGTGGAAAGTCTCGCGAGGACTGGCTGCCTCTCCCTGTCCATATCTGGCACCTTGACAATTTCCTGTGCCGTGAGTTCACGTCCGAGATTAGTTCCGAAGTTTTCGATCCGGATGGCCCGGAGGTCATAACGCTGCCGTCAATGTCGTTCCGCACAATGCTGCCGGACACACAGGAGCCGAGGCCCTTTATCAAACTGCCGGTGGCGATCTGGATGACCAGCGAACAGCGCACTCTGCAGGCCAAATCGATTTACATGGGGCCGCGTCTCAGCACCCTGATTTCCGATATTCTGTCAAAGGAGAGGGATCTTTCTGACAGGTTGGAGATCTTCACCGAAGAGCTCGGCGCAATCCTGCACCACCCCGTAACGGGCGACGAGCATCCGGGCCGCTTTCTATCGGTCGTCTACCGCAACTGCGACGCTCTGGCGCGAAATGATGGGCTATTGCCGGTCACTGTTGCGGCACTCTTGACGGCAAGCCCGATCGATGGCCGCCCGCTCATTTGCGAATTGATTGCCAGAAGCGGCGATGAAAGTGAAGCAGCCGTATCGGCGTTCTTCCGTGCCTATGTAGGGACTGTCATCCGGCCAACGCTCGCCATGTATCTGCTTTACGGAATTGCTTTTGAGGCGCATCAGCAAAACAGCACGATCCTGTTCGATGAAACCGGCCGCCCGCGAAAACTGCTGATCCGTGATTTCGGCGACGGCCGCAGTTTTGCGCCCCTGTTCAAGGAACGAGGGTACCACCTCAAGCCCTTCACTCGCACGGGGATATTACCCACCACATTTGATGACAATATCAGTCTTGTGCGCTCATTCGTCATCGATGCCTGCTTCGTCTGCCACCTTCATGAAGTCGCACTGTGCCTCGACCAACATTATCCACTGTCGGGCACAAGCCTTTGGCGCATCCTGCGGGAAGAGGCCGAGGCAGTTTTCGATGCGCTCAAGCCGCGCATGTTGTCGGACGCATTCTGGCAGGAAGAACGCAAGGCCTTTCTTGAGAAACCCTGGCCGAGCCGCTCCGTGCTGCGGATGCACCTGGAGCGTTATCGCGACTATCGGGTTGAGCACGAGCTGCCGAATCCACTGGCGGGAGCGGAATGACAACTGCTTCTGCCTTGTTTCGCGGCTTCGGTCCTGTTTTTGTCTTGCTGTTCGGGCTGCAATTCATTTCCATGGGCGCCATGGAAATGAGTGGTCCATTCTGGCCGATCCAAATCAAAGCGTTGAGCCCTTCCGACAGCGTCTTTGGACTCGCAGGCGTGGGTGTCTATGTGGGCCCGATGATTGGTATGTCGCTGACCAGCACCTTTTGGGGGCGAATGGGCGATCGCTACGGCAATCGGCTGATGATGGTTCGGGCGCTCGGCGGGCTAGCGGTCACGCAACTCCTTGTCGCTGTTGCACAGGATGTCTGGACGATCATCGCGTTGCGTTTCTTGCAGGGCGCCTGCGCCGGCTATATCGCCCCAGCGCAGGCCTATGGCGTGCAGATTACCGGCGGGAAGGATCGCGCAAGCCTGTTCGCCTGGCTTCAGGTTGCGACCAATGTGGGCTCGCTGGGCGGCGCCTTCCTGGGCGGGCTCATTCTCGATCGATTCCCTTTTGCTGCAGTAAATCTGACCGCCGGGGCGATTTGTGCGCTGTGCGCTGCCGTTGCCTGGTTGAGCCTGCCCGTACCGACGCCAGGAGCTGCTGCCGCCAATCCCGGAAACGCGGGTACCGCAAAGCCTACGGCGTCGACAGGTGCTCCGATCGGAGCTCTTCTTGCCTTGATGGGGATGCTGCTTGCCAGCCGCATGGTCCTGCAGGTTCCTTTCTCACTGTACATGACCCGGGTATTTGGCGCGCCGCACTGGGTCGCCGGCCTCACTTACGGACTGCTGGCGTGCGGCTTTGTCGTGGCCGCGCCCCTATGGGCGCGGCTCTTCGAGAAACGAACGCCATCCTATGTGCTGGGCGGGAGCGTGCCGATTTCGGCCGCGTGCGTTTTGGTTACGCATCTGGCGGGCAGCACGAACTCCGTTGCCGTGTTCGCGTTCCTGTATTTTATCTGGGGCGCGCTTCTTGGGGGAACGACGCCGGTGCTTCTCGCGCTCATTTCGGCAGCTGTCTCTAATGATAGGCAAGGTTCGGTTCTGGGCCTTGCTCAAGCCTGCCAGCAGGTTGCTTCTGCGAGCGGCATCGTTGCCGGTGTCGGGGTCACCCAGCTCTTTGGTCTCGAAGCCGCTTTCCCGCTCGTCGCCACGCTTTACGCCTTGTCATTTTTGTCGGCTCTCGGCATCTGGCTCAAAACTGCGCACTCCGCTCAAGAAGGAAGTCGACCATGACGGAATACCGATCGCTGCTGCACGCCGCGGTGACGGCTATTGTCCTGATCGCTTTGCTTCCAACAGCAGCATTTGCCGGCGAACCTGGACTGACACAGACACAGGCGCCGCTTACCCTCACTGATATCGCAGGCCGCCAGGTGACGCTTAACGCGCCTGTCAAACGGATGCTTCTGGGCGAAGGCCGGCAGCTCTATCTCATCGCCTCGCTGGAACCCAAAGATCCCTTGGCCCACGTCGTTGCCTGGCGCACCGATCTGATCGCGGCCGACCCGGCCACTTACGCGCAGTATCTCGTAGTGTTTCCCGAGTTGGCGAAGCTGCCTTCCTTTAAGGGGCAGGAGGACAGCCTGATCGACATCGAATCGGCGATCATCCAGAAGCCTGATGTGGTGCTGCTCAATCTTGAAGCCATGCAGGCCAACAAGGACGCCAGCTACATCGAAAAGCTCGCGGCACTGAACATACCGGTTCTATATATCGATTTTCGTCACCGTCCCCTGGAAAACACCGAGCCGACCATTCGGCTCCTGGGCAGGATCATGGGGCGCGAGGCGCGTGCGGAGGAGATCATCGCGTTCCGCCGCCAGGCCATGGCTGCGGTTGCCAACGTCCTTGCCGCCAAACAACCGAAGCGCCCCAATGTGTTCGTCGAGCGGATCGGTGGCTACTCGCAGGATTGCTGCCTGTCTTTCGGTGCCGAGAATTTCGGCAAATATGTCGAACTCGCTGGCGGCCATAATATCGGCAGCGATATCATTCCTTCGACCTTCGGGCAGATCAGCCCCGAGCAGGTCATCGTCGCCAATCCCGAGCATGTGGTGGTTACCAGCGCTGACTGGCAAGCCTATGTGCCCGGGGGCCATTGGATTCCGCTTGGACCAGGGGCGGATCCTCGGGTGACGCGCAAGAAGCTCGAATGGTTCGCTACTCGGGACGCCTATACCGGTATCGCGGCAAAGAAGACGCGGAATTTTCACGGCATTTGGCACCAGTTCTACAACAGCCCATACGAATTTGTTGCCGTCCAACAATTGGCGAAGTGGATTCACCCCGACCTGTTTGCTAATCTGGACCCCAATGCAACTTTTGCCGAATACCATCGTCGCTTCCTGCCCATCGAGTACCGGCCCGGCTATAGCGTCAGCCTTTCGGACAGCCAGTGATGACCGATGTCCATACCGAAACACTGCCCTTAGCCGGAGGCGACGCCTATCAAGCGCTCAGCGTCAGGCGATGGATCGTTCTCCTTGTGCTGGTGGTCGGTGTCTGCGTCGCATTGGTCGGTGACCTTTCGACTGGACCAGCCAGCTACAGGCTTGGAGAGGTTGTGCGCACGCTCGTTCTGCCGGCGGAAGCGGATGCGCAGATGCGCGTCATTGTCTGGTCGATCCGCATGCCGTCGGCCCTTATGGGCGTCGTGGTCGGTGTGGCGCTTGCCATCGGCGGCGCTCAGATGCAGACCATCTTGAACAATCCGCTGGCGAGCCCGTTCACGCTGGGCCTTTCCGCCGGTGCAAGCTTCGGCGCGGCCCTTGCGCTCGCCTTCGGTGTCGCGCTGGTTCCCATCGCAGGCGACTATGTCGTCGCGGCCAATGCTTTCGTCATGGCCATGGCAACCGCCTTCCTGATCCATTTGGCCAGCCTTCGGCGCGGAGCCTCGATCCATGTGATCGTGCTCTTGGGTATAGCGCTGGTTTTCAGTTTCAATACGGCACTCGCTATCATCCAGTATTTCGCCGCCGAGCAGGCGGTCGCGGCCATCGTCTTCTGGACCATGGGCAGCCTCACCAAGGCGACATGGCCCAAGCTCGCCATCACCGCGCTGGTCGTGGGTCTAACCTTGCCGGTCTTTCTGCGCCGCCGGTGGCAGTTGACGGCCTTACGCCTTGGCGAGGCGCGCGCGGCGAGCTTCGGCATTCCCGTGCGCCGCCTGCGGCTCGAAACCCTGATCCTTGTCTCTCTTTTGACGGCGATCCCCGTCGCGTTTGTCGGCACGATCGGCTTTATCGGTCTCGTAGCTCCGCACATCGCACGCATGATGGTCGGCGAAGACCAGCGCTTCCTGCTGCCCGCGAGCGCGCTGACTGGCGCGCTGATAATGTCGTTCAGCTCCATCCTGGCCAAAATCGCGGTACCCGGCGCCGTCCTGCCGATCGGCATCGTCACCTCGGCGATCGGATTGCCGGTCTTCCTCTATTTGATTCTGAAAAGCGGAAGAGACATATGGTAGTGCTGAGCACGCATCGCCTCGGCGCCCGCTTCGGATCACGCGAGGTACTACGTGATGTGACCCTTCCGCCCTGTTATGGCGGCGAGGTCGTGGCGGTCATTGGACCGAATGCTGCGGGCAAGTCGACGCTGTTCCGGCGCCTGGCAGCCATTCTTCCGGGGCCCGGCGAGTGCCGGTTGGAAGGTGTGCGCGATGCAGATCGCGCCGTCGCCTATATGCCTCAAGACCAAACGGCAAGCGCGGTGCTGACTGTATTCGAATCCGTGCTTCTTGCGCGTAAGCAGGTCAGCGGCTGGCGTCTGGAGAGGTCCGATCTTGTGGCGGTGGACCAGGCGCTGGCGTCACTCGATATGGGCGATCTTGCCAATGAAATCCTTTCCGAGCTGAGCGGCGGACAGCGCCAGCTCGTCGGGCTTGCTCAATGTCTCGTGCGCGAACCGCAGGTGCTGCTCTTGGACGAGCCAACCAGCGCGCTGGACATGCACCGCCAGTTGGAAGCGATGCGGCAGGTGCGCAGCCTTGCGCATGACGACGGTATGCTCGTGCTGATCGCGCTGCACCATCTCGACCTGGCGCTCAAATTCGCAGACAAGGTCGCTATCCTCTCTGATGGAACGTTGCACGATTTCGGCACGGCGGCTGAAGTCCTGACGCCGGAAAACCTTGCCGCAACCTTTCGCATTAGGGCACGTATCGAATCCTGTTCGCAGGGCAAGCCACATTTGATCGTCGACGACGCGATCTGATGTCCCACGCGCCGGTGGCATTTGGAAAGGGCCGCTCGGCTGCAGCCCGCGCATCAGGCCGCGGACCGATACCGAGTGTCGTTTGCCGCGTCTACCGCGCGCGCTTTGATTTCGATCCCCACATGCAGAGGCTTGTCGGTTCGAACCCGAACTGGCGCGGCCGATGCGATTCCTCGTCCTCGATCTCATCCACCCCGACCGAATATTCGAACAC
This sequence comes from Bradyrhizobium sp. Leo78, assembly GCF_059512425.1. Taxonomy (NCBI): domain Bacteria; kingdom Pseudomonadati; phylum Pseudomonadota; class Alphaproteobacteria; order Hyphomicrobiales; family Nitrobacteraceae; genus Bradyrhizobium; species Bradyrhizobium sp. Leo78. The sequence goes on from NZ_JCAMOT010000007.1 coordinate 196,566, forward strand.
CATGCCGTCGGGGCCCTGGAAGTAAAGGAACCGCGCGCCGGACGTCGGGTGACGGCCAGGGCCGAAGACGATCGGCACCCGTTGCTCGGACAAGTGATAGAAGGATCGCAGCACGTCGTCGTTGCTTTGCACCTGATGGTTGATGTGCTGGATCCCGGGACCTCTGGCCGGCGCAAGCGCGATGGTGTGATGGATCGCGTTCACGCGCATCAGCGCAATATCTCCGATGCGATCGCTGACGCGCGCGTTGCAGACCTCCGTCCAGAACTTCTCGTCGCGGACCGGATTGGTCGAATTCAAGCCGACATGGCTGAAGCCGGTGATGCCGGCGTCCCGTGAAGCAAAATAGCGGCGGCCATGCTGCTCCGGACGGACAACCAGCTCGATCTGGTTGCCGCTCGGATCCTTGAAGCCAATGAAGGCGCGAACCTTGCGTGCCGAGCATTCGGCGGCCGCGCCGACATGCACCGGATGACCGAGCGCGTCCAGGGTCGTGGCGGCCTCGTTCAACTCGCTCTCGTTCTCGACTTCGAATCCGATGGTCTGATCGGCCGGGTCGCCCTCAAAGTAGCACAGCGTATGCGCACGTTCGTCTGAACGCAGATAGAGCGAGTTCCGCGATCTCTCGCTCACCTGAAGACCGAGGCATCTGGTCGCAAATGATTCCGCTTCCTCGAGGCTCGAGCTCCCCAGCCGCGCATAGGTGACATCCTTGAGCTGGATCATGGTTGCGCTCCTTTGCAGAGATCAGGTGATGGCTTGCCGCAGCTCCGGAATCTCGGAGCATTCGCTTCCCCATTCGCATAGTGAGGAAGCTGCCGGCGCAAACTGCCTCGCATGGTGCCGGGTATCGATGTCGGCCAGCCCATGTCCGTACGAGAAGACTTGTCCTTCCGGTCCGGCAAATCGCAGAAAGATCTGGCCGGATGCTGCTTCGCGGCCTGGGCCGTGCAGGATCTTGATCTGTCGCTCCTGCGCGAAATAGTGGTTCTGCATGATCGAATCGAGACTTTCGACTCCGTAGCAGACGTCAAGCAGCCCCGCCCGATCGGAAGGGTAGAGCGCAATCCGGTGATGCTTCCGGTCGATGCTGAGATAGGCAATATCGCCGACCCAATCGCTGATCGCCGCTCCCAGGATCGTGGTCCACAGCTTCAGGTCATCCGCCATCGCGCGGCTGCGAAGGCCCACGCATTGCAGGCCGGTGACACCGGCATCGCGGCTCGGGAAGTAGCGCCGGCCGCTTACCGCCGGGCGTGACACAAGGTCGATTTCATTGCCGCTCGCGTCGCGCACGATCAGCGCGCGCCGGACAAAACGCCGGCTGCATTCCTCCGCCGATGCCTCGCGGACTTCAAATCCCTCTCGCTTCAGGGTGTCGACCGCTCGATCAGTGTCGTTGGCGGACGCAATTTCCACGCCGATGCTTGACCTGTCAGCACCTTCGACGAGGCAGAGCGTGTGGAAGCGCTCGTCGGAACGGAACAGAAATTGCTCCTTGTCATCAGTGACGCGCTGAAGCCCCAGAATGTCGGTCGCGAAGGCCGCGGCGGCCGGGCCGTTCTGTACCGCAAGCCTCACATAGCAGAGCTGGATCAACGGGATAGGGGTGAAGTGCTTGGCGTCCATTTTCAACCACGGTTCTTTTGGTCGTTCGCCATCGCCGTCTGGAGGTGTTGGCGAACGATGTCGCGCCACACCTTCAGCAGGCGACTGAACTGTTCAGGATCTTTTTCGATCAGGGTTCGAACCGAATAGCCGCGGACCACGCTCAGCGTGAGCGAGAGGATATCGCTGGCGAGTTGCTTGGGAACGCCCGACGACATCAGCGCTTCGAGCCAGGCGGCCTCGACCGAAAACCGGCTGGTGCGGGAGTTCCTGTACGTCTCCCGCTTGAGAATGCGCGAGTCGCTGTCCGCGCTCATTGCGATCGCGAGCTCGATGAAGAAATAGTCGCCGAAATAGAAATCCTGCGCGTCCTTGATGATCCCTTCGATTGGATCGTTTCCGCTGTTCTGGGCGAGGTGGGCCCGGCGGGCGCTCTCCACCAGCGAGACTTCGTTGACGTGCCTGATGACGGCGACCAGAAGATCGTGCTTGCTCTTGAAATGATGCAGCAGGGCGCCGCGCGAGACGCCCGCGAGTTCGGCCACCTCGACGGTGCGCAGGCCGCGCAGTCCGTTCGCGCGCACCAGCTTCACCGCGGCCTCGATCAATTGGGTCTGCGTCGCTTCGCTGCGCTCCGCCTGGGTTCGCTTGGGGGCGTATTTCGGCTCGCTCGAGCTGTTGCGGCGTGATTGCAGCCGTTGCCGCGCCGCGGTGCGGGGCAGGGACGCCCGGCCTCCGTGTGCGCCTGGCTTCGTCTTGTCAGCATTCGACATAAACGTCCTCTTCGCTCAGTTTGACGCGGAAGGTCTTCAGCGCGACCGTGCAGGGCATGCCGGTCGGCTGCCCATTGGTGACGTCGAACGTGCCGAAGTGCCACGGGCACTCGACGATTTTCCCCGTCAGAATGCCTTCTTCCGACAGCGAAGCCTCGCCATGGGTACACAGATCGGCCGTGGCATAGATTGCTCCGTCCACATTGTACACGGCGATGTTGGTGCCATCCGGCAGCGTCGCCTGGCGGACTTCTCCCGGCGGGAACTCGTCCAGCCTTCCGATCAGCACATCTTTGGTCATCGTATTCATAGCATCGTGCTTCCGCCATTCACGCTGATGACCTGGCCTGTGACGAACGAGGCTTCCCTGGAGGCCAGATAGCACACCATGGACGCGATCTCGTCCATCTCGCCGGGGCGTCCCATCGGCACCACGTCGACGAATTTTCGGATGGATTGCGGAGCCTTGGCGGCCGCGCGTTGCACCTGGGGCGTATTGACGATGCAGGGTGCAACGACATTGACGGTGATCCCGTCGGTCGCGAATTCGCGCGCGAGCCCTGTGGCGATGGCGTGAACGCCGCCCTTTGCCGCGTTGTAGGCCGCGTGATCATAAAGCCCGTTGCGGACGGAGTCGGCGCCGATATTGACGATCCGGCCGTAGCGCTTCGCCTTCATCACCGGCACGGCGTGCCACGTGCACCACAGCATCGTCCAGAGATTACGGTCGATGGTCGTCCGCAGTGTCTCAGGAGTGTGCTCCAGGAACGGCTTGATGATGCCGCCGCCGGCATTATTCACGAGGACGTCGATCGTGCCGAACGCCTTGACGGCATCGCCGATCAATCGGCCGGCGACATCTTCCTTCGAGAGATCGCCGCTTCGGACCAGCGGCCTTTCGCGGCAGAGCGAGGAGAGACCGTCGGCCGTAGCGGTCAACCTATTCTCGTCGAGGTCCGAAAGCACCAGCCTGGCGCCCTCTCGGGCAAAATGCTGCGCGATCACCGCGCCGATGCCGCTGGCGGCGCCGGTGATCACCACAATCCGTTCGGCAAATCGTTTTTCCATCGGGGCTGTCTCTCAGAGCACAATGGAAATCCGGCCATGCGGACGCAGGCCTTCGCCGCCAAGCAGGCAGCGTTTCTCGCTGATCCTTATCCTGCTCTCATCGACCTTCAGGCGGTAATTGCTCGTGCCGAAATAGAGATCGGTCGTGCCGTCCTTGGTGCGGAAGGTCTGGAACACCGCGCTGACGTCGACGGAATCTTCGCCTCGCCCACGGATACGCACGTTGCCGACGATGCGGCTGGTCTTGGAGTGCGGGAATTCGGCGTGCGCGGTTCGTTTCATCAGGCGCTTCACCCGCTCACCCAGCCGGAACCGGTCGTCGGCTATATAGAAGAGGTTGTTGTCCGCCGAAGCGTCCGGCGGCAGATCGGTGCAGGGGACCTCGTAGGTTGCGTCATCGGTAAAGAGCTCCAGCCATTCCGGCAGTCGCCATTGATCGAGCAGGTCTGCTTCGTGAAACAGGAAGTCTTCCACGTCTGATCGTTCGATTGCGCACATGACGATCTCCTTCAGGCCGCGACGTTCTTGATGCTGGAGATGGGCGCCGGGAACATCATGGCGTTCCACTGGGTCCAGAACGCGCGCATCTGAAGCTCGTCATTGTGGGCGGGGCGCTCCTTGCCCATTCCCTTGGAGATGTCGTTCCATTGCGCTTCCTTGGCATTATTGAAGCCGCGCTGGCAATGTTCGAGCGCCTCGGCATCGTCAGGCGTCGCGAAGCCGCCGGGCCCGAGAAATTCGAGAAAGTTGTTCAGGCGATATTTGCGAGCCCATGAGGTCTCGTCGTTCGGCCCCAGAGCCCAGGCGCTGATGACCATATAATCAGCGGCCATCGGAAAGTAGGTGCGGACGGTCAGCGCCATAATGTCGTTGACGACGAGATTCGGGAAGATGAAGAGATTCCGGTTCTTGCGGGAAATGCGGTCGGCGCGTTCCTTGCCGAAGCGCTGCACCAGATTGTCGTAGAGGCGGCTGATTTCCTGCTTTCCGCTATCGCCCCACGCTGGAATCCATTGCGCGACCGGCCGCGCCCACGGCGCGCCGTATTCGAGAACGGCGTGGCCGTTGCCGAGGTCGTAGCCATATCCGCCCCCGCCCATCCCGCCGGCAAGTCCATCCGTCGTGTTCATCAGATAGTCGAAGTAGCTCGCATGCGTGGTGGTCGCATGATAGCCATCGATGCTGTTCTCGGTGAGAAGCTTCCAGTTCGCCCGGATCGAGTATTCCTGGGTGCCGGCAATGATCGAGAGGCCCGCGTCAGTCTGATCGCAGATGAGATCGAGATATTCCTTCGCGCCGGCGAGGTAATCGACGAGAGGGACGATGTTCCTGTCAAAGGAGACGAAGCAGAAGTCGCGGTAGGTCTCGAAGCGCGGAACCGCTTGCATGTTGGAAGATTCGCGATTTTTGAATCCTTCCGCATAGGCTTCCTCGCCGGGCTGGCTGCGCAGCTTGCCGTCGGCTCCGAACACCCATCCGTGGTAGAAGCACTGAAACGATTTCGCATTCCCTTTCCGCTCGCGGCAGACCTGCGCGCCGCGGTGAGGGCAGGTGTTGAGAAGCGCGCGAAGCGTCCCCTTGCTGTCGCGCGTGAACAGGATGCTGCGACCGGCCACGGTCCGGCTCACGAAGTCGCCGGGCTTGGGAAGCTCGGATGCATGGCCGAGATAGAGCCACGAGCGCTCGAACACGAGCTCCTTCTCCGCCTTGAATATCTCGGGATCGGTAAAGTTGCGGCGTGCAACCTTGAAGATCTGCTGGGCGGGATCAACCAGGATCGCTGGCTGACGGCTGTCGGTCTGCATGTCGTTTCCTCCGTCTGCGCTCTTCATGACGCGAGAGCTTGTTTCAAGTCGAAAGCGGGATTGGCGATGTCGGATGGATTGACCCGCTTCCGGGAAGCGGCAAGCCTTCGTAGCAGCGCCATGTCCTTGGGTGAGCTCACGGTGACGGCGCCGACCACTTCGCCGTCGCGGAGGCTGATGGTGGTGAAGCGTCCGCGCTCGACATCCCCGCGCACGATCTCGTCGGCGCCGCCGGGGTGGCCGATCACCTGGATGTTCGACTCGAATTGGTCGGACCAAAACCAGGGCGGCGCCTCGTAGGCATTATCCTGACCGACCATGTTCCTGGCGCTCGCGATCGCCTGGTTCTGCGCATTGGCCCAGTTCTCCACGCGCATCCAGCGTCCGTGCCAGTCGCTCCATTGTTCGGCGACGTCGCCGGCTGCATAGACGCCTTCGATGTCGGTCATGCCGGAGGGGCCGACACGAATGCCTTGATCGACTGCGAGCCCCGCCTGGCGGGCAAGGTCGGCCGCAGGCTCAACGCCGACACCGACGACGACGAGATCGGCCGGAACCATCCTTCCGTTGGACAACTGAATCCCTTTGGCCGTGGCGCCCACGATGGTCACGTTGCAGCAGACAGCGACGCCGCGGTCGCTGTGCAGCCGCCTCAGATACCCGCTCAGCACTGGCGAGCCGACCTGTGGTAACAGCCGATCGGCCTTCTCCAGCACGGTGACCTCGCAGCCGCGGACGATGGCCGCCGAGGCGACCTCGAGACCGATCACGCCGCCACCGACCAGCACCACTTTGGCGTCCTGCGTGAGATTGCGTCTGAGTGCTCGCGCATCGTCGATGCAGCGCAGATAGCAGACGCGCAATCCGCAATCGTCGAGATCGCGCAACCGACGCGGCCGCGTGCCGGTCGCTAGCAGCAGGCGATCGAATGAAATCTCGCGGCCGTCCGACAGCCCGATCGCACGACGATTCAAATCAATCGCAACAGTCGGCGTGGAGGTGCTCAGCTCGATGTCGATCGCTGCCCAATCCTGCGAATTTCGGATGAAGCGCGGTTCTTCGTCCACATTGACCAGCATGGCCTTCGAAAGTTGCGGTCGCTCGTAGGGCGGATGCTCTTCTTCGCCGAGCAAGGTGATCGGCCCGCGATGCCCGGCGGCCCGCAACGCCTCGGCAGCGCGCGCGCCGGCCTGGCCTGCGCCCACGATGACGATGCGTGTCCGGGATAGATCCAATGCGTTCACTCCCCTTGAGCGGTTCTTTGCCGCTCGCAGCGCACCTCTCGCGGCCGCTTGACAAGCAGGATAAAAACAATCATTCCTGTTTGTAAAGTGAATTATCCCGCGCAACTCGAAAAGCGGTTCGCTGCAGCGCAGGGATCAGGGAAGGAAAGGAGGGCGCCATTGCCAGTGGTGGATGCCCATACGCATGTCGTGCCTGCACGACTCCCGGCTGACAAGGCGCGCGACCCGCTGTGGCCGAGCGTCGAGCTTTCCGGCGACAAGGCCGCGGTGATGATTGGCGGAAAGGTGTTCCGCAAAATCGACTCGCGCTCGTGGGACGTCAGACGCAGGCTGGCGGACATGGAGGAGGACGGCACCGCAATGCAGGTGCTGTCCCCGATGCCGGAGCTGCTGTCGCATTGGTTGCCGGCTGATGACGCCGAGCACCTCGCCGAGATCATCAACGAACACATCGCCGCGATGATTGGCGAGGCTCCGCGCCGGTTCGCCGGAATCGGCATGGCCTGTGTTCAGGATGTGCCGCGCGCGCTGGCGCAATTGCAGCGCATCAAGGCGCTTGGTCTCGCCGGCATCGAAATCGGAAGTCATATCGATGGCGTCGCGCTCGGCAGCGAAGCGCTCCATCCGCTCTATGAAGCCGCTGAGGCGCTCGACCTCTGCATCTTCGTTCATCCGTTGCATCCGGCCGGGGTTGAGCGGATCGGGGCGGGACCCGAATTCGCGGCGACGGCAGCATTTCCAGTCGAGACCGCGCTTGCCGCAGTGTCGATGCTTGCGGCCGGCGTGCTCGAGAAATTTCCCAGGCTGCGCATCCTGCTCAGCCATGGCGGGGGCGCGCTGCCCTGGATCCTGCCGCGGCTCGACTGCGGCTGGTCGCTCGGCGGCGAAATGCAGAAACGGATGACGAGATCGCCAAGGGAAATCGCGCGCCGCTTCTTCTACGACTCGATTCTCTACGACGGCCCCGCGCTTCAGTTCATGTCTTCGGTCGTGGGATCGAGCCGCATCGTGGTCGGCTCCGACTATCCGTTCACCATTCGCCAAACGCATCCCGGCGCATTTGTCCAAGCAGCGCTGCCGGACTGCCCGGGCGTTCTCGCCGACAACGCCTTCGCTTTTCTTGGCCGCACCTTCGATCTGGAAACCCAGCATGCAGCAACTAGCGATCGTCATCCCGACGCATCACAGCAGGCATAGCGTCATGATTGCCTGCAGGTCGCTTCCACAAATGTGCCTGCTCGGTCCTGTTCCGCCGCGGACACCGGGCCGGAGCGATGCGCAGGTGCCGTCCGACGCTGCGCTCGGCGTCAGCCGCTACGGGCGTATCTCGTATGTGTATTTCTACAGCGAGGATGAGCCCGATGACGTCGTGTTCGGCCTGCTCGACATGGAGATCGCCGTTCAGCGTCGGGGCCGCAACGAATTCGCCCTGGAGATCTACTGCATCGGCGACGGCTATCAGAGCGGGCACGGCTCGAGCGCGGCGGCACCGCTCACCGTGGAGCTGAAGGCCGGCAACCGCACGGTGGCGACGACGCGCTGGAACTATCCCGATGTGCTCAATGGCCACATGGATCCACTGACATTCACGACGTCGATCACTTTGTCGGAAGCGGACTTCGAGGCGCTCGACCACGTCTATCTGCCCTCTGTTCGCGCCGAGGCGATGATATGCCTGGAGTGAAGCGGGACAGGTCGATCGTCATCGGAACGCACAGCGTTTCGTGCGACGCGCTGCTCGCACAGGGCAGGCGCGCTGCATCAGCGCTTGCGGCAGCCGGCGTCAACGAAGGCGATGCGATCGCACTCCTGATCCGGAACGATCCGATCTATTTCGAAGTGATGCAGGCAGCCTCTCTGCTCGGGGCCTATGTCGTACCGCTCAACTGGCACGGCACCGCGGACGAAATCCGTTACATCCTCGCCGATTGCGCGCCGCATGCGCTGATCGGCCATGCTGGCCTGTTGCAGGGTGTTGCGGCCGCAATTCCGGCCGACCTTCCGACGTTTTTTGCGCCGTCCGGTGCCATGGCCTCGTCGGACGCTCCTTCGTGCGCCCGCGCCTGGGCTCCGCATCGTGACGGTTTTGCCGAATGGCCGGAACCGGCGCGCGCCCCGCGCGGGACCATGATCTACACCTCCGGCACCACCGGCCGACCGAAAGGCGTGCGTCGCGCGCCGATGAACGCCGAGCAGGTGAGCAAGAACGCCGCCTTGCTGCGACAGATCTACGGCATCGAGCAAGGCATGCGCGCATTCGTGTGCGGCCCGCTCTATCATGCCTCACCCGGTGCGTTTGCCAGGCAGGCGTTTCAGCATGCCGATCTCGTGGTCTTGCAGCAAAATTTCGATCCCGAAGAATTGCTGAAGACGATCGAGGAACATCGCATCACCCATCTCACGATGGTGCCGACGATGTTCGTACGCCTGCTTCGGCTCAGCGACGCGGTCCGATCGCAGTACGACGTTTCGTCCATTCGCTGGGCGACCCACACCGGCGCCGCGTGCCCGCCTGATGTCAAACGGCACATGATCGACTGGTGGGGGCCGGTGATCCACGAAACCTATGGCGCCACCGAAACCGGACCGGCCGTCGGCTGCAACTCGCATGAATGGCTTGCCCATCCGGGTACCGTCGGCAGGGCGATGGCGGGCACGACCTTACGTATTTACGACGACGAGGGTCGCGAGATCGGCACAGGACAGATCGGTGAAATCTACCTGCGCACGGAGGCCTATGCCGATTTCACCTATCACGGCAGGCCGGAGCAGCGCGAACAGATCGATCGGGGCGGGCTCGTGACCTGCGGCGATGTCGGCTACGTGGATGCTGACGGCTATCTCTTCATCTGCGACCGCAAGCGCGACATGGTCATCTCCGGCGGCGTCAACATCTATCCCGCGGAGATCGAAAATGTCCTGGTGAACTGTCCGGGCGTACGGGACTGCGCAGTGTTCGGCGCACCCGACGAGGAGTTCGGAGAAAGCCTGATCGCCGCCATCGAAGCCGAGGGCGGGATTCGGCTTGCGGCCGAAGCCATCGCGACATTCCTGGAAGGGCATATCGCCCGATTCAAGATCCCGAAGCGGTTCGTGTTTCATGACGCGCTGCCGCGCGAGGCGAGCGGAAAAATCTTCAAGCGGAAACTGCGCGACGCCTATCTGCAGGCGAACGCGCGAGGCTAACAGAATTCATCATCGAAGTCGGAGATCAATAGTGGAACTGAAGGGTAAGCATGTCGATGTCGCGGGTACGCGTACGCACTACTACGACGTCGGGCAAGGGGAGCCCACTATCCTCATCCATGGCGGAGGGCCGGGGGCTTCCGGCCTGAGCAATTATCGCAAGAACGTCGAGGCTCTTGCGGCGCGCCGTCGCGTCATCGTGTTCGACCTTCCCGGATTTGGCGAGACCGAGGGGAAGCTGAAGGACGGCCCGATCTTCGAAGCGATGGGTGACTTCACCCGCGCCTTCATGGACGCGATCGACGTCAAGGAGGCGAGCTTCGTCGGCAATTCCCTCGGAGGCGCGACGTCGCTGATGGTCGCCTTGCGCGCGCCTGAACGAGTCAACCGGCTGGTGCTGATGGGGACCGGCGGAAGCCAGGCGATCTTCTCGCCGATGCCGACCGAAGGCCTGCGGCGGATGGCGATGTTCCATGGCGGCGAGGGGCCGACGTTGCAGAAGCTGAAGGGCGTGATCGATCTTCTGGTGTTCGATCAGTCCTCGATCACCGAAGAACTGCTGGCCGAGCGGCTCAAAGCCGCCACCCGCCCCGATGTCATCGACATCTTCAAGCGGCCGCCGCTCGATATCTGGCGTGAGAATCTCGCCGCGCTGAAGCATCGCACGCTTCTGATCTGGGGACGCGAGGATCGGGTCGTGCCGCTCGATTCAAGCTTCATCCTGCTCAAGACCATGCCGAACGCACAGCTTCACGTCTTTCCCAAATGCGGGCACTGGGCGCAGTGGGAGAAGGCCGACGAATTCAATGCGCTGGTCGCTGACTTCCTGGACCGGCCATGAGCAATATTATCGAGAATATTGCGACACGCCTGCAGGAAGCCGAGGCGGCATGCCGCCCGATCGCGCCGATCGCAAGCGATATCGGCGAGGGGCGAGTGGAGGTGGCCTATGCGATTCAGGCCGAAGTCACGCGGCGCGGGATTGCCGGCGGCCGCCGGCTCGTGGGCCGCAAGATCGGGCTCACATCGAAAGCAGTGCAGCAGCAGCTTGGGGTCGATCAGCCCGACTACGGCGCGCTGTTTGCCGACATGGAGATCCCGACCGGCGAGCGAATCGAGGTCGCGCGACTGATCCAGCCGCGTGTCGAGGCGGAGATAGCGCTGGTCCTGGAGCGGGATCTTGCGGACGGTGGCACCACTCTCGGCGAATTGATGCGATCGACGGCCTATGTCGTCCCCGCGCTCGAGGTGGTCGACAGCCGTATCAGCGATTGGAAGATCACGATACTGGATACGGTGGCCGATAACGGCTCAAGCGCACGCTACGTGCTCGGCGCCTCGCCGCGCCGCCTGACTGATGTCGATCTGGAGGCCTGCGGCATGACGATGACGCGCAACGGCGCCATCGTCTCCGTCGGTTGCGGCGCGGCCTGTCTCGGCCATCCCCTGCGCGCCGCGCTCTGGCTTGCCCGCGCCATGGCCAAAGCCGGCCAACCGCTGCGGTCTGGCGATGCCGTGCTGACCGGCGCGCTGGGACCGGTGTCGCCGGTCTCCGCGGGCGAATTCTACGAAGCCAGGATTTCGGGGTTCGCTCCAGTGAGTGTTTCGTTCGTGTAGCTCACGGGGCCCCTCGCTGCCGCAGAGCAGCGGGCCCGTTGCAGCATTCAATTATAGCAAAAATGAAAGGGAGGAGCCGACATGACATTGATCTCGCGGCGAACAACCATCGCCGGCCTCGGCGCAGCGGCACTCACGTTCGGTCGAGCGTCGCGCGCACGCGCTGCAAACAATTACGGACCTGGAGTAACCGACACCGAAATCAAGCTCGGGACCACGGCACCCTATAGCGGGCCGGCGTCCGGCTATGGCGTCTACGGACAGGCGCAGACCGCTTATTTCCAGATGGTCAACGATAATGGTGGCATCAACGGCCGGAAGATCAACCTGGTTTCGCTGGATAATGCCTTTTCGCCGCCGAAAGCCGTCGAGCAGACGCGAAAGCTGGTGGAGTCGGAGGAAGTCTTTGCGATCGCCGGTTTCCTGGGAACGGCAACCAATGCCGCCGTGCAAAAATATCTCAACGCGAAGAAGGTGCCGAGCCTGTTCCTGACATCAGGTGCCGAACGCTTCAATGATCCGAAGGAGTTTCCCTGGATCGTTCCGTTCTATCCAATCTATGTCGCGCAAGGTGCGGCCTTGGCCACATTCATCCTGAATGAAAAGCCGGACGCCAAGATCGCTGTCCAATATGTCAACGACGATCTCGGCAAGGACTTCCTTCGCGGCCTGAAAAAGGGGCTCGGGGGCAAGGCGAGCGCCATCGTCAAGGAGGTCAGTCACGAGATCACCGAGCCCACCATCGACAATCAGGTCGCCGATTGCAGGGCGACCGGTGCCGATGTGTTCGTCCAGCTCACCTACTCCAAATTTGCCGCGCAAGGCATCCGGAAGGTGGCGGCAATGGGCTGGAAGCCGCTGCACGTCGTCAATTCGAATTGCAGCTCGATCGGAGCCACGCTTGCGCCGGCCGGCCTGGACAATGCGAAGGAATTGATCTCGGCATGGTGGGAGATCGTCGTGACCGATCCAAGACACCGGGACAAGCCAAGGGTGAAGGCCTATGTCGACTTCATGAAGAAATACATGCCCTCGGTCGGCATTGACGACAATACGGCGACGCCGGGCTACAACAACGCCTACATGATCGAGCAGGTTCTGAAGCGTTGCGGCAACGATCTGACGCGGGAAAACCTCTTGAAGCAGGCGACGTCGCTCAAGGGCGAACTGCCGCCGCTTTTCCTCGACGGCATCAAGGTCGAAAATTCTCCAACCGACTATCGCGCCATCCACAATCTGCAGATTTCCCGCTTCGATGGTGGGAACTGGATTCCCGTCGGCGACATGATCGATCTCGGTGCGATTGCGTCCTGAGCTCTCGCGAATCTCCGGGACCGCTGGGCGAGGGCGGCAAATGCCGCGCTCGCCTTTTCTGATGGAGAAACTGCATTCGCGAGCAACGCTGCGAACGCCCGGATGGATCACTCGGCGGACAGCGGATCGCCTGCCAGTGTCCAGCTCTCTCCGTCGAAAATCGCGATCCGAAGCGTCTTGAAGGGCGTGTAGTCGTCGGGATGCATGCTGATCGAGATACCCGGTAGCATCATCGGCAGCCGTTCGCCATGGAGCGATGTCGCCTGGCGAATGAGGTTGTCCCGCGTCAACTGATCGCCGCATTTCTTCAGGGCGAGCGTCACGGCGTGGACGTTCATGTAGGCGACCAGGACGGAATAGTCGTCCGGATTGGCTGATGGCGCATATTTCTTCAGGAAGCTCTTGTAGGCCTTCACCTCTTCGTCATCGACCCATGTCGGGTCGCCGGGTTGTTTGAGGAACTGTGTCGTGACCAGACCTTTTGATGCCTCGAGGCCCGCCGGCTTCAGGATGGTCTCCACGGATGCCGTCGAGCCGCCGATTACGTGGAGCGGGCGCCACTTGAGCTCGTAGACCTTCCGGATCGATTGCGCGGCCGCCTTCGAGGATGATTGTTCAATCAGCGTGTCGATGCCGGCGGCTTTCAACTGAACGATTTGCGAATCGATCGTCGGATCGGCGAGTTCGTACGAAACCGCCGTGACGATCTGCGCCGCCTTTTCGCCAAGCCCGGCCCGCAAGCCTTTGAGGTAGTCCTTTCCGTAATCGTCGTTCTGGTACAAGACGCCGATCTTGGCGTCGGGTTTTGCCCTCGCGATATATTTGGCGACAACGCGGCCTTCCGTCTCGAAATCAGGGTAGAGCGGCACGGTCCACGGAAAAGCCTTGGGATCGTTGAAGCGGCGTCCGCCGGCGGTGATGAAAAGCTGCGGCACCTGTTTGGAGTTCAGATATTTCTGAATCGCGACATTCGGCGCCGTTCCGATGGTGCCGACCTCAGCGAGCACGCCGACGTCCTCGATGAGCTTGCGCGACTGCTCGACCGCCTTGGGCGCACTGTAGGCGTTGTCCAGTTGCGTGAAGCTGATCTTGCGCCCGTTAATCCCGCCTTGTGCGTTCAGCATTTCGAAATAGCCGACGACGGCCCGTCCTGCGCCCGCACCGAAAGCAGAGGCGGGACCGCTGAGCGGGGTCGATTGTCCCAGCTTGATCTCGGTGTCGCTGGCTCCCGGGCCATAGGCCTTTTGTGCGTAGGCAGGTGCTGCGGCAAGCAGCGCGGATATGGCTGCGGCAGGCCAAATCCGATAGATGGTGCAGGTCAAGATCGTTTCCTCCATGCGTATTTGATTGTTCATTGTTGTTATCGCAGCAACTCGCGGGCGATCACCACGCGCTGGATCTGGTTGGTGCCTTCAAAGATCTGGGTCAGCTTGGCGTCGCGCATCATGCGTTCGACCGGATAATCCATGGTGTAGCCGTAGCCGCCGAAGATCTGGACGGCATCGGTGGTGACCTTCATGGCGGCGTCGCTGCCGATGCATTTGGCCATGCTGGCGAGCAGGTTCAATCGCTTCCAGTCGCCTTCATCGCCGGCCCGCGCGCATTCGTAGACGAGTGCGCGCGCGGCCTCGATCTGCATGGCCATGTCCGCAAGCATGAACTGCACGCCCTGGAATTCCGAGATCGATCGCTTGAACTGCTTGCGTTCCTTCGCATAGGCGATGCAGGCGTCGAGCGCGCCCTGCGCCAATCCCACCGATTGGGCGCCGATGGTCGGCCGGTTGAGATCGAGCGCGCGCATTGACGCGCGAAAGCCTTTGCCTTCCTCGCCGACGAGGTTCTCGGCCGGAACCCGCACATTGTCGAAGAAGATCGGCGTATTCGGAGCGCCGTGAAAGCCCAGCTTTCGTTCGTGTCGCCCGAACGAGATGCCCGGCATCTGCTTCGGTTCGACGATGAAGGCGCTGATGCCGTCCGCACCGGCACTGTCGCTCGTCCGCGCCATCACCACGATATAGTCGGCGACGACGCCATAGCTGCACCATTGCTTGCGGCCGTTCAGGACGTAGCAGTCGCCATCTTTCCTGGCGCGGGTGTTGAGCGCGGAGACGTCCGAGCCGGCCTGTGGCTCGGAGATCGCGATCGCCGTCACGACGCCGCCCTTGGCGATGATCGGCAGGTATTTCTTGCGCTGTTCCTCTGAGCCGAAGTGAAGCAGCGGCATGATGAACATGGTGTTGAGGGCTGCGATCGAGGCGCAGGCGGGCGAGACCTTCGAGATCTCCTCGCGCGCGATGCAGGCCATCGTCAGATTGCCGTTCGGGCCGCCATATTGTTCCGGCACCCAAAGCTGCATCAGCCCCATCTCGCCGAACAGCTTCACGATATCGAGTGGGAAACGATCAGTCTCGTCGATCTCGGCGGCGATCGGCGCCACATGCCGGGCGACCATTCTCCGGATGTTGTCGCGAAACGCGGTCTGCTCCTCGGTGAAGCTCATGGGGTTTCCGCCTGTTTTTTTGTAAGAAGCCCAAAAAGGGACTTCCATTGAATGGGTGAACCATTTAATAATTCACCCGATGAACACCAAGTCAAGCCCTCGTAGCTCCACCCGGCCGCGGTTGGCCTCGCTCAACCGGCGGGAACGGGCCCCCGATCACCGTGCAGCCGGGGCACCGGCTGCACCGCAATTCCGGCCGATCCATACCCGCCGCGCATTCGAGGAAATCTGTGAGCGTATTCGTGAGCAATTGGCGCTTGGCGTGCTGAAGCCCGGGGACAAGCTTCCGGCCGAACGCGACCTGGCCCAGCAACTCGGCGTCAGCCGCAATGTCCTGCGCGAGGCGCTGCGAAGCCTCGAGATGGCGGGCGTGCTGCGGCTGCAGAAGGGCGTCAAGGGAGGGGCCTTCATCCGCGAGGGCGATACCAGTCGCATGAACGACGTCATGCGAGACATGCTGAGCCTTGGCACGATTTCAGTGCGCGAATTGTCTGAAGCGCGTGTCCATGTACTTGATCTCGTCGTACGGCTGGCGTGTGCGAATGTGCGGGCGGCCGATCTCGACGCGCTTGAGGCGAATGTCGCGCGCACCGAACTTGCCACGCGCGAAGGCCGGCTGCTCGACCGGGTCGAGTGCTCGCGGGAGTTCTACAAGCTGCTGGCCGCGGCGACTGGAAACAAGGTGATCGCCATGATCATGGATTCGGTCACGGAGATTCACATGCGCTTCGTCTATGCCAAGGTGGCATCGAGCGGCGTCGCGATGGCCCGGCTCGCCGAGAAACGCCGGCAGTTTCTGGCCGCGCTGCGCGAGCGCAATGTCTCGTCCGCCACTCGCCTGATGCGCACGCATCTCGAATCTGTGCAGCGGATGCTGGAGCAGGATCCCGGCGCCATGTCACTTCATGTTGCCTTGGCGGAGGTCCAGCCCGGTTTCCGCCGTTGAGCGGCGGCATGTGACGACCAGCCTCGCCTGAACAAGAATATAAACGGAGGAAAATGTGTCCAGATACGCCAATTACGAGTGCCTGAAGATCGAGGTTGCGGACAAGGTGGCGACCGTGACCTTGAACCGCCCGCAGGCGCGCAACGCGATCAATCAGAAGCTGATCCGTGAACTGCGGACGATCTGGGACGACCTCGCCGATGATCACGCCGTCAATGTCGTGGTGCTGACCGGTGCCGGCGATTTCTTCAGCGTCGGTGGCGACGTGAAGGCGATGTCGGAACGGCCGGGCGGCGACGTCCTCGAGGAGGGCGAGGTCCATGACCCCATGATCAGCCGGCGCGGGGTCACCCGCCAACTCGAGCTCGACAAGCCGATCATCGCTGCCATCAACGGCGATGCGATTGGCCTTGCTGCGACCCACGCGTTGCTGTGCGACATAACGGTGATGGCCGAAGACGCGCGGATCGGCGACACGCATGTCTCGCGGGTCGGCCTGGTCGCGGGCGACGGAGGCACCGTGATCTGGCCGCTGCTCGTTGGGATCAACAAGGCCAAGGAATTCCTGATCCGCGGCACGCTCCTGAGCGGCAAGGAGGCCGAGCGGATCGGGCTGGTCAACCATGTGGCGCCGCGCGCGGAGGTGCTGGCCAGGGCCCGCGATATCGCCGTGGAGCTTGCGAACGGCCCCACCTGGGCCATTCGTTGGACCAAGCTGTCGATCAACCAGATCGTCAAGGATCGCGTCAACATGCTGCTCGAAGCCTCTATGGCCTTGGAGCAGGTGACGTTCGAGACGGCCGACCACAAGGAAGCGACCACGTCCTTCAAGGAGAAGCGCAAGCCGAAATTCGGCCAGGCTTAGCCCAGTCATGCGCGCGACCGAGCTCGCGACTGAAGACACGAGGGAGATGCTCCGGGATTCCCTGCGCGGATTTCTCGGCCAGCATTGGCGCGCCGACGCCATGAAGCACGGCCCGTGCCCCGAGGAGATCGCCGCCGTCTGGAGCAAGCTCGTGGGTCAGGGCGTTGCGTCGCTTGGCAACGATCCCGACATGGGAGGGCTGCGCGAGGTCCTGGTGGTGATGGCGGAGCTGGGCCGCGCCGCATGCCCGGCGCCGATGTGGTCGGCAGCTCTCGCCAATTTCGCGCTCGCGGGAGCAAGGTCCGAGGCTTCGGTCGATTTGCTAAGGCGCCTGCATGCGGGCAGCGCGCGCATCGCGCTCTCGTTTGGGACATTTGATCCGGACCGCGCGGCTGGAGCCATCGAGGTCACGAACATGAGGGCAAGCGGACTGCTGCGGTTTGTCGAGGCGGCGGGAAGCTGTACGCATCTGCTTGTGCCGATCAGTCCATCGGCGCTTGCGCTTGTTGCGATGGATGGCCCGGGTGTCGGCGTTGAACCAACCCGCGCGATGGGCGCCTGGGGCCTTCACCAGGTTCGGCTGAACGCTGCGCCGGCTGACATCATCGAAGTCGAATTCCTTGCCGTCCATGAGCTATTGCGCGAGGCCAAGCTGGCGCTGATGGCGCGGGCGCACGGTGCCGCCCGGCGCGCGTTCGAACTGGCCGTCGACTATGCAAAGGAGCGCCGACAATTCGGCCAGCCGATCGGAAAGTTCCAGGCGATCCAGCACAAGCTGGCCAATTGCTTCATCCTGCTCGAAGGCGTGCGCCTGATCATTGGCCATGCAGCGGAACTGCATGATCGTGGCGATCGTCATTGGCCGTATTTCGCCGATTGCGCCGCCTCCTTTTCCGCGGAGGCGCTGCGGCGTGTTTCGCTCGAGACCCAGCATACGTTCGGCGCCATCGGCTATGCCGAGGAGCACGAGGCGCCATTGCACTTCAAGCGGGTTCATCTCGATACGATCGCGCTCGGCGGCGCGGCACATGCGAGGCTCGGAATAGGCTCTTTCCTGCTGGATGATGGCGGTGCGGAACTGCCGCGATACGATCTCGGTCCGGCCGGCAATGCGCTGCGCGAACAGGTCCGGCAATGGCTGGAGCAGAACTGGTCGGGCGAGCGCAAGGCCGCCTTCGACGCGCAGCCGTTCGCCAAGCGCGAGTTCGATGCCGAGTTCGCGCTTGATGTCGGCAAGACCGGCTGGATCGGGTTGGGATGGCCGAGCAAATTCAGCGGGCAGGGGCGCTCGCCGCTGGAGCAGATCGCCCTCATCGAGACGATGGAGCGGGGCGAAGCGCCGCGGATTGGCGCCGCGATCCAGGCCAACGCTCTGATGATGTTCGGCACGCCGGAGCAGCAGCAAAAATATCTGCCGGAGATTCTCCGCGGCGAAGCCATGCACGGCATGGGCTACAGCGAACCCCAGGCAGGCTCCGATCTCGCCGCGCTGTGCACCAGTGCCGAGCGCGATGGCGATCAGTGGGTCATCAACGGCCAGAAGATCTGGACCACGACGTGGTGGGGCAAGTACATGTTCCTGGCCGCGCGCACCGACAGGGACGCCAAGCCGCCGCATGCCGGCATCAGCATGTTCATCGTGCCGATGAACACGCCGGGCATCTCCATCCAGCCGGCGACGACGATGTATGACGGCTCCTTTGCCAATATCTTCTACGACAACGTCCGCATTCCCTTGGACAACCTCGTCGGTGAGGTCGATAGCGGCTGGAAGGTGCTGACCGGGGCGCTCGCTTTTGAGCGCGGTCTGGTCGGCGGCGGCATCGTCCTGAAGGTCGCCCACGCCTTCGAACAATTGCGCCGGCATATCATGGCGACCGATAGCGACCGGCCGGTGCTTGCCGATGACCCGATCGTCCGCGACAGAATGGCCGTACTCGCGTCTGAAATCGAGGTCGGCCGTCAGTTGATGATGCATTGCGCGGAACTGGCGGCTGATGGCGTCACCCCGCCGGAATATGGCGCGATCAGCAAAGTGTTCTCCAGCGAGCTGATGGAGCGCTTCGGCGAAACCGCCTTCGACATTCTAGGCCAGCGCGCCGCGCTTTCCGAAGGGATGCCTGATGCAATCGACAATGGACGGTTCGAACAGAACCTGCGTCATTCGCTGATGTGGGTGATCAGCATTGGAACCAACGAAATTCAGCGCAGCCTGATCGCGCAACGGGCGCTTGGGTTGCCGAGATAGGAGTGGCCGCATGCCGGAGCTCAACACCGCCACCGCACCCCTGGAAGGCGTCAGGGTGCTCGATTTCTCGATCATGCTGGCTGGTCCCTACTGTGCGCGGCTGCTCTCGGACGTCGGTGCGGAGGTCATCAAGATCGAGCCGCCGGAGGGCGACGACATGCGGCTGCGTGCCCCGCTCCGCGACGGCCACAGCGCCTATTTCGGCCAGCTCAATGCCGGAAAGCGGAGTCTGGCACTCGATCTGAAGAACAGCGAAGCGATCGGCCTCGTTCACAGGCTGGTAGAGCAGACCGATATCGTCGTGGAGAATTTTCGTCCCGGTGTCATGGACCGGCTGGGACTCGGCTATGAGGCGCTGCGCGAGATCAATCCGCGCCTGATCTATTGTTCGATCTCCGGCTATGGCCAGTCCGGTCCGGCGGCGGAACGTGCGGCCTATGCCATGATCGTTCACGCAGAAAGCGGGTTCGACCGTGCGCTGATGCGGTATGCGGGCGATCGCGATCGTCCCGCAGCGGGCGCCGTGTTCGTCGCCGATCTGCTCGGAGGCATCTTCGGCTATTCGGCGATCCAGACCGCACTCGTGCAGCGATCGCGCACCGGAGTGGGGCAGCGGATCGACGTCGCGCTGATGGATTGCATGCTGAACCTGCTCGTCTACGAACTCCAGGAGGCGCAGTTTCCGGTGCATGCGCCGCGGCCGACCTATGGTCCGGTGCGAGCCAGCGATGGCGATATCCTGATCGCGCCGGTGACGTCGCGCAATTTCGCCGCCCTTTGCGAGGTGACGGGGGACCGCGCCTTGGCCGAGGATGCCCGCTTCAACACTGTGCCGGCGCGCGGCGCAAACTGGGGCGCAATGATGCGGCAAATCGGGACGTGGACCGAGCGCCACACGGTGCGAGAATGTATCGCGGCGCTCGATCGCGCCGGCGTTCCCTGCGCCGAATATCGCGATCCCGGCGCGGCGCTGACGGATCCGCATCTTTCGCAGCGCGGCGCCTTCGCGACGATTGCTGACGGCGCAGGCGAGTTTTTCGGCGTCAATCCACCCTGGAAGATGTCGGGAGCGGACTGCTCCATGCGGCGCGAGGTGTCGGCGGTCGGCGCGCACCGCGACGAGGTGCTGTCACGGGCGCTGGGCTTGTCACCCGCGGAAATCGCCAGCCTGGCAGAAGCAGGAGCGTTCGGAAAATAGTTCGCCCGCGCCAGCAATGCTGCAGAAGAATTCAATCCTCGGATGATCCGGAAGAGCCCGATGGCGTCGCCTTTGCGATCGCCAGCATGCATTTCAGAAAATGCGCGCGATCTTCCTTGCGCAGCGGCGCCAGCATCAGGTCCTGCAGTTCAGCAGCGGACGGAACAACGCTGAAGAGGGCAGCCTCTCCCTTGGCGGTGATCTGAACCTGCACGGAGCGCCGGTCTTCCGCATTGCTCTTTTTCGAGATCAGCTTTCGCGCCGTCATCCGCTTGAGCATCTCGCTCAGCGTATTCCGGTCGCAACTGATGTGCTCCGCGAGGACCGATGGCGTGAGCGGGCCGCGTTGATACAGCGCCATGAGCACGCCGAACTGCCGGGGGGTGATGTCACTCTGGCGCGTCACTTTCTGATAGAGGACGTCGTAGCGGGCTTCGAGCAGCCGAAGAAGAAAGCCGATGCCACCTTCCAGCCGCCAGTTTCGGGCGAGCTCCGCAACTGAATCCGTCTTCATTGTCTTGTCGGCTGACATGCCGTTGTCGACCTGCGCTGTCGTCATCTGACCCCAAATCGGCATAGCCGTTAGCAGCTTGGTGTTCCGTCCTCAAGCCTCGGGCCGGGTGCCGAGAGCGAGCCGGATCTGAACGCGAGTTGGACGCCGCGTCGGCCTTGCAACACAAGCGTCGATATAGTACGTACACGTAACAAATACGGACGCGAATGGATCAAGGTTCGCACGGGGAGGATGGTTTTGGATCTGCGCCAGTTTTTGTCGATCCCGTATCTCCTTGAGGCTGAAGCCGTCGAAACCGAGCCAGGCAAGTGGCTTCTGCGGCTCGCTTATCCGGAACTGCCCGGCTGCATCGCAGAAGGGTTTGTCGTCGAAGACACGCTCAGAGAGCTCGAACGACGACGGATCGAACAGATCGTGAGCCTGGTGGAGGCGGGCAGTGAGCCTCCCATTCCCCGAAAGCCGCTTGCCGCATCCGATCCGCTCTGGACCGCCCGCGATCTGGGCTTGTCACCACGCATCGCTGCTCTCCTCGAGCGCGCGGCCAAATGAGGCCTCGCGACGAATTGTTGAATTGAGCGGAGGAAGGTCATGCTATCGCACGAAGACAATGAAAGACTGGTCCGGGTCGGGAAGGGCACGCCACTTGGCGAACTGTTCCGGCTGTATTGGATTCCCTTTCTGCCGTCAGCCGATCTCGTCAACGACGGAGAGCCGAAGCGCATCCGGTTGTTGGGCGAAGATCTGGTCGCCTTCCGCGACACCGATGGCCGCGTCGGATTGGTCGATCATGCATGTCCGCATCGCGGCGCACCGCTGATCTTCGGCCGCAACGAAGATTGCGGATTGCGATGCGTCTATCATGGCTGGAAGTTCGATGTGACAGGCGCGGCGACGGACATGCCGGCCGAGCCGGTTCGCAGCCGCCTGAAAGAGCGGGTCCGGATCAAGGCCTATCCCTGCCAGGAGCGCAACGGGATGCTTTGGACCTACATGGGGCCGGATGCTGCGAGCCCTCCGCCGCTTCCGAACGTGGAGTGGAATCTGGTGCCGGCGGACCAGGTGCATGTCTCCGTGCGCGTCCAGGAGTGCAACTGGCTGCAGGCGGTCGAAGGCGAGATCGATTCCGCCCACGCGCCGCTGCTGCACGGCCGGCTCGACTCCCAGGGCACCACGAGCGCGTGGATTCAGAAGCGCGACCTCCGTCCGACGTTTGAATGCATCAAGCAGGATTTCGGGATGAGCATCGCCGCCCGGCGGAACTACGACGAGAACACACTGTACTGGCGCGTCAACCAGTTCCTCCTGCCGTTCTATACGCTCGTCCCGCCACTGTCGCCGTTCCCCGATTTGAGCGGGCACGCCTGGGTGCCGATCGATGACGAGAATACGCTGTGCATCATGTTCTCGTATCATCCCTCGCAGCCATTGGCGCAGAAGACCCGTCAGATATTCGCAGAGGGGCACAACGGTCGGGAGAGCGGGCACGCCAGCAGGCATGCACTCGTCCAGCACCCCGTGACCGTTCCCTACGCCGGATACTGGACCAAATACAATCCGCAGAACGGCTTCCAGTTCGACTATGAGGCGCAGCAGACCACCTGGTTCTCGGGGTTGCCCGGACTGTGGGTGCAAGACGGCGCTTGTCAAAGCGGTGTTTCGCCGATCTACGACCGTACCAAGGAGAACCTCTGCTCCAGCGACACCGGCATTGCGATGACGCGGCGCTTCCTGCTCGAAGCGCTCGGCACTTATCGCGATCATGGCACCAAGCCAAAGGGCGTGACCGACCCCGACGTGTTCATGGTCCGCGCCGTGTCGCTGCAACTGCCGCCGGAAGACTCGTGGGTCGACGTCGGCGCCCGCTTCATGCGCGCGCAGCTCGGCGCCGATTTCGGGTACAAGCTGTGAGCTCGTTCGCTCGTATTAAGCGCAATCATCGTGCAAGCGGAGGCGCCGGGGCTCATGGCTGAGAGCACCATGCGGGTCCGCGTCAAACGGATCGGCTACGAGGCCGAGAGCATCAATTCATACGAATTGGTCGCTCCGGGAGGCGGCGATCTCGCTCCTTTCACGGCCGGCTGTCACATCGATCTGCATCTGCCGAACGGAATGATCCGCGGCTATTCGCTCGTCAATGACCAGAGCGAACGGAAGCGCTATGTGGTCGCGATCAACAGGGATGCTGAAGGTCGGGGTGGCTCCAGGCTCATCCATGACACGGTGCGGGTCGGAGATATCATGACGATTTCGCATCCCAGGAACAACTTTGTCCTTCAGGAGGATGCGGCGCATTCGGTGCTGATCGCGGGCGGAATCGGAATCACGCCGCTGCTTTCGATGATCCGCCGCCTCGAGATGCTAGGTCGCTCCTGGGAGCTGTTTTACGCAGCCAGGACTCGTTTCGCCGCGGCGTTCCTTGACGAACTGCATGCGCTTCGACCGGACGTTCAAGAGAACCTGCACGTGACGTTCGACCACGCGCCACTCGGCCGCAAGCTCGACCTTGCGGCGATCGTCGAAGGCGCCCCTGCAGAAGCGCATCTGTATTGCTGCGGCCCGCTGTCGATGCTCGGGGCATTCGAAGCGGCGACCACTGCTCGGCCCGCCGCTCACGTGCACGTGGAATATTTCAAGGCAAGGGAAAAGCCGGCCGCCGAAAGTGGGTTTGAAGTGAGGCTTGCGCGCAGTGGCCGAACGATAACGGTTGAACCAGGCAAGACGATCCTGAACGCGCTCCTGGATGCAGGAATGACAGCGAACTACGCCTGTGCCGAAGGTGTCTGCGGCACCTGCGAGACCCGGGTGATTGAGGGAATTCCCGATCACCGCGATCAGTTTCTCAGCGCGGAGGAACGAGCGGCCAACAAAACAATGATGATCTGCTGCTCAGGTTCGAAATCAGCGACGCTCGTGCTGGATCTGTGATTGGAGATCTAAACAACAAACCGACGGGAGGAAGAATGCTGGATCAGCTCGAAGCGGAATTTCCGGAACATGCGCCGCGCCCTTCCGATGCGCCAAAAGCGCTGGATGGAATTCGGGTGATCGATTTCTCGCACTTCATCGCCGGCCCCTTCGCCACGATGATCCTCGCCGACATGGGTGCGGAGGTCGTCAAGATCGAGGCGCCGGAGAAGGGCGACGATCTTCGCCGTTATCCGCCCTTGCATCCCGATCTCAGGCACGGCGCTCCGTTTCTCTGGACCAACCGCAACAAGCGCAGCGTCGCGGTCGACCTGAAGTCGCCGGAAGGCCTCAAGGTCGCGCGTGAACTGATTGCCACGGCGGACGTCGTCGTCGAGAATTTCTCGACCGGCGTGATGAAGCGACTGGGCCTCGACTACGACAATTGCCGCAGAATCAAACGTGACGTCATCTATTGTTCGGTGTCAGCCTATGGCCGGGACGGCGCCTTTGCCGATCGGCTCGGGTTCGATCCGATCGCGCAGGTCGAGAGCGGGTTCGTGTCCATGAACGGCTATGCCGATCGCGAAGGCGTGCGCGCATTGTCGCCGGTCATGGATATCTCAACGGCGATGATGGCCTCCAATGCGATCCTCGGCGCGGTGGTCGCGCGCCAGCGCAGCGGTGTCGGACAAGCCATCGAGGTGTCCCTGTTCGACACCGCGGTGCTGATGACGGGTTACGCCACGCTGCAACATCTGTTCAGCGGCGCTGATACACAGCGGCATGGCAACACGTCTCCCGATACGTGCCCGTCGGGCGTGTTCCAGGCGCAGGACCGCTCCTTCTATATCAACTGCGGCAACGACAAGATCTTTCAGCGGCTGATGGCGCAAGTGATCGGCCGCGCCGACATGGCCACGGCCGAAATCTACGCGACCGGTCCCGAACGCATTCGCCGGCGCGACGAATTGTTCGCGATTCTTGGTGAAGCTTTCGCGCAGCAGCCATGGTCGTATTGGCAATCGCGGATGCGGGCGGCGGGCGTGCCCTGCGGGCAGGTGCGCAGCGTCGGCGAGGCCATTCGTTCTCCGGAAGCGCGGGAGCGTGCGATCGTGACACGCATCCCGCATCCCACGGTCGGATGGGTGCCGAATGTGAGCCTGCCGATCCGATATTCTGAAACCCCGGTCGTGGATCCCGTCGTTGCGCCGGCCGTGGGCCAGCACACGGAGGAAGTTCTGCGCGAGGTGCTCGGCTACGACGACGCGCGACTGGCACGCCTTGCGGAAGAGGGCGCTCTCGGCGCTCGTCGCCAGCCGGCATCGGCGGACAAGCAGGCATGAGCGGGCGGAGCGATCGTACGCTCGGGGCCGCGTTGCCGTCGTCGGGATCGGTGAAACCGAGTATTATCGGCACGGCGCCTCGCCGGACGCGGAATTTGAGCTCGCGCTGAAGGCGATCCTCGCCGCCTGCAGTGATGCCAGGCTCGATCCGCGCGACATCGACGGATTTGCTTGTACAACGATGACAGCTCCAACCAAGAATGAATGGCTGTTGCGGTGGGCAGCGCCGCCGCCCGGAGGGGCACGTCGCAGCGCAATATCCTTAGGCGCTTTATAAATATATATAGCTTGATCGAAAAAATACTTCGTGTCTTAATTCGCGCCAAGGGTGCGCAGCATCCAAAAAATATCAGGGAGGAAGACGATGTCGCACGCGCGGCCACGCGATGCGTGGGGTTGTCTGTTGTCGTTAGCGTTGGGGGTGGGGACAGCCACCATCGTCACACCGGCGCACGCAGAGAACGGCATTACCGATACTGAAATTGTGATAGGCATCTCGGCCGCGTTGTCCGGCCCGAATGCGGGTTACGGCGCGATCGCCCGCGGCACCGAAGCGTGCTTCAATTACCTCAATGCTGAGCAGGGCGGCGTCAAGTTCGGCGACGGCAAGACGCGCAAGGTCCGGCTTGATATCTTGGATGATGCGATGGAGCCCGCGCGTGCGGTGCAGAATGCGCGTCGGCTGGTGAGCCAGTCCAAGGTGTTCGCGGTCGTCGGCAATGTCGGCACCGGCGCCAATCTCGGATCGCGGCCGTACTATAACGCCGAGCATGTGCCGCAGATGTTCATCGCAACGGGTGGCCCGATGTTCGGCGCAAAGTCCGAGGTCGAAAAGAACCCTTGGACCATGGCCGCGTGGCTCGCCTATAACACCGAAGCCGCGATCTATGCGGCGTTCATCAAGCAGAAATTCCCGGACGCCAAGATCGCGCTGCTCAACGATGACAGCGGCGGTCCATTCTTTGCTGATGCGTTCCTGAAGTCGGCCAAGGAGCTTGGTCTCAACATCGTCGCTCGCGAAGAACACACCTATAGCGAACCGACGATCAACGCGAAGATCAGCCGACTTGCCGCTTCGGGCGCCGATCTGTTCGTCGATGCGACCACGCCAAAATTCGTCGTGCAGGCTCTCAAGCAGATGGCGGCAATCAACTGGAAACCGGTGCACATCATCTGGGGTGTCGGATCGAGCATCGGTGGCGTGTTCGAGCCGGCCGGCGTCGAGACCGCCAAGGGCGTCTATAGCGGCCAGTGGATGAAGGACCAGACCAACCCGGTCTACGCCAACGACGAAGACATGAAGCTCTACGTCGCCAAGCTCAAGCAATATGGCGGCTCGCTCAATCCCGCCGACCAGAATGCGGCGGCCGGCTGGTACGCCTGCCACGCGACCAAGGGCCTGTTCGAGCGGATGGAGCAGCCGACCCGCGAGGCCTTCATGAAGGCAGCTCGTAGCATGAAGAACCAGAAGGAGCCGCTGATGCTCGATGGCATCACGCTGAACACCAATGGTGCCGAAGACGGCTACCCGATCGAGTCCGTGCAGATCTCCCAGTTCGACGGCGTGAAGTTCGTGCCGGTCGGCCCTGTCCTCAATTACGAGGGCAAGACGCCGCTCTACGAACCCCCAGCCAAGTCGCAATGACACGTCGCAACGAGGAGACAACGTCCATGACCAACAACACATTCAAGACCATCGGATTCATCGGGCTGGGCGCCATGGGCAGTCAGATGGTGAAGCATCTGAAGGGGATCGCCGACATTCTCGTCTACGATACCGATGCGGCCCGTGCGGCTGAGGCCGCTAGGGCAAGCGGTGGCCGGATCGTCGACGGTGTGAGCGGCATGAGCTCGGCTGATGCGGTGATCCTGATGCTGCCGACAAGCGCGATCGTCGATCAGGTGCTGCATGACGCCGATGGCGGCAGGGGACTGCTCGATTATCTGCCCGCCGGCGCCATGGTGATCGACATGAGCTCGTCCGCGCCGACCAATTCGGTCGCGAACGCGGAGATCGCTGCCAAAAAGGGCGTCCACTTCATCGACGCGCCGGTCTCCGGCGGCGTCAAGGGGGCGGAAGCCGCTAGCCTGGCGATCATGGTCGGAGGTGCGCAGGCTGATTTCGATCGGGCGCTGCCGGTGCTGCAGAAGATGGGCGGCAAGGTCTTCCTGGTCGGCAAGGTCGGGTCGGGCCACGCGGTCAAGGCACTGAACAACCTGCTCGCCGCCACGGCCTTTGCCGCCACCAGCGAAGTCTTCGCGGTCGGCGCCAAGTTCGGTCTTGATCCAGCGACGATGCTCAAAGTGATCGATGCGTCGTCCGGCCAGAGCTTCCAGACCACCCATGTCTGGCAGAAGGCGGTCATCGACCGCACCTTCCAGTTCGGCTTCGCGCTCGCGTTGATGGAGAAGGATGTCCGCGTGGCAATGTCGCTGTTCGACGCGATGGGATCCGATGCCCAGCTCTCGCGCACGACGGCCGCGATCTGGGCCAAGGCGCTGGCAAGCGCGGCGCCCGGCTCGGACATGACGGTCGTCGCCAAGCAGGCTGAAGCGGCCCTCGGCCTGTAACGCCGGGGAGATTGGAGAAGCAGCTTCCCTTAGCCCTCACGGTGGGGACGAAGATCGCATGAACGGCTCAACGGCTCATCTCTCCTCGCGGACGGCGCCGGCTTCCACGGCGCCGCCGAAGCTGGCGGTGGACAATCTGTCGCTCAGGTTCGGCGGCCTCGTTGCGATCAATGCACTATCGTTCCAGGTCAGGCGGGACGTCATCTGCGGCCTGATCGGCCCCAATGGCGCCGGCAAGACCAGTTTGTTCAATTGTGTCAGCCGCCTCTACAATCCGACGGAAGGCAGGATCACCTTCGACGGAACTGACATCACACACTATCGGTCGAAGGACATCGCGAAACTCGGCATTGCTCGTACGTTCCAGAACCTGGCGCTGATGAAATCGCTGACGGTCCTGCAGAACGTGATGCTCGGCGGCTATCACCACGGTCGCACCTCGCTCTTGCGCGCGCCGTTCGTGCCGGTGTCGCGGCGGTCCGAAGAAGCCGCCCAGCGCCGCGCGGCGATGGAGTTGCTGGCGCGCCTGCAACTCGATCACCTGCACGATGAACGCATCGACAGCCTGCCTTATCCGACGCTCAAGCGGGTCGAGCTTGCCCGCGCGCTGGCGTCTCGTCCCTCGCTCCTGATGCTGGACGAGCCGGCTGGTGGGCTGTCGCATTCGGAGGTCGATGAACTCGCGCGGACCCTGGTCCGGGTGCGTGACGAATTCGGCATGACTTTGCTGTTGGTCGAGCATCACATGGGCATGGTGATGAATGTCTCGGACGACATCGTCGTGTTGGACTTCGGCAACAAGATCGCCGAAGGCAAACCGGCCGACGTGAAGTCGGACCCTCGCGTCATCCAGGCCTATTTGGGGAAACAGCGTGAACGTTCTCGAAATCAAGGGCGTTAGCGCCGGCTACGGGCGCATCCCGGTGCTGCACGACGTTTCGCTCGCGGTCGGCGAAAAGAGCATCGCCGTGCTGCTCGGCGCCAACGGTGCAGGCAAGACGACGACGCTGCGCGCCGTCAGCGGTATGGTCAAATATACGGGACAGATCCTGCTGGACGGCAAGGACCTGAAGGGACTGGGCCCCGACCGGATCGCGCGCCTGGGCATCGCCCACGGCGTGCAGGGACGCGGCACCTTCAGCGACCTGACCGTCGAGGACAATCTGGCGGTCGGCGCCTTCCGTCGCCGCGACAAGGCTGAGATCGCAGCCGATATCGAGCAGATGTACGCGCTGTTTCCCCGCTTGCGCGAGCGCCGCAAGCAGAAGGCGGGTAGCCTCAGCGGCGGCGAACAGCAGATGCTGGCCGTCGGCCGGGCGCTGATGCTCAAGCCGCGGGTAATGCTGCTCGACGAGCCGTCGCTCGGGCTCGCGCCGGTCATCATCGATGACCTCTACGAGGCGTTGCAACGCGTCAACCGATCGCAGGGCATCGCGATGCTGATCGTCGAGCAGAACGCCAATCTGGCTTTGGAGATTGCCAATGACGCCTACGTGCTTGAGACCGGCTCGATGGTGCTGTCGGGCACGGCCCGAGATGTGTCCGAGAACGACGGCGTCCGCGCTGCCTATCTTGGTAACTGAATATCCGCGACCGGTCTTGGCTCATGCAGGCTACTCCAATAACTGAATAGAGAAGCTGACGATGCAGTACTTCTTTCAGCAGATCGTCAACGGCATCGGGGATGGCGCGATCTACGCGTCGCTGGGCCTTGCCCTGGTGCTGATCTATCGAACGACGAACATCGCCAATTTCGCTCAAGGCGAGATGGCGACATTCTCCGCCTACATAGCCTGGCAGATGGTCGATTGGGGCGTGCCGTTGTGGTGGTCGTTTCTCATTGCCATCGTTGTATCGATGATCGTTGGCGTGCTGGCCTATCTGCTGCTGGTCCGGTCGGTTCAGCACCGGGATGAATTGACGATCGTCATCGTCACGCTCGGCCTGTTCCTGGCCTTCAATAGTTTCAACGGCGCGATCTGGGGATTTCTGCAGCTCTCATTGCCGAGCCCGTTCCCCGAGAAGAGCTTCGCCATCGGCGCGCTCAGGTTCAATGCCGAGCTGGTCGGCACGATCGTAATTCTGATTGCGATCTCGACCGGCATGTTCCTACTGTTGCAGCATACGCGGCTCGGCACCGCACTGCGCGCCTCGGCCTCCAATGCCACATCCGCGATGCTGGTCGGCGTTCCCTTCACGGCGATGATGGCGATCGGATGGGGACTGGCGGCCGGGCTCGGGGCGGTGTCTGGCCTGTTGGTCGGCCCGAAGCTGACGCTCGATCCGAACATGATGGGCGCCATCATCATCTACGCCTTCGCTGCGGCCGTGGTCGGCGGATTGACGAGCTATCGCGGCGCGGTTGTTGGCGGTGCCATCGTCGGCATCTCGCAAGCCCTATCGATGGCTTATCTTCCCTGGCTCGGTTCCGATCTGCAGATCCTGCTGCCGCTGATGCTGATCGTCGCTGTGCTGATCATCAAGCCTGAAGGTCTGTTCGGCAGCACGGTGGTGGTACGCGTATGAGCAGCATCGGAATTCCTGCCATGCAATCGGTTCGGCACGGCGATGTGGCCGTCACCAAGATCGGTATCGGCTTCGTACTGGCGGTGATCCTGCTCGGCATGCCGCTTGTGATTCCTGAATATCAGACATTCCAACTGACCGGCGTGATGACCTATGCCGTGGCGGCGCTGGGCCTCAACCTGATCACCGGCTATGTCGGTCAAGTCTCGCTCGGCCATAATGCCTTCTTTGCTTTGGGGTCGTATGCCGCCGTGCTCAGCGTCGCGTACCTGGGCGTCAACGATGTCCTGGCGGTCCTGATTGCGGCGATTGTCACATTCATCGCCGGCGTGCTGGCGGGGTATCCGGCCAAACGGCTGCGGGGGCTGTATCTGGCCTTGATCACGCTGATCCTCGCCGTATCCGTCATCCCGCTGGTCAAGCAGTTCAAGGCCTATACCGGCGGCGCGGCCGGCCTGATGGTCGACAAGCCGGTGCCGCCGGCATGGTTCACCCTGGGCCAAGATGCATGGATCTATTACATGGTGCTGGCGTTTACCGTCGTTGTCTTCTGGCTGGTCAGGAACTTCGTCGGCGGCAGTAATGGCCGGGCGCTGGCCGGCATCCGCGAAGGTGAACTCGCCGCGTCATCGATGGGCGTCGATGTCAACAGGCTCAAGGTGATCGTGTTCGGGGTTGGTTCGATGCTGGCCGGCGTCGGTGGTGCGCTCGCGACCTTTACGATCGGTTTCATTGGCCCGGACTCGTTCACGCTGATGCTGTCGATCAGCTTCCTGGCGGCGATCGTCGTGGGCGGGCTCGGAACGATCTGGGGAGCTTTGGTCGCCGGCCTGTTCCTGCAGTTCGTGCCGTCCTATGCCTCGGATCTCGGCCAGGCGTTCTCCGGTGCGGTCTATGGTGGTATCCTGATTGCGTGCATGACTCTGATGCCGAACGGGATCGTCGGCTCGCTCATGAAGATTACCAGCAGTCGGCGCGAGGCCAGGAAAGCTGCCGATAGAGCTGCTGCGAAAAGCGCCGAGAAAACGGCTGTGAAAGCCGCTGCCGATCGGGGCGTACGTGCCACCTGATCGCTCCGCCGGCTACTCATGAAAGATGCGGCTCGGCCGGTGGCTGCTATAACGATGGAAGGAAAGACCATGACTGTACAAGTTCAAATCAATGGAGGGCTGAAGGCATCCGTGAGCGAGGCGGACAGCTCCGTGCGCCTTGGACCGACGCTTCAACTGTTGAATGGCGAATGGGTCGGCAGCGTCGATGGTCGCACGCTGGCGGTCGAATGCCCCGCCAGCAAGAAGACGATCGCCCACACCCCGCGTGCGTCCGGGCAGGATGTCGAATGCGCGGTGGTCGCGGCGGAAAAGGCCTTCGTGAGCTGGAAGAAGGTCACGCCGTCCCTGCGCGGCAAGGCGCTGCTCAAGGTCGCGGACGAGCTTGAAGTCCGCGTTGAAGAATTGGCCCGCATCATCGCCCACGAAACCGGCAATGCGCTGCGCACCCAGGCGCGTCCGGAGGCGCTGACCTGCGTGGAGGTCTTCCGCTACTTTGGCGGTCTGGCCAGCGAACTGAAGGGCGATACGCTGCCGCTCGGCGATGACATATTGAGCTACACGAGGCGTGAGCCGCTCGGCGTCGTTGGTGCCATCGTGCCCTGGAACGCGCCGGCGACATTGTCGTCGATCAAGATCGCGCCGGCCGTGTGCGCCGGCAACACGCTGGTGCTCAAACTGGCCGAAGACGCACCGTTCGCCGCCTTGTTCATTGCCGAAATCTGCAATCGGCATCTGCCGCCAGGCGTGTTGAATATCGTGACCGGCCTTGGTCCAGAATGCGGCGCAGCGCTCGCCACCCATCCGCGCATCAGCAAGCTGTCGTTCACCGGCTCGACCGCGGTCGGCCGCAGCATCCTGGCTGGCGCGGCGGACCGCATCGTGCCGGTATCGCTCGAGCTTGGCGGCAAAAGCCCGGCCATCGTCTGCGAAGATGCCGACGAGGACTGGGTCGTCCAGGGCGTTGCATCCGCGATGCGCTTCACGCGGCAAAGCCAGTCATGCACCGCCGGATCGCGGCTATTCTTGCACCGGTCGATCTACGACAAGTTTCTCGACAAGCTGGTCGCGCTGATGAACAGCTACAAGATCGGTAATCCGCTCGACGAAGCCACCGACATGGGGAGCCTGATCAACAACAAGCAATATGGTCGGGTCTGCGGTTACATCGAAGACGGCCTCAAGAACAAGGATGTCAAGCTGATCGCCGGCGGCCTGCCGCCGAAGGAGGGCCCGTTGAGCGCCGGCTATTTCACCATACCGACGCTGTTCGCCAGCACGTCGAACAACTGGCGTCTCGCTCAGGAGGAAATCTTCGGTCCGGTGCTGGTGGCGATCCCCTGGACCGACGAGGCCGAGGTGCTGAAGATGGCCAATGACAGCCACTACGGCTTGGCAGGCTATGTATTCTCGCGCAACACGTCGCGCGCCATCCGCATGGCCCATGAGATCGATTCCGGCTGGGTCCAGGTCAACCAGGGCAAGGGCCAGATCATGGGCCAGCCCTATGGCGGCTTCAAGCAGAGCGGGCTCGGCAAGGAAATGTCGCTGGGGTCGATGCTCGAGGGCTTTTCGCGGTTGAAGACCGTAACGGTCAACTTGACGCTCTGATCGGCTTGCGTGGATTGGGGGAAACCGGGTACCGGTTTCCCGTCAATGACGGAACGCGCTTTGCGTGGAGATCATGCATGGAGGCAGACTGAAGCGCGATCGCTATTCGAACTGAAGCTATTTCCTTTTGCGTCGGGGACCTAAACGTGTCGACCATGGCCCGGACGATCGCCTTCCGAAGTTGCCAAGGACCCATGTAGTGACCGAAATGAAGGTGAGCGACCGCATTTACAGTGTTGTCGAAAGGCAGATCAGCCAGCGCGAGTTGCTGCCTGGGGATCCGGTCGACGAAGAAAACCTGATGATCCAATTCGGCGTGTCGCGTACGCCGGTGCGCGAGGCCATTCTGCGCCTCAAGGCCGAGGGGCTGGTGTCCAGCATCTCCCGCGGCGGCGCCATCGTGTCGAAGATGGATTTCGCACAGCTCCTGTCGGTGTGGGAGTTGCTGGCGGAGCTCGAAGGGCTATCGGCCCGCTACGCCTGCGAACGCATGACCAGCAAGGAGCGCGAGGCCTTGGCTGACGCCCATAAGGCGTCCCGCAGCGTTGTCGAACGTAACGACGCGCTCGGCTGGCAGCAGGCCAACATGG
Organism: Bradyrhizobium sp. Leo78; assembly: GCF_059512425.1. NCBI lineage: Bacteria > Pseudomonadati > Pseudomonadota > Alphaproteobacteria > Hyphomicrobiales > Nitrobacteraceae > Bradyrhizobium > Bradyrhizobium sp. Leo78. Next base: position 230,049 of record NZ_JCAMOT010000007.1, read on the forward strand.
CGTTTCATGAGGTGCTGTATGCGGGCTCCCGCAATCCGTATCTCCGCCAGGAGATCCTGCGCATGCGTACGCGAACCAGCGCCTATCGCAATCATTCGTTCGATGCGATGGGCTACATCAGTAAAGCTTATCAATATCATGGCCTCATCCTCCAAGCCATTCTCGAACAGGATCCATCCGCCGCCGCCAAGGCGGCTACGGCGCACCTGACGCCCGGCGAGGGAGCGCCTGGCGTGATGGAAATCATGCATAAGCTTCCGAAGGCTCTGCTAGGATGAGCCACTGGCCGCCTGCTGAGAGCAGGCTGGCCGATTTCAGACCCGGGCTCGATCCGGCGGCATGGTGGGATCGCCGCTTTCCGTCTCGGCGAACCCCGCCTGCAGAACCTCCTCGCGCTTGTGACGGAGATGGGTGCGCAAGATGTGGGAGAGGCCGACGCCATCGCGACGCTGCAGCGCGTTGAGGATCGCTTCGTGCTCATGAAGCGCTAACGCCCAACGGTCCGACGTCATCGGCGTGACATAGCGCGCGCGCCGAATGCGCGCTGTGACCGAATTGTACAGACCGACGAGCACGGGATTGCCGGCCGCCGCCACGATCGCCTCGTGGATGGCCCGGTTGCAGCGGTAGTACTGAATCAGATCGCCGTTACGATAGTGATGTGCCATCGCGGCATGCGCAGCGGCGATCTCACCGATTTCTTCCTCGGTGACGCGCTCACATGCAAGCTCGCCGGCCAGGGCTTCGAGCCCCTGGCAGACCTCGAACAGGTCACGCATGTCCTTGTCAGTAAGCCTGGCTGCGCGGGAGCCGCGGTTTGGCAGCAACTGCACAAGGCCTTCGGCCGCCAGCACTTTGAGGGCTTCGCGCAGCGGTGTGCGCGAGATCTGCAGCCGTTCGCATAGATCGCGCTCGGGAATTCGGGCGCCAGGCGGAATTTCGCCGTCGAGCAGGATCGCGCGAATGCGGCTGACGACCTCCTCATGCAGCATTTCGTCGAGGCTCCGATTTGAATTCAAAAATGGAGAATATCGACCCAATCGCCCAAGTTCCAGCTTGATAATTCCCTATTTTGCATTCAAAGTTAGGAAAACGACTGGGTAGAGGAAATGGATCAGGACGTGGCGGAAGATCTCGTTTTCGAGGTCGCGAGCGGCATTGGACGGGTCACGTTCAATCGTCCTCAGGCCAGAAACGCCTTCACTTTCGAAATGTACGAGCGGCTCGCCGAAATCTGCGAGCAGGCGAACAGCGATCAGGCAATCAAGGTGCTGGTGCTTCGCGGCGCTGGCGACAAGGCCTTCGCGTCGGGAACGGACATCAACCAGTTCCGTGCCTTCACGACACCGCAGGATGCAGTCGATTACGAGAACCGCATCGACCGCGTGCTCACCACGCTCGAGCAGTGCCGCGTGCCGACGATCGCCGCGATCAGCGGCTTCTGCACCGGCGGCGGTGCCGGCATCGCCGCGGCCTGCGATCTGCGCATCGGCACCAGAAGCGCGCGGATCGGCTTTCCCATTGCCCGCACGCTCGGCAATTGCCTGTCGATGTCGAATGTCAGCCGGCTCGCCGCCCTCGTTGGACCGGCACGCGTCAAGGATCTGATCTTCACGGCGCGGCTGGTCGAAGCCGCCGAGGCCGCGGCGATCGGCCTGCTCACGGAGGTGGTCGATGATCTCGCGGCGCTCGACGGGCGTGCCGATGAGGTCGCTCGGCTCCTCGCCGGCCACGCACCGCTGACGCTCAACGCGACAAAGCAGGCGGTCGCACGCTTGCAGAAGCGGCTGACGCGCGAGGAGGGCGAGGACCTCATCGTCATGTGTTACATGAGCGAGGATTTTCGCGAGGGGCTGGACGCGTTTCTCAACAAGCGCGCACCGCAATGGCGCGGGCGATAGGGATATGACGATGCAAGGCAACCAATCGCAGCCCGCTGCCCGTCCGCAAGGACCGCTCGCCGGCCTCAAGGTCGTCGACCTCACCCATGTCATGGCGGGACCGACCTGCACGCTGATGCTCGCCGACATGGGCGCCGATGTCATCAAGATCGAGAAGTGGCCGAATGGCGATGACACCCGCTATTCGGTGCCGCCGAAGATTGGCGACGAGGCGGCCTCTTTCCTGATGATGAACCGCAACAAGCGCGGCGTGGTGCTGGACCTGAAAACCGCCGGCGGGAAGGAGGTGCTGCGGCGGCTGATCGCACGTGCCGACGTGCTGGTCGAGAATTTCGCGCCGGGTGCCATGGAGCGGCTGGGCTTCGGCTATCAGGCGTTGCACGAGGAATTCCCGGCGCTGATCTATTGCTCGCTCTCGGGCTTCGGCCGCACCGGACCCTACAAGCATCGCCGCGGCTTCGATCTGGTCGCCCAGGCCATGAGCGGGATCATGAGCTTCACCGGCGAGCGGCCAGACGGCCCGCCTGTGAAGTGTGGTCCACCCCTATCGGACATTACCGCCGGCCTCTTGGCCTGCATGGGAATTCTGGCTGCGTACGCGCATCGGCTGAAGACCGGTGCAGGGCAGTGGGTCGAGACCTCGCTGTATGAGGCGGCGCTGGTGCAGACCTACTGGCAATCGACCATCGCGCTCGCCACCAACACGGCACCGCGCGCGATGGGCTCGGCGCATCCGCTCAACGCGCCATACCAGGCTTTCGAGGCTTCGGACGGCTGGCTTGTTGTCGGGGGCGCCAATAACAAGAATTGGCTGTTGATGCTGGAGGCGCTGGGCGCAGCCGAGCTTGCATCCGATCCGCGCTTCGTGACCGGCGCTGATCGCATGGCGCATCTGAAGGAGCTCGAAGCGGTCTTGAGCGAGCGCTTCCGCACGGGGACACGGGCGCACTGGCTCACGCTCTTGGAAGAGAAGGGCGTGCCATGCGGTCCTGTACACGACATGCTGGAAGCGCTGAACGATCCGCAGACGCTTGCACGCGAGATGGTCGTCGAGGTCGAGCATTCGACACTCGGACCGGTGAAGACGATTGGGCTCCCGGTCAAGTTCTCCGTGACACCAGGAAAAGTGCGTTCGGGCGCGCCGGTCTATGGTGAGCATACGCGCGAGGTGCTGTCCGAGTATGGGTTCGATGACAGTCAGATCAAAGCGCTCGAGAAAGAAGGCGCAATCGTCTCGGCAGCAGGTGGTCGATAAAAGCCGGTCGCGCAACGTCGCGACAGGCCGATACGACAGGTAAAACAGGCAAAAAATCAGCCGGAGGAAACCATGGACGTCACGTCGAGATTCCTGCTGCCTGCCGCGGCAATCCTGCTCGCCGGCACGATTCCGGCGGGCGCGGCGTGGCAGCCGCAGAAGCCGATCGAGTTCGTCGCGACCGCAGGGCCGGGCGGCGGCACCGACAATCTGGCGCGTGCGGTCCAGAACATCATCACCAAGTACAAGCTGACCGACCAGCCGATCGTGGTCGTCAACAAGGGCGGCGGCAGCGGTGCGGAAGGTTATGTGTACGGCAAGGCTTCGGCCGCCGATCCCCACAAGGTGATCTTCGGCACGTCGAACGCATGGCAGCAGCCGCTCGTGTCCAAGGTCGCCTTCAACTACACAGATCTCACTCCGATCGCCGCGATGGCGCAAGATGAGTTCCTGCTCTGGGTCAAGCAGGACGCCCCGTACAAGACCGTCAACGACTATCTGAAGGCAGCGGCCGCGAATGAATTCAAGATGGGCGGAGCGCAGTCGAAGGATACCGACGAGGTGCTGACCCGCATGATCGAAAAAGTCGGGCACATCAAGTTGACCTACATTCCATTCAAGAGCGGCGCCGAGGCCGCCGTGCAGCTCGCGGGCGGTCATATCGACTCTCACGTCAACAACCCCTCTGAAAGCCTGGGGCAGTGGCGCGGCGGAACGCAGCGCCCGCTCTGTGTCTTCAGTCCAAAGCGATTGCCGCAGGGGCCCAAGGTCACCGCGACCGAAGGCTGGAGCGACGTGCCGAGCTGCGTCGAACAGGGACTCGACATCCCGCAATATGAGCAGCCCCGTACCGTCTGGCTGCCCGGCAAGGTCACGCCGGAGCAGGCTGCCTTCTATGTCGAACTCATGAAGAAGGTGCGGGCGACACCGGAATGGAAGGACTACATCGAGAAAACCTCGCAGGTCGATGCCTTCCTGACCGGAGCCGAGTTCGACAGCTACATCAAGCAGGACCTCGAGCATATCAGGCAGGTCGCGGCCGAGCAGGGGTGGCTCGTCAAGTGAGCCGGTCGGCCACGTCAGCGAAACTATCCGGGGCTTAGCGCCGGGCTGGAGCAGTCGATGATCTCACGCCGTGCTCTCGAAATTGCGACCGCCATTCTCACCGGCAGCTTCGGTGTCGCCGTGGTCGTGTCCAGCTTCGACAATGGCATCGGCTGGTCGGCCGCCGGGGTCGATGCCGGCACCTTTCCGTTGCTGACCGGTGTGATCATCGTTGCTGGCAGCCTCTACAATCTCGCCCGCGGTGTCCTGCCGGGCGGCACGCTGGCAAGCGTGCCCGTGGCCATCACAGGAATCGAGCTGCGCCGCCTCGCAGGGCTGTTCGTGCCTGCCGCTCTCTTCGTGGCGCTGATCCCGATCGTCGGGATGTATGTGGCCTCAGCCGGCTACATCTTCGCTGTGCTGGCGCTGCCGAGGCATCAATCGCTGCTTCGCTCACTGGCGATGGCATTGGCGACGCCGCTCGCGCTTTATGTGGTGTTCGAGCGCATGTTCCAGGTGACGCTGCCGCACGGCGCGCTCGCCGCTGCGTTCGGGCTCTGAGGAGGAGAGCGAATGGAAAATCTCCAGGAGCTCGTGCACGGCTTCACGATCGCAGTCACCGTGCCGCATCTGGTGCTGATGGTGATTGGCGTCCTGCTCGGCATTCTCGTCGGCGTGTTGCCGGGCCTGGGCGCGCCGAACGGCGTGTCGTTGCTGTTGCCGCTGACCTTCGGGATGCAGCCGGTCTCGGCCATCATCCTGCTTTCGAGCATGTATTGGGGCGCGCTCTTCGGCGGCTCCGTCACCTCGATCCTGTTCAACATTCCCGGAGAGCCGTCGTCGGTCGCAACCACTTTCGACGGCTATCCGATGGCGCGCGACGGCAGGCCGACGACGGCGCTTGCCACCGCCTTCGGTTCGGCCGCGTTCGGCGCCCTGGTCGGGGTCATTCTGATCACCTTCCTCGCATCGTGGGTGGCGCAGGTTGCGCTCGCCTTCGGGCCGCCGGAGTACTTCGCCGTCTATTTCCTCGCCTTTGCCAGTTTCGTTGGCATGGGCGGCGCGGCGCCGATCAAGACGGTGGTCGCTCTCGCGATTGGTTTTGCGATTGCTGCGATCGGCATCGATACCGTCTCCGGCAGCGTACGCCTGACAATGGGGATCGACGAGCTCGTGAAAGGCGTGAGCTTCGTCGTGGCGGTGATGGGATTATTCGGCATCGGCGAGCTGCTGGTTGCCGTCGAAGAGGAGTTTCACGCACGCGGGGTCTCCTCAAGGATCGACTGGAAGGAAGTCTTCCGCGCGGTCGTCCGCCTGCCGCGGCATGGCATCGCTCTGCTGCGCAGCGCGGCCATCGGATGCTGGATGGGGATCACGCCGGGCGGCCCGACCGCGGCGTCCTTCATGAGCTACGGCATCGCCCGACGCTTCTCACGACGCGGCCGCCATTTCGGCACGGGCGAAGTCGAGGGGATCATCTCCCCGGAGACCGCCGATCACGCGGCCGGCACCAGCGCGCTTCTGCCCATGCTGTCGCTCGGCATTCCCGGCTCGGCGACCGCCGCGGTAATGATGGGCGGCTTGATGATCTGGGGCCTCAATCCCGGGCCGATGCTGTTCGTCGACCAGAAGGATTTCGTCTGGGGCCTGATCGCCTCGATGTATGTGGGCAACATTGTCGCCGTCGCGCTCGTGCTGCTCACCGTTCCGATATTTGCGGCCTTGATGCGGATTCCGTTCGTCATCATTGCGCCCCTGATCGTGATCATCTGTGTCGTCGGCGCCTATTCGGTGTCGAACTCCTATCTCGATGTCGTCATGATGCTCGGCTTCGGCGTCGTCGGCTATCTCTTCAAGAAGCTGTTCTATCCGCTCGCCCCGCTCGTGCTCGCGATCGTTATCGGCGACAAGGCCGAGGATGCCTTCCGGCAGTCGATGCTGATGTCCAAGGGATCGCTCGGGGTGTTCTTTGCCAACCCTCTCGTGACGAGCCTTGTCTTGGCCGGGCTGGCGCTGTTGCTGCTTCCGCTCGCGCTGCAGATCGCGCACGTCCGGCGCAAACCGGGTGAGCGCAAGTCCATTGCGCCAGGTCCCGAAGATAGCAGGTCTCGACCAACAGCAACCTCGGCGGCGCAAACACCGCGATAATGCCGATGCCTCCGTCGCTGTTCGCAATCGCGGACAGGGGCAGCATCTATCTCAATGGCCGCGCCGATCTCGCACCTGCTTCGCGCGGGATGCTGGAGTTGCTTGCATTCGGCTCGATCTACGGTGCCGGTGCTGTGGTCACCATGAGCGCAGCCGATCCATCAGCATCGTTTGATCCCTTGAACCCGTGATTCATTACCAAGCCAAGTACGTCGTTCGATCTTGGTCAATCCATTCCATTCCGTTGCATGCAGACGATCCGGTGCCGGTTCGTCTCTACGCGCTGAATGGCGACATTCTCAATCTGACGGCGGGGGACATCGTTACAAACTTTGATGGCACAGTCTCGTCCTACCGAGCAAAACCCATTTCGATAAAGGCGGGGAGGGATATCGTCAACGTGTCGGGCTTCATGCTGAACAACGATCTCACCGACGTTTCGCTGGTGTCGGCGGGGCGCGATGTCATCTCATGGCAATTTCGAGGTCGCCGGCCCCGGACTGCTGCTGGTCTCCGCCGGACGCAACATCACCCAGGAGGACCAGGGTTCGACTACCAGCATCGGTCCGCTTGTGGTCGACGACGCCAGGCCCGGCGCTAGCATTTTGCTATGCCGGCGACATCACGATGTTCGGCGGCTTGGTGGAGCTGCTTGACACGGCCCTCTTGCAGGTGCCATTAATAGTCCGAACGATCGATCTAAGAAAGCGCGCGGGAGGTTAAAGGGAGGAGTCATGTCTGGTCAGTCGCCAAACCCGGATTATCGCACGCTGATTGAACCGACGCGGGTTCGCAGTGTGGTGTATCACGACCCGCAGATCTTTGAGCAGGAACTGGAGCGCATCTGGCATCGGACGTGGGTCTATGTCGGCCACATCAGCGAGGTCCCGAATAAAAACGACTATGTGACGAAATCCATCGGGTCGACTCCGGTGCTGATGGTTCACGATCGCGATGGCAAGATCAGTCTACTTCTGAACAAGTGTCCGCATCGCGGCAATCAGCTCTGCGCCTACCGGCAAGGCAACCGCGGCACGTTCACGTGCCCTTATCATTCCTGGACATTCGCCAATACGGGAGATCTGATCGGCTATGCCTATGCCGACGGCTACGGCGATGCAGACAAGTCGGGGTTCTCGCTCGGCAGGGTGCCGCGCGTCGGCATCTACCGGGGGTTCGTCTTCGGATCTTTCGCGAACGAGGGGCCGTCCCTGGAGGAACACCTCGGCGGTGCGACGGCCTCGATCGACCAGCTGTTGGAAAACTCGCCCGAAGGCGAACTCGAGCTGACCGCAGGCTTCCTGCAGCACCGTACCAAAGCGAACTGGAAGTTCATGCTCGAGAACGAGACGGACGGCTACCATCCGGCGTTCGTCCACGGGTCGGTGTTCCAGGTTACCGACAGTGGCATCGGCAAGCTCTACGGTCCGCAGTCCACCGCGCTCACGCGTGATTTCGGCAATGGCCACACCGAATTCGACTTGCGGCCGGAGTGGCGCCGGATCGGCAAGCCGCTCGAGTGGTTCGGCACCAGCGAGACGCGCTTTCCGCAATACGTGAAGGCGATGGAGCAGGCCTATGGCGCTGAGCGGGCGCGCAGGATCATGATCGACGGGACGCCGCACATCATGATCTTCCCCAATCTGTTCATCGCCGAAATCCAGTTGTTCGTGCTGCAGCCGATCGCCGTCGACGAGACAATCCAGCATGTCACCGCGCTACAGTTCAAGGGAGCGCCCGAGCTCAATCGGCGCTTGCGCCAGCAGACCATGGGCTCGGTCGGCCCGGCCGGGCTGCTGCTTGCCGACGATACCGAGATGTATGAGCGCAATCATCGCGGTGCAGTGATCAATGACCCTGAATGGGTCACGCTAACACGCGGCCTGCATCGCGAGCGCCGGGACGAAAACGGCTACCTCGTCGGTCATTCGACCGACGAGGTGCCGCAACGCGCCATCTGGCGTCACTATACCGAACTGATGACGGCGTGAGGTTGGTATGCCGCAGTCTACAGCCACCGCGATGTTGCATCTCGAAGCGGAACAAACGGATCTTCTGCGACGCGTCGAGCAGTTTCTGTTTCTCGAAGCCCGCCTTCAGGACACCCATGCCTATGACGAGTGGGAGGCATTATGGGCGGACGATGCGACATACTGGGTGCCGGCCAATGGATCGGATACCGATCCGGAGCGGCAGATGTCGATCATCTACGATAACCGCTCGCGTATTGGCGTGCGTATTGATCAGCTCAAGACCGGGCGCCGCCATACCCAGACGCCGAGGTCGGAGCTGGCGCGGATCATCTCGAATGTCGAACTCGTCACTCAGGTCGGTGACGAGATCGAGGTGAGGGCGAATGCGTTCATCTTCGAGGATAACCTGCGCGGCGAAACCCTCTGGGCGTCACGCAATGAATATCGCCTGCGGATCACAGATGGTGGTTTCAAGCTTGTGCGGAAAAAGGTCGGTCTTGTGAACAACCACAAGCCGATCTTCACCCTGTCCTTTCTCATTTGAGTGTCGCGGCGAACGACGGAGGCGAACATGACATCAGAGCTCAAGACGGCCTTGGGGTACGAGTGCTGGGTCGCAGAAGGACCGGTTCTTCTGGATTATGCTGACCATGTCGCGACATTGACCCTCAACCGGCCAGAGTCTTCGAACGGGATGAATATCGCCATGATGCAGGCGATCCACGAGGCGGTGATGCGCTGCCATGGCGACCCGCGCGTGCGCGTCGTACATGTACGAGGTGCCGGAGCGAATTTCTGTGCCGGCGGAGATGTGCGTGAGTTCGCATCCAAGGGAGAGGCGCTGGGTGACTTCCTGCGCACAGTGACGGCTTATCTGCAGATGGCTGTGGGTGGACTGATCCGCCTGAACGCCACAGTGGTGAGTGAAGTGCAGGGCTATGCGGCAGGCGGGGGCGGGCTTGGTCTTGTCTGCGCGTCCGACCTCGTCGTGGCGGCGAAGTCCGCCAGGTTCATGGCGGGCGCCACCCGGGTCGGAATGGCGCCCGATGGTGGTGCCTCGGTTATCCTGCCGCGTTTGGTGGGTTTCCGGCGGGCCGCGGAGATTGTTTTGACCAACCGCGTGCTCGGAGCCGAGGAAGCCCAGGCTATTGGTTTGATCAACAGTATCGTTCCTGACGATGGGCTCGCGGGAGAGACGCGCAAGCTCGTCGGGAGGCTGGCCGCCAACGCTCCCAGGGCGAGTGCGGCCGCCAAGCGGCTGCTCTGGAGCGGGATCGGCCTTAGCGTCGAGTCTTGCCTTCCCGAGGAGGCGCGGACGGTGGCAGAGCTGTCGTCCACCGCTGATGCGCGAGAAGGTTTGGCGGCCGTACTTGAAAAGCGCACGCCGAATTTTACCGGAGCTTGATCGAAGATGCCGGGAGGGCGCTTGCAGCGGGCTCTCGTGACCGGCGGCGCGAGGGGTATCGGGGCGGCCATCTGTCGTCGCTTCGCCGCCGACGGCTTCGCAGTCACGCTCTGTGACCTTGACGCGGAAAGCGCCGGGGTGGTCGCCGGCGGGATCGGCGCCGATTTCGAGGCGATCGACGCGACGGACAGTGCCGCCGTTGCGCGCTTCGTTGCCAAGAGAGGTCCGTTCGAGGTGTTGGTCAACAATGTCGGTGTCGATCAGCACGCCTTCTTCACCGAAACCGGCCCGCAAGATTGGCGCCGCCTGATCGCGGTGAACTTGGAAGCCACATTCGCCTTCACCGTCGGTGTCCTGCCGGCGATGCAACGGGCGGGTTATGGCCGTGTCATCAACATCGCGTCGGAAGCCGGGCGGCTCGGTTCGAAGGGCGGGGCGGTCTATGCAGCCGCCAAGGCCGGGGTGATCGGATTCACCCGGTCGATTGCGAGGGAGAACGCCCGGTACGGCATCACAGTGAACGCCGTTCTGCCGGGACCAATCCGTACTCCGATGGTCGAGGAGGCGATCGCGCAGTTCGGTGACAAGCTGCGACGCGACATGGCAAGCCTGACGCTGCTGAGGCGTCTCGGCGAACCGGATGAGGTCGCGGCGGCGGTATCCTTCTTTGCTTCGCCGTCCGCATCGTTCGTGACCGGTGAGGTGTTGGGCGTGTCCGGCGGCATGGGGTGTGGTGTCTGCTGAGCCGGAGGGCCGCGCGGAACGGATCAGCGGCCGCTCGTTCGCTCTGCAACGAAGCGACCGAGTTCGGTCAGCGATTCGTGGCTCTGCCGTAACTCACCAAACATCTGAAAATGATGGAACATGTGGTCCCATACGCGCACCTTCACGTCCACGCCGCTCTGCCGCGCCCGCGCCGCCAGTAGAAAGGCATCGTCGAGCGTGATGTCGTGGTCGCCGGCGTGGATCAGGATCGGTGGCAGGCCGGCAAGGTCGGCATCGACCGGTGAGGCTGATGGTGCTGATACGTTGCCGTTACGGCCGAGATAGGCGCGGGCCATTGCAGCGAGTTGCGCTGGTTTTGAAAAGACATCGCGGGCGGCCCGGCTCGCATAGCTGGCACCACGCATGGTCAGATCGAGCCAGGGCGAGATCAGCGCCAGGCCTGACGGAAGCGGCAGGCTCATATCACGTGCGCGGAGCGCGATGTTCATGGCGAGCGCAGCGCCGGCGGAATCGCCACCGACGACAATGCGCGACGACGGCAGGCCCTGGCCGAGCAGCCAGAGATAGGCTGAGATCGCGTCCTCGGCCGCTGCGGGATATTTGTGTTCGGGGGCAAGCCGGTAATTGAAGCCGAGCACGCGTGCGTCGCTGGCGCGCGCAAGGCGCACCATCAAGCTGCTGTGGGAGCGGAGCGAGCCGACCTGGAAACCGCCGCCATGGCAGAACAGCACGACGCGGTCTGTGCAGCTTCCTGGTGGCGTGATCCACGCGGCCGCCATGGGTCCGATATGGATCGCTTCACCCAAGGTTTCGGAACCGTCGGCAAAGAGGGCATCAAAGCTCTCCCGAATGGAGGTCAGCGAGGCGGCCACACGCCATGAAGCGACCGCCGCCACGATACGGCTCTTGACGGCTTCGAGATCATCCCTGTCGTTCATGCAACCACCAATCGTCTGCTTGCAATCCAAGAAAGCACAATACATAGTTCGAACGTTCGATCTATAAATAAACGATAGGTCTCGGGCCACGGAGGAACATGTTGCGGTGGTGGGGGGCGGGCAGGCCGCTGCCGCCCTGGCAATCCGGCTGCGCACCAAGGGGTTTCGAGGCAGGATCACGATTTATGGTGATGAGCCCTGGGCCCCGTATCAGCGTCCGCCGTTGTCGAAGAAGTATCTCAGCGGAGAGTGGGAAAGGGAGCGGTTGCTGCTTCGTTCGCCATCCTGTTGGAGCGACAATGACATCGACATCCGTGCTGGACGCGCGGTGACGTCACTCGACCCGGTGCGCCGGACGCTCGGGCGCGGCGACGATTCGGTCGGCTTGGACGAAGCTCGCATTGACTACTGGCGCTTCGCCGCGGCCGTTACCATCCTGGCTCACCAATTTGGAAAACGTTTGCGAGCTCCGCTCGCTGCACGATGCCGAGCGCATGCAGCGCCACTTCAGGAAAGGCCGCAGGCTGTTGGTGATCGGAGGTGGCTTCGTCGGACTGGAGACGGCCGCCGTCGCCGCAGAAGCAGGCCTTCGTGTCACCGTTGTCGAAAGTGCTGCCCGCATCCTGGAACGCGCCGTCTGCCCGGCAACATCAGAATACTTCCGCCGGCTTCATTACGCCAAGGGCGTTCGTATCGTCGAGGGATGTGCGGTGAGACGGGTGGTCGGCGGCCCCGTGCGCGAAGCGGAGTTGACCTCCGGTGAGCGCCTTGAAACCGACCTGGTGCTTGTCGGCATCGGCGTTCTGCCCAATGCGGAGCTCGCCGCGCGTGCAGGTATCGACACAGGGGACGGCATCCTGGTGGATGAGCACGGCCGTACCTCGGCTGCGGATGTGTGGGCGGCGGGGGATTGCGCGGCTTCCGCTATGCGGCGAACTGATCCGCCTCGAGAGCGTTCAGAACGCTATCGAACAGGCTGAAGCGGTCGCTGATGACATGCTAGGCGAGGCCGCGCCTTACGCACCGGTGCCCTGGTTCTGGTCCGATCAGTATGATTCCAAGCTGCAGATTGCCGGCTGGAATCGCGGCTATACCGAGGTCGTTGCATGCGACACGGATCGTGGCGTGTCCAACTGGTATTACCGGGAAGGGCGCCTAGTCGCGGTGGATTCGATCAACGACGCCCGTACCTTCATGGTGGCGAAAAAGCTGCTGTCGCAAGGGATCAACGTCGATCCGTCGAAGCTTACCGATCAAGCGTTTGATCCCCGCAGTCTGCTCCCGTGAAGGCGCGAGGCCCGGGTGAAATCAGAATACTCTCGAATTCCTGTAGCCATCGAGGAAGAGGCTGACGCAGCGGTCGGCAAGATCAGTAGGCATCATGCGGCCGTCCGGCTTGAACCAGGTATATGTCCAGTTGATCATGCCAAAGAACAGCATCGCATCGACATGGGCGCTCGCCTCGTCCTTCGCTCGCTCCGGGCGGATTTTCGCCAGCATGTCGGTGACGATCGAGATCAGCTGGCGCTGTTTCTTAATGACGTCCTTTCTCACGTTGTTGGGCAGGAACTCCATGCAGGTCAGCATCACCACGTGCTTGTCACGGGAGACGGAATAGATCTGGAGGAAAAACCTGATCAGTTTCTGGAAACAGGCGATCTCATCCTCGCGTCCCGAAAGGATGTCGTCGCAGCCGGCCAGCAGCTTGTCGACATGTTCCGTCAGCATGAAGACGAGGATAGCTTCTTTCGATTCGAAGTAGTGGTAGAGGCGGGATTTAGAGCAGTCGCACGCGGCGGCGATATCGCCGATCGACGTCGCCGCATAGCCGCGGTTTGCAAACAGCCCAGCTGCCTGCTTGATGATCGAAGCCTGGATGGAGTCGTAGTCAGGGGAGCGAGGTCGTGTCACAGGTGTCCTGAAATAATCGTCCGAACGATCGGACTATACCGCCCGGTGGCTGACTTGGCAATTTTGCGACCGGTTTGACGCCGCCTCGTCACCGTCCAGGCGTGGCAGCGATCAATGGCAGATGTGGTGGTGCCGAGATAGCGGACATGCTCGGCTGAGATATCGCTCAGGCGCGGTGCCGAGCAGTGTCATGGCGCGCTCCAGCTCGGTCCCGAGGATCGAGATGACATGGGCGATGCCGGGTTCGCCGGCGGCGGCACCGTACAGGCGTGTTGCGTCCCATCAGGACCGCGTTCGCGCTGAGCGCGCGCGGTTGATGATGTCCGTCCCGCGCCGGAATCCGCTACATGTCTGAAGGTCGCCGCCCTCCTGTCAGGCGCGCTCGGCACGATGCAGCACCCGTGTCGCCTTGGCTTCGTAGCGCGGCAAGGTCCCTTCCTGGAGACACTCGACGTCAACGCCCATGCCGAGACGGGCGCGCACCTCGCGCTTGATATCCGCAACGATCAGTTCGGCGGGGCGGCCGGCCGTATGTTGCGCCTCGACAGCGATGCACATCGTTCCGATCGTGATGCGCTCCTTGTCGACATAGATCTGCCAGGCCTCTTTCACTGTTCCTGGCGTCGCGGCGATGATGTCTTCGATCTGCGAAGGGAAGACGATGACCCCCTTGACTTTAATCATGTCGTCGCTGCGGCCAATGATGCGCCCGATCTTGCGCATGCCCCTTCGCCCGGAGCGACAGTCGAAGGGCGAGGTCGACAGCCGCACCAGGTCGCGCGTGCGCCAGCGCACGACCGGCGAGGCTTCGCGACACAGCGTCGTGATGACAATCTCGCCGACCTCGCCAGGGGCAACGGGGCGAAGCGTCGCCGGATCAAGGATCTCGGTGATGATCGTATCTTCGTTGATGAGCTGCAGTTCGTCCTCGTCATGGGTGAAGGGGGTGGAAATCGCCAGCACCGGGCCGCCGGCTTCGGTTGTGCCGTAGATGTTCTGGCTCACGAAGCCTTCCGGCATTTCCGCTTCCAGCTGGTTGCGGAATTCGGCAGATACTGATTGTCCGCCAAGAATGGCGAGCTTCATCGTCCACTCCGTCTTGGGATCGATGCCCATCTGCTTGGCGGTGGTGACTAGCGACATCAGCCAAAGTGGTGACATCGAGGCGACGTCGTAGCTGTGGTCGTGCAGCCATTTCACCACGAGTTCGCCGCGACCGGGCCCGATCGGAAACGTGGTGCAGTCGAGCGCCGCGAAACCTACATCGAGTGCCGGTCCTCCGATCCAGAGACCGTAACCATAGCCCTGATAGGCGCGCTGGCCGCGCTGCACGCCAGCGGCCGTCAGGATCCGTGCCATCTGATAGGGCAGGAGCTGACCATAGTCGTGCTCCGTCATGCCGAATAGGACCGGCAGCCCGGTCGTCCCTGAGGTTGCCGTGAATCTCCCCACCGAGTCCATCGGCGTGGCCAGGAACGGGAATGGATAGCGGCTGTGCAGGGCGGATTTGTCGAGCAGCGGCGCATGCTCGAGCCCGTCCGCGGCGGCGAGGTCCGAGGGCTTCATGCCGGCGGCCGCGAAATGCGCGAGCCAGTCCGGCCGCTCGCCGAGGCGTCGGCCAAGCTTGCTCAGTCGCTCCTGCTGAAGGCGGCAGATGGCCGGATAGTCTAGGCATTCGATATCGGGGTGAAGCATCCCGGGTTCCTCCTGCGAATTCATCCCTGGCGACCGTGTGTTGGGAAACCACGGCAATTTTTCTCTTTCTTAGACCGAACGTTTGGTCTAAGTAAAGCACCAACGAGATATGCGAGCCACCGAAAGGATGGCCGTCAAGGGAACCAGCCGGTCGAACCGGCGGAGGAAACAACGTTCAAGGAGGTCGAATTGAACAAGCTGATCGTTGCACTTGTTGCGGCTGTATCGTGGGCCGCACCTGCGCTGGCCGAGGTCAGGATTGGAATCATTGTGTCCGCCACGGGGCCGGCGGCATCCGTCGGAGTGACGCAACAGCGGACGGTAAGTGTTCTGCCGCCGAAACTCGGCGGCCAGGATGTCCGCTACATTCTGATGGACGATGCGTCGGACACCTCGACGTCGGTCACGGTCGCCCGCAAACTGATTACGGAGGACCGCGTTGACGTCATCGTCGGTCCGAGCCTGACCCCGAATTCGCTCGCGCTGCTGGATATCGTCGCCGAGACCGGGACGCCGATGATCAGCCTGGCCGGATCGGCCTTGATCGTCGAGCCGCCGGTTGACCGGCGGCGCTGGGTGTTCAAGACCCCGCAGAGCGATGCCCAGATGGCGTCCATTGTGCTCGATCATATGAAGCGTCGGAGCATCAAGTCGCTAGCGCTGATCGGGTTCAACGATGCGTATGGTGAAGGCTGGATCAAGGTGATGACGGCGCTGGCCGAGGCGGCCGGCATCAAGGTGGTGGGCTCTGAGCGTTACCAGCGAACCGACAGCAGCGTGCTCGGGCAGATTCTGAAGATCACGTCGCAAAGTCCCGATGCGATCTTTATTGCGGCGTCCGGCACCCCGGCAGCGTTGCCACAGATGACGCTCGCGGATCGGGGTTACAAGGGTGTCGTCTACCAGACACACGGTGTCGCCAATAACGACTTCCTGCGTATTGGTGGCAAGGCCCTCGAGGGGACGTTCGTGCCGGCGGGACCGGTGCTGGTCGCCGAGCAGCTGCCGGATAGCCATCCGGCCAAGGCCGCGGCGCTCGATTTCGTCCGCCGTTATGAGGCTATCCCCGGAGCAGGAGCCCGCTCGACATTTGCGGCCTATCTCTGGGATGCGCAACTTATCCTCGATAGGGCGATCGCGGCAGCCGCGGTCAAGGCGCAGCCCGGGACAGACGCGTTTCGAATTGCGTTGCGGGATGCGATTGAAGCGACCAGTGACGTCGCCGGTCCGAACGGCGTCTACAACATGTCGTTCACCGATCACCTCGGTCTCGACGAGCGCTCGCGCGTCATGACACAGATCGTCAACGGCGGCTGGCGGCTGGTCCCATGATATTCCGACGTCTTCATTCGATGGCTGTGCCGAGGCGTGAGCCCGACGGCGGAGCCCTGCCATGACTGCGGATATTGCGGCGATCCTGCTGCAGGATGGCATCGCCAATGGCGCGATCTACATCCTGCTTGCGACAGTGCTCGTCCTCGTGTTCACGGTGACGCGCGTGATCTTCGTTCCGCAAGGGGATCTGGTCGCCTTTACAGCCCTGACCCTGGCGGCCTTTGATGCCGGGACCATACCAGGCACGGTGTGGATCTTATTGTTCGGGGCCGCCATCGCGCTGTCACTTGAAATGCTGGAGGCAGGCGCACGGCGCGATCGCGCGCGCTGTGTCCGATCGATCGTTCAGTTCGGCGTCGTGCCGGTCGCTGTTGCGCTGCTGGCTGTTCTGCTGGTCCCGAAGGATGCACCACTCCTGTGGAAGATGGCGGTCACATGCGCACTGGTCACCTGCATCAGTCCGGTGATCTATCGGATCGTGTTCCAGCCGATCGCGTCTGCTTCGCCCTTGGTGCTCCTGATTGCAGCGATCGCAACTCATCTGGGAATGAACAGTATCGGCTTGCAGGTGTTCGGGGCCGAGGGAGTGCGGACGCAAGGTTTCTCCGGTCCGCCGCTTTCGTTCGCCGGACAGTTGATCTCGCAGCAGGTGGCCGGAGTGGTCGCCAGCAGCATCGTGCTCGTGTTCGTGCTCTACTTGTTCTTTCATCGCTCGTTGCGTGGCCGCGCACTCCTGGCGGCTGCATACAACCGCCGTGGCGCGGAGATCGTGGGCATCAGCGCGGCCGCGGCCGGGCGCACGGCCTTCATCGTCGCCGGCTTCGTGGGAGCGGTATCGGGTCTGCTGGTGGGCCCGATGACAACGCTCTACTATGATTCTGGCTTCATTCTTGGCTTGAAGGGCTTTGTCGGCGCCATCGTGGGCGGGCTCGCGATCTATCCGCTCGCGGCAGCCGGTGCCGTGTTGGTTGGAGCGGTGGAGTCCTTTGCCTCGTTCTGGGCGAGCGCCTATCGCGATATCATCGTCTTCATGCTGATCATCCCGATCCTGTTCTGGCGCTCGGTGGTCAATCCCCACGCGGAGGATGGAATCGAATGATCGGTCGGCTTCTTGCTCTCGCGCCGTTCAGCGCCGTTGCAGTTGCGGCCCTCGCGTCGCTCGTGTTGCCGGCCTATCAGGTGTCGGTGGCCACCTACGTGATGATCGCGTCGATCGTATGCACCGGATTGGTGCTGATGACCGGGATCGCGGGCATGGTTTCCTTCGGACAGGCCGCCTTCGTCGGCCTCGGCGCGTATACCTCGGCCTGTATGTCGACGCAGTTTGGGCTGTCGCCTTGGCTGGGTCTTGTCGGGGCGACGATCGGCGCGGCGGCGACCGCTGCCCTGATCGGCGTGGTTACGGTGCGAATGAGCGGCCATTATCTCGCGCTGGCGACACTTTGCTTTGGCATCAGCTTCTATTTTGGAATCGGAAACGCCGATGCGTTCGGCCGTTTCAACGGAATGACGGGAATCCCACCGGTCACGGTCGGTGGTTTTGAGTTGCGATCCGAGCGGCAGGCCTTCGGCCTTGTCCTGGTCGCGCTCGTGCTATCCGTTGCCTGGTGCCGGCGGCTGCTGGCATCTCGTTGCGGGCGCGTGTTGCGCTCGCTCCGTACGGGAAGCACGATCGCGGAGACCTTCGGAGCGAATGCGCAACGGCATCGCTTGCTGGCATTCGTCGCTGCGGCAGTGGTCGCCGCGCTGGCAGGCTGGCTCTACGCGCACGTGCAACGCTTCATCAATCCGACGCCTTTCGGTCTCAACGCCAGTATCGACTATCTGTTCATGACAGTGATCGGCGGCAGTGGGCAGGTCTGGGGGGCGTTGGTCGGTGCCGGGCTGGTGACAGTCATCAAGCATGAGCTGCAGGACCTGCTCCGGCCTCTATTCGGGGCGACGGCACGATTTGAACTGCTGGTCTTCGCCGCGCTGATGATCATCGTGCTGCACAAGGCGCGCAAGGGCCTGTGGCCCTTCCTGCAGCAGGTGGTCGCATCCCATATGCCGCCTCGAGCTCCGGTTGCACCCGTCACGTTGACGAGCAGGAGGGGCAGGCCCGATCAGGGGCTGCCGGTCCTGACTGCGATCGGCTTGCGGCGGATGTTCGGCGGCCTCGTCGCAGTGGACGACGTCAGCTTCGATGTTCGAAGTGGCGAAATTCTCGGCGTTCTGGGTCCCAACGGGGCAGGGAAGAGCACCCTGTTCAACCTGATCAGCGGTGGCTTGCAGCGGAGCGGAGGTGAGCTGAGCTTCCTCGGGGCGCCGCTGGCACGCGTGAGCGCGCGCGACATGTGCGTGCGTGGGCTGTCGCGGACATTTCAGCACGCCGCGCTGGTTCCGGAGATGAGCCTGATCGAGAATGTCGCGATTGGCGCCACTCATCTCGGCCGATGCGGAATTGTGGCTGCGTCGTTGGGACTCGATGCTCGCGAGGAGCGGCAGCTATTGGGTTGGGCCCAGCACCTTCTCGACCGTGTTGGGCTCGGCGACAGAGCGTGGGAGCTTGCCGGGACGCTGTCCCTCGGTCATCAGCGGATCTTGGAGATCGCACGCGCGCTGGCGGCCGATCCGGTGCTGCTGCTGCTCGACGAGCCCGCCGCCGGCTTGCGCGCAAACGAAAAGACATTGCTTGCGGAGCTGCTGGTGCGGTTGCGAGCCGAGGGCCTCGCCATCGTTCTCGTTGAACACGATATGGAATTCGTCTTCCGCCTGGCCGATCGGCTGATGGTGATGAATTTCGGGCGCCGAATCGCATTCGGTGATCCCGACGAGGTTCGCGCCGACACCGGTGTCCAGGAAGCGTATCTGGGAGTCGCTGCATGACGGTCCTGCTGCAGCTCGAGCGTTTTGTGGTCCGCTATGGCCGTCTGACCGCGGTCAATGACGTTTCGCTGGAAGCGCGGGCGGGGGAGGTCACTGCGGTTATCGGACCGAACGGCGCTGGCAAGACCTCTCTGGTCAATGCGGTGATGGGACTCGTGCCGTCTGGCGGTCGGTTGGTGTTCCCGCAATGGCCGGAGGCTTCTCGGTCGATCGAGGCGCGGGTCCGCGCCCGGATCTCGCTGGTACCGGAAACGCGCGACCTGTTCGGACCGATGACGGTGCTCGACAATCTCAAACTCGGCGCGTTCTCGGCGCGGATGGAACCACGCTTCGATATGCGCGCGCGACTCGCCGGCATATTTCGTCTCTTTCCTCGCCTCGACGAACGGCAAAACCAGCAGGCCAGCACACTGAGCGGGGGGGAGCGCCAGATGTTGGCTCTGGGGCGGGCTCTGATGTTGAAGCCGCGCTTTCTGATGCTCGATGAGCCAAGCCTCGGGCTCGCGCCGCTGATCGTCGCGGAAATGTTTCGGATCATCGCACGGCTGAAAAACGAAGGCGTGTCGATTCTCCTGATCGAGCAGAACGCGCGCGCCGCGCTGCGTCTTGCCGATCGTGCCTACGTGCTCGAAGGCGGAGCGATTCAATTGGCCGGGAAAGCTGCGGATGTTGCTGCGGACAGCCGCGTCATCGACGCCTACCTTGGAATGTCGGCAGCGACTCCATCAAATCCGGATGAGCGACAGATGGGCAAGGTGGGATGAAGCGCGCCATACCAGATGCGATCGCGAGGCTGAGCGAGCGATTCGGGGACAAGTTGTCGACGTCCGCCGCGATCCGCAGCCATCACGCGAGCAGCGTCACCTCGCACGTGACGGTCGCGCCCGATGCGGTCCTGTTTCCGGCCTCGACGCAGGACGTCGTGGATGCGGTCACTATCTGCCATCGCTATCGGTGTCCGGTGGTGGCATTCGGCACCGGTACGTCGACGGAAGGGCAGATCAGCGCTGAGCATGGCGGGCTCACGATCGACCTGTCGCGAATGAACCGCGTCGTCCGGGTGTCGCCTGCCGATCTCGATTGCACCGTGGAGGCAGGGGTGACCCGCAAGGCGCTCAACGCCGCCCTGCGGGACACGGGGCTGTTCTTTCCGATCGATCCGGGAGCGGATGCCTCGATCGGCGGGATGGCATCGACCCGTGCATCCGGTACCAACGCGGTGCGCTACGGAACCATGCGCGAACTGGTGATGTCGCTACGCGTCGTGCTGGCCGACGGCCAACTGATCGACACCGGCTCTCGCGCGCGGAAATCGTCCGCCGGTTATGATCTGACCCGTCTGTTTGTCGGTGCCGAAGGTACGCTCGGTATCATTACCGAGGTTACGTTGCGGCTTGCACCGATCCCGGAACGGATCGGGGCGGCGGTCTGCACCTTTCCAACCGTGGAGGCGGCAGTGTCGGCCGTCGTCGCTGCAACGCAGAGCGCCATCCCGCTGGCACGCGCGGAATTGCTCGACGCGCTGCAGATCGAGGCGTGCAACCGTTATTCGAAGCTCGATCTTGCCGTTCGGCCGACGCTGTTTCTGGAATTTCATGGGACGCAGCTGGCGGTCGATGAACAGGTCGGCCTGATGACCGCGATTGCGACGGAGTTCGGCGGTGGCACATTCCGATGGGCGACTGCGACCGAAGACCGGACAAAGCTCTGGCAAGCCCGCCATGACGTCTGGTGGGCAGCGCTGGCACTCCGTCCCGGATCGCGGGGAGTACCAACCGATATCTGCGTGCCGATATCCGAGCTACCTGGCGTGATCGCCCAGACCCGCCAGGACGTTGCCGAGCTCGATCTGATTGCGCCGCTGTGCGGTCATGTCGGCGACGGCAACTTTCATCTCTGCGTTCTGGTCAATCCCGAGGACGAGGACGAGAAGCGCCGGATCGTGGAGCTGAACACCCGCATGATCGCGCGAGCCCATGCCGTTGGTGGTACGTGTACCGGCGAACATGGCATCGGTACCGGCAAGATGGATTACCTTGTTGCCGAGCGAGGGACGGCGATGATGGCGCTCGCTTCGCTCAAGCGTGCGCTTGATCCGCGCAACATCATGAATCCCGGAAAGGTCCTGCGCGTCGCTGACTATCAACCCTATCAATGACGTCGATCGCGCGGTGCCTCATGAGTACTGAACAGTCGAAAAAAGAGCAATCCATCATGACCCTTCGCGAAACTGCAACCCGCGTCGATCTCGACTATCGCCTCCATGATGCGATCACCAAAACCGAAGGGCGTGTTTTTGCGTCGGGCACGCAGGCGCTCGTCCGCATGCTGGTGATGCAGCGGCTTGCGGACCGGCGCGATGGCATCCATTCCGCAGGCTTCGTCAGCGGCTATCGCGGCTCGCCGCTCGCCGGCGTGGACACGGAGCTGTGGCGGGCGAAATCCGCATTAGCGGATCACGACATCAGATTTCTGCCGGGTATCAACGAAGATTTGGCCGCGACGGCCGTCTCCGGCACACAACGGGTCGCAGACGATCCAAACCGGACCGTCGAAGGGGTATTCGCCCTCTGGTACGGCAAGGGCCCCGGCGTTGATCGCGCTGGCGACGCTATCCGGCACGGCCATGCCGCTGGTGCTTCAGTCAAGGGGGGTGTTGTCCTCGCGGTTGGCGACGATCATGCCGCCACCTCCTCCTCGATCCCGAACGCCAGTGACATGTCCTTGATGGGATGGGGAATTCCGATCGTTCATCCGGCAAGCGTCGACGAATATGTGGAATTTGGGCTGTGGAGCTGGGCGGCTTCGCGCTTTTCCGGTGCCTGGGTTGCTTTCAAGGCGATCTCCGAAACGGTGGAGAGCAGCCGCGGCTTCGCCGTTCCCGTGCTGCCGCGGTTTGCGGTACCGTCGCGAGGCGGCTTTCCGGAAGGCGGTCTCGGATATACCACCCGCGATTTTCTGACCCCTGCCATTGAACTGCGAATTGCTCATCGCCTGGAAGCGATCGCTGCGTTCGCGCGGGCAAATCCGTTGGACAGAATGCTGGTTGACGCACCAGGCGCTGACATCGGCATTGTTGCCATTGGCAAGAACGCGAAGGACGTTCTGGAAGTGTTTGAGCGCGCCGGCTTGCCGCAGCAGGCTCTGGTGGAGAAGGGCGTCAGAATCTGGCGGCCAGGTCTGACATTTCCGCTCGATCGCGACCGCTTGGGGCAGTTCGCGCATGGACTGAAACACATCCTGGTCGTGGAGGAGAAAGCAAACCTCGTTGAAGGGCAGATCAAGGATGCGATCTTCAACTGGCCTGCGGATCGCAGGCCGAGCGTTTGGGGGCGCGGTAGCCTTGACGGATCGCCCCTTATCACGGCGCTTGGCCAGCATCGTCCTTCTTCGCTTGCACCGCCGCTGTCGGCCTGGCTCTCCAACATGCGGCCAGACCTCGCCTTTAGCGACAGGCTTGGCCTGTTTGAACGGTCGGTTTCGTTGAGCAATGCGGCGGACGGCATGCGGCGGCTGCCATACTTCTGCTCAGGCTGCCCGCACAACTCGTCCACCAGGATTCCCGCGGGGAGCATCGCCCTTGCCGGAGTGGGTTGTCACTATATGGCGAGCTGGATGGATCGGCAGACGTCCGGACTGACCCAGATGGGCGCCGAAGGAGTCGATTGGGTGGGGCAGGCGGCCTTCACCACCACGCCCCACGTTTTTCAGAACATGGGCGAGGGCACCTACTTCCATTCCGGTCATCTCGCCATCCGGCAATCGATCGCCGCGGGGCACAACATTACGTACAAGATCCTGTTCAACGATGCCGTGGCGATGACGGGGGGGCAGCCGGTCGACGGCCAACTTACGGTTCCTCAGATCGCGCGGCAGGTGGCGAGTGAAGGGGCGAAGAGGGTGGTGATCGTGACCGACGACACCGCTCGTTATGCGGGTACGGTGCTGGACGGGGTTACCATCCATGATCGACTCGATCTCGATCCGGTCCAGCGCGAATTGCGCGCGATCAAGGGCGTCACGGTGCTAATCTATGATCAGACCTGTGCCGCGGAGAAACGTCGGCGGAGGAAGAAGGGCGCATACCCCGATCCGGCCCGACGGATGTTCATCAACAGCGCCGTATGTGAAGGATGTGGCGACTGCGGAAAGGCGTCCAACTGCCTTTCGATTGTGCCGCTTGAGACCGATCTCGGCCGCAAGCGCGCGATCGATCAGACGTCGTGTAACAAGGACTTTTCCTGCGTTGAGGGCTTCTGCCCGAGCTTCGTCTCTGTTCTGGGCGGAGGGCTGCGCAAACAGCCGGCGTCAGGCCGGGATTGGATTGCTCACGCCAACTCCCTTCCGCGGCCATCGTTGGAGTTGCCTGACGGGCGGCCGCACAATCTTCTCGTGGCCGGCGTCGGCGGCAGCGGCATCATCACGGTTGGTGCCATCATCGCAATGGCTGCCCATCTCGACGGTTTGGAGGTGGCCGAGCTCGATTTCACGGCGCTTGCGCAGAAGGGCGGCTCCGTGATGTGCCACCTTCGGATCGCAGCAAGCGGGAGCGCGATCAACCAGCCCCGCATCGACTGGGGCGAGGCCGACGGGGTGGTAATGGGCGACCTCATCGTCGGTTGCCTGCCCGACAGTCTCGGGACGGTTCGGAAGGATAGGACCCGCATCCTGGTCAATACCCATCTGGGGTCGACTGCGGAATTCACCCGCGATCCAGATGCAGATCCACGGCGCGACGACCTCTTGGCCAAAGTTCGTCATGCAGCCGGCGCGGACAGTGTGTCGAGTTTCGATGCTCAGCAATTGGCTCAAGAGCAGTTCGGCGAGACGACAGGCGCCAATATGGTCCTGGTCGGACACGCCTGGCAGCAGGGACTGATCCCGGTGAGCGAGGCCGCGATGATCCAGGCGATTACCCTCAACGGAGTGGCGGTGGATGCGAACAAGCGTGCATTTGCTTGCGGTCGTGTTGTCGCCGCACAGGGGATCCCTACATGCGCCACCCAGTCCGTCACCTTGATGCAGCCGGAGCGCTGGGAGGCTCTGGTCGACCGGCGAGCCGACGAACTCACCCGGTACCAGAACGCAAGCTACGCGACATCGTATCAGACTTTCGTCGCTCACTGCGCCGCGATGGAGCAGCACAAGCTGAAGGACGCCAATAGGTTCGTTTTGACGAAGATCATTGCGAGCGCGTTGTTCAAGCTCATGGCCTACAAAGACGAGTACGAGGTCGCCCGACTTTATTCGAGGCCTGAATTCATCGCTGCGCTACGGCAGCAGTTCGAGGGAGACTTCGAGCTCCGTTTCCATCTCGCGCCCCCATTTCTGGCACGGCCACGCGCCGGAAGCGCGGTGCCGCAGAAAATCGCATTTGGTCCCTGGATGTTGCGTGCTTTCGCGGTGCTCGCACGTTTGCGTGTCCTGCGCGGAACGGTGTTCGATCCGTTCGGCTATACCGAGGAACGGCGATTTGAGCGACGTCTGATCGATGACTACAAGGCGCTAGTCGACAGCCTTCTGGCCGGCCTGTCGCCGGCTACACTCGACATCGCGGCGAAGCTCGCAATGCTGCCGGAAAAAATAAGAGGATTCGGTCACGTCAAGCGGGCGAATGCGGAGATGGCGAAGCGGGAAGAGCAGCGGCTGCTGCAGCAGTTCGAGGCAATTCGGAATCCGGCCCCAGGTCGCATCACGGATGTCGCATGAGGCCGCCATGCTGACAATCATCCGCGGCCTCTACCGAAACGGCGGTGCAGAGGAGCGTCTCGCGATCCGCGATGTGCATATCGCTTACATGATCGAAAACCGCCGCTGGCTCGAGCAGGGCGGCGCCCTGTTGTCAGCCGATGGCGCTGTCGTCGAGGGCATGTTTCTGATGCTGCGTCACGAGACGCGCGAAGCGGTCGAAGTCTTTCTTGCCAACGAGCCGTACATGCGGGCGGGACTGTTCAAAAGTGTCACGATCGACGCGTTCGATCGGTTTGTGCCGCACACAGATCCCCATTTTCTCGAGAGGCTTCTCGCATCGGCGCAGGGCCAAACCTCGTCTGAGCTTCGCTGATCCTCCCACAGTGGGGCGTGCCTCAAGAAGAAGGGACGTATTATCGGAAATCAAGCCGCGCTGAAGGCGATCCTGTCGGAGTATCGTATTTCAGATGCAACCAGAGCTGCCTGACCTGATACTCGGCTGCAACGTGGTCGCCGTCGCGCTGGTGCTGCTCACCGTTCCGATATTCGCCGCCTTGATGCGGATTCCGTTTGTCATCATCGCGCCCCTGATCGTGATCATCTATGTAGTGGCGGCTACTCGGTGCCGAACTCCTATCTCGACGTCGTCATGAAGCTCGGCTTCGGCGTCGTCGGCTATCTCTTCAAGAAGCTGTTCTATCCGTTGGCGCCGCTGGTGCTCGCGATCGTCATCGGCGACAAGGCCGAAGATGCTTTCCGGCGGTCGATGCTGATGTCCAAGGGATCGCTCGGGGTGCTCTTTGCCTATTGGCTCGTGACGAGCCTTGTCGTGGCCCGGGTTAGCGCTATAACTGCTGCCGCTTGCACTCCAGATCGCGCAAATCCCGCGCAGGCCGGCGCGTCGCTGCCGCCATGCCCATTCCTATGAGCCATCGTCCGTCCCGGATCTGACCGGGCCTGGCGCTACGGTTGCGCCATTCGAACAGCCGAGCGCCCTCCCGCAGTCGGTCGGCCATCTTGCGATAGGTTTCGGGGATCGAGCCGGGATCGTAGGCGACGACTTCGATCTCGCGACCGAGGATGGCGCCAGCTTCGTTGATCTCCTACATGGCGAGCGCCGTGTCGAAGAAATGCTCGGATTCCGAGACCGCCATCAAACCGGTACGCCAAAAAAGCACGCCGACGCGCCAGACGTCCCGATCGGATTGTTTCGCGGGTCGCTTCGCCGTCATCATGAAATACTCTCCAGCGCTGGCAGGGGAAGGAACGGATCTGCTCAGCTTTCGATTGCAACAAAGCTGCTCACCAGCGGCTTGGCAACCGTCCAGCCATACCGGGCGGGCCAAAATTGTTGTTCGAAATCAGCGAAATGCCGCCTCGTTTGAAGGCGTCAGCGCATGTAGCGGATCGAGGCAAAACGACCCAGGCAGGCGCCGCGCGACCGCTCTGCAGCTTCCACCGACGCCCGGCTCGAGCCGAAATCCTGACGCGGGATTTTGTCCAGCGTTGCTCTCGCGCGGCCGTCGTGGCGGTTCTCCGACAGCTTGTCGAGCATGGTGCGCAGGCGCTGGTTCTCGATCTCAAGCTCCCGCAGATGACGAAGGGCGGCCGAGGTGAGACCGCCATAACGCTTGCGCCAACGATAGAAGGTCCGCAGCGAGACACGGGCCGTGCTACAAATTTCGGCAATCGAAATGCCGGCATCTGCCTCTTCGAGCAGGAATAAAATTTCGTGTTCAGTGTGCTGTGAGCGGCGCATCGGCGTGGACCCTCATACATGACCGATTACGGGCATATCGCATAGATTTCAGCCATTTGATAGAGACGCGATGCTTGCGCTGCCGGCATGACGCAACGCCGTTTGATGCATCGCGGGTGTTGCGCACATTGCGTCATTGCGGTCGCCCCGCAAGGCAAAGGTAACATCCTAAATGGCAAAAGTGACATCACGCTTCGAGAAGCAAAGTCCTTGCCGAGCGCTTGAGCACACCTGAATACTATTTGGCGTTGCCTGACCAAATGCCATGATTTGAAATCGGACAGCACTCGGAGAGCAGAGGTCCGATCCATGGCAAGGTTTTCACGGCGTTCGTTTCTTCGCGGAACTGGACTTGGCGCGGCGGCGGCGCTGACGACATCGGTCGCTATGCCGGCAATCGTGCGTTCCGCAAATGCAGCCGGCGGCACGGTCAAGCTCGGCTGCCTGTTTTCGTCGTCGGGGACGATGGCCAACATCGAGGGCCGCTTGAATCACGTCGTGAGGATGGCCGCGTCGGAAATCAACGCGAAGGGGGGCGTCAACGGCCGCACCATCGAGGTCATGGTCTCCGATCCCGCCTCCGACTGGCCGCTCTACGCGCAGATTGGCAAGCAGATGCTCGACCAGGACAAGGTTGCCGCACTGTTCGGCTGCTGGACCTCGGTCTCGCGCAAAACCGTGCTTCCCGTGGTTGAGCAGGCCAACGGGCTGCTGTTCTACCCGCTGCATTTCGAGGGTGACGAGAACTCCAAGAACGTCGTCTATGTCAATTCGCCACCCGCGAGCTCGGTGCTGCCGGCGGTCGATTATCTGATGAGCGAAGACGGTGTCAGCGCCAAGCGCTTCTTCATGCTCGGCTCGGATTACGTCTGGCCGCGTACAATCAACAAGCAGCTCAAGGGTTACTGGAAGTCCAAGGGCATCGCCGAGAGCGCGTGGAAGGAAGAGTATGTCCCGCTGGGCTTCTCCAACTTCCAGACGCTGGTCAACCAGATCCGCGCCTTCGCGGACGCGGGCGGCGGCAAGCCGATCGTGGTGCTGACGGTGGTTGGTTCGTCAATCCCGGACTTCCTACGCGAATTCGCTAATCAGGGGATCAAGGCGACCGACGTGCCGGTGCTCGGGCTCGACATGGTCGAAGCCGATCTCGAAGGTCTCAACACGGAGCCGCTGGTCGGCCATCTCAATTGCTGGGCTTATCTGCAGAACGCGAAGGCGCCGGCGAATACGGCTTTCCTCAAGCTGTGGGCCGATTACGTGAAGGCCAACAACGTGCCGTTCAAGGCGGATGTCGCCATCGATCCGATGGTTTCGGCCTATGATGCGGTTCACCTCTGGGCCATGGCGTCCGCCAAGGCCAATTCGTTCGATGTGCCGGAGGTGACGAAGGCTTTCGCGGGTCTCTCCTTCGATTGTCCGTCCGGATACAAGCTCTCAATGACGGCCGACAACAACTATGTCTCGCGTGGCGTCTTCATCGGTTCGGTCAACGAGAAGCAGGGCTTTGACATTCTTTGGCAGTCCACGGACACGCCAAAACCTGTTCCGTTTAGCCCTTACAGTTGATCCGTGATCGCAGGCTCGCCTGGCCCGTCGGCTTCGCTCGGATGGTCGCGCATGATTCGTGGCCTTGCGCTTGTGTTGTGGGTGCTCGTTGTCGCGTGGTGCTCGACCGCTTATGCCATGGAGCGGGCCGATCTGATCGGCAAAGTGTGCGGCGACGCGGCGGCGATGGGGGAGGCAGGTCGCGCAATGATCGACATCGCGGCGGAGGGCTCCCCCGACGATCGCGCCTGGGCCGCGCCGATTGCACGCAGCGTGATGGATCGGAAACTGTCCTGCGATGCCACGGGCGCCGTCGTCGCCTCGGCTGACGGGTCGGTTGACGCGCTGACGCGGGCGGCACGGAGCGCCGCCGACGGCAGCCGCTTGCCATTGCTTAGCCTGAAGAACAGAGCGGTGTTTGAGACAGCCGACGCGGCGCTCGCTTTGCGCAGCTCGCCGGATCCCGCACGCCGCGCTGCAGCCCTGCGCACGCTGGAACGGCAGGCCTCGAATCTGCCCGAGCAACTGTTCGAGACTGCCGGCCGCGACGAGAGCAATCCTGGCCTGAAAGCGCAGATCTCGGCAGTTGCGCAGGGCGCCGCTTTGAACTCACCCGACATGGACAAGCGCATCGCCGCGATCGGCCGCATCGCGTCCAGTCCGGACCGGCGCGCGCTGGCGCTGGTAGGACCGCTGATCAATGATCCCGCCTACGGCGCGAATACCGACTTCAGGCGCGCCGTCGATGCGGCGAGCGCAGCGATCCGTCGAGGCATCACGATCGGCGACGTGCTCGCCACGCTTTACAACGGCCTGAGCTTCGCGAGCATCCTGTTCATGGCCGCGATCGGGCTGGCGGTCATCTTCGGCCTGATGGGCGTAATCAATCTCGCGCAAGGCGAGTTCATCATGCTCGGCGGCTATATCACCTGGCTGGTGCAGGAAGCCTTGCGGCTGATCGCGCCCGGCCTGCTGCAGTGGTATCTCATCATTGCGATTCCCGCTGTCTTCCTGGTGACCGCTGCGATCGGCATCGTGCTGGAAGCGATCCTTCTGCGCCATCTCTATCGCCGTCCGCTGATGAGCCTGCTTGCGACCTGGGCGGTCAGCCTGTTCCTGATCAATCTGGTGCGCGTGACCTTCGGCACACAGAACCTCCAATTCGTCACGCCGTTCTACGTCACCGGCGGGGTGCCCGTGATCGGTGATTTCATCTTTACCTGGAACCGCATGTTTGCGATCGCGTTTGCGGTGGTCACGCTTGGCCTGACCTGGGGCTTGATGCGCCTGACCCCGCTGGGGCTGAACATCCGGGCCGTGACCCAGAATCGGACCATGGCCGGCTGTATTGGCATCGCCGTGCGCCGCGTCGACATGCTGGCGTTCGGACTTGGTTCGGGACTTGCAGGATTGGCAGGGTTGGCGCTTGCGCCAATCTACAGCGTCAATCCGCAGATGGGACAGAACTTTGTCATCGACAGCTTCATGGTGGTGGTGCTCGGCGGCGTCGGCACGATCGCCGGCACGATCGTCGCAGCCCTTGGCATCGGACAGATCAATGTGCTGATCGAGCCGCTGTGGGGCGCGGTTGCGGCCAAGGTCATTGTGCTCTTGATGATCATCGGTTTCCTGCAATGGCGGCCGGAAGGCCTGTTCGCCATCAAGGGACGCCGGAAATGAGCTCAATCTGGTCGGACCGGCCGTTCCTGGCTGTGTTGGCTGCAGTGCTTGCGGTAGCGCTGTCGCTGGTCACGTCCATTGCGGTTCCGTTCGGCTTGTCCGCTTATCTCGCCAATGCCATCGGGCAACTCGCGGCCTTCGCGGTGCTGGCGCTGTCGCTCGACCTGATCTGGGGCTATCTCGGCATCCTCTCGCTCGGGCACGGGCTGTTCTTCGGCATCGGCGGTTATGTCGTCGCGATGTATCTCCTCAAGCATTCATTCGAGGTCACCGGCAAGGTGCCGGACTTCATGCAGTTCATGGGCTGGACGGCGTTCCCGTTCTATTGGGCGGGCTTTGGCTACTTTGTCTATGCTGCGCTTGTCGCTGTTGCCGTGACTCTCCTGATCTCCGGCGTGTTCGGCTACGTCTCGTTCCGCTCCCGCGTCGGCGGTGTCTATTTCGCGATCATCACCCAGGCGCTGGTCTATGTCGCGATGCTGCTGATGTTCCGCAACGATACCGGCTTCGGCGGCAACAATGGCATGACCGGGTTCGCCGTCATCTTCGATTGGCCGATCGGCTCGCGCGGCGTCGTCATCTCGATCGCGGCGATCTCGGTCGTTGTCCTTGCCTTGACGATGCTTGGCTGCCGCCTGCTGCTGCAGAGCCGATTCGGCATGCTCATGATCGCGGCGCGGGACGACGAGGTGAGGCTGCGCACGCTCGGCTATGACACCTTGTTGTTGAAGCTCGCCGTCTGGTGCCTGTCGGCGCTGATCGCGGCACTCGCCGGCATGCTCTATGTGCCGCAGGTCGGCATCATCAATCCCCGGCTGCTCGCGCCCGATCTGTCGCTCGAAATCGCGGTCTGGGTCGCGATCGGCGGACGAGGGCACCTGATCGGCGCCGTCATCGGCGCGGTGCTGGTCAATGCGATCAAGTTCTGGCTGTCGGCTGCGGCGCCCGAGCTCTGGCCGTTCATCCTTTCGGGGCTCATCGTGCTGGTCGTGTTCGTATTCCCGAACGGGCTCGTCGATCTCGCCAGGTTCAGGCTTCATCGCCCGCTGATCTCACGGCTGTCTTCCGAACCGGCGGAGCTGAACCGGTGAGCGGGACCGCGCTGGTGATCGACGCGGTGACGGTCGAGTTCGGCAGTTTTCGTGCCATCGACACGCTGTCGCTGGCGATCGATTTCGGCGAGGTCCGGGCGGTGATCGGGCCGAACGGCGCGGGCAAAACGACGTTGCTGGACGTGATCTCCGGCATCACGCAACCCAAGAAGGGCCGGGTGATCTTTGGCGACGCCACCGATGTGCTGCGCGCCGGTGAATCCCAGATCGCCCGTGCGGGCATCCGGCGGAAATTCCAGAAGCCGAGCATCTTCGAGGGCCTGAACGTACGCCAGCACATCGAGATCGGTGCGCAGGGCGGGCTGAAATGGTCTCTCTCGAGAGCCGAACTCGATCAACGCGTCGCAGAGGTTCTGGATGCTGTCGGCCTGTTGGCCCTGGCCAATCGCTCCGCATCCGAACTCGCACATGGACAGAAGCAGTGGCTGGAGATCGGCATGGTCCTGGCGTCAAACCCGTCCGTGCTGATGCTGGACGAGCCGGTCGCAGGCTTGACAGACGAAGAGACCGAACGCACGGCCGCTCTCGTGCGAAGTCTCAAGCGCGCCGATCGTGCCATCGTCGTGGTCGAGCACGACATGGATTTCGTCGAGCAGATCGCCGATCGCGTCACGGTCCTGCACGAAGGAAAGACGTTGTTCGAGGGCTCGATGGCGAATGCAAGGGCGGACGCGCGCGTCATCGACGTCTATCTGGGACGATAGGCATGCGCTTCCGCGTCGAGAGCCTCGATCAGCACTACGGCAGCGCGCAGGTTCTGCGCAAGGTGGGCTTCGAGATCATGCCCGGCGAGTGTCTTGCCGTGCTCGGTCGCAACGGCGCGGGGAAGACCACACTGCTGAAATGCCTGATGGGCATTCTGCCGGCGTCACGAGGCCGCGTGCTGGTCGACGACACTGAGATATCGGACTGGTCGTCGCATCGGCGCTCGGCGGTCGGACTGGCCTACGTGCCGCAGGGCCGCGAGATTTTCTCAGAACTCACGGTCGGCGAGAACATCGAGGCTGCGGCCCGTGCGCACGGCACGTTCGGAACGGACGTCGTGGACGAAACTATCGCGCTGTTTCCCGCGCTCAGTCAGATGTGGCGACGCGCCGGCGGCGCGCTCTCCGGTGGACAGCAGCAGCAGCTTGCGATCGCCCGCGCGCTCGTCACGAGGCCGGGCCTCTTGATCCTCGACGAGCCGACCGAAGGGATCCAGCCCAATCTCGTGGCCGCGATCAAGGATGTGCTGGCCTCGTTCAAGGGCAGGATCTCGCTGCTTCTGGTCGAGCAATATCTCGACTTCGCCGTCAGCCTTGCCGACGCCTTCGTCGTGCTGTCGCGCGGCTCGGTAGTCGAAGCGGGCCGAATGGATCAGTCGAGCCGCGAGTTGTTAAGTCGCCACATCGCCATCTGACATCACAACAAGAAAGCAAGCCCATGTCGCGCCGTCATGAAATTTCCTCCGCACCCGAGAACATGGTCTGGGGCTATCTCGACAGCACCACGCCGCCGGTTCTGGAGGTCGCGTCCGGCGACACTGTCACGCTGCATTCCTTCCCCGCCGGTGGAAAGGAGTGCCTGCCGGAGGATCGCAGCATCGTGCCGGCCGACTATCTGCTGGCGCTGGACACGCTGGCTCAGGGACCCGGCCCGCATTTCATCACAGGCCCGGTCTACGTGAAGGGTGCGAGGCCCGGCGATGTCCTCCAGGTCGACATTCTCAGCGTGAAGGTGCGGCAGGACTGGGGCTTCGTGTCGATCTTGCCGCTGCTGGGTACCTTGCCGGACGAGTTCACGGAATACGAAACGATTCATCCGAAGGTCGATCATGAACGCAATGTCTGCGTGATGCCTTGGGGCCTCGAGATCCCGCTCGACCCGTTCTTCGGCATCATTGCCACCGCGCCGCCGGCGGCCTGGGGCCGTTGCGGCTCGCCGGTACCGCGCAGCTTCGGTGGCAACATGGACAACAAGGAGCTTCGTCCCGGCACGACGCTCTATCTGCCGGTCTACAATGAAGGCGCGCTGTTCTTCGCCGGCGACGGACATGGCGTGCAGGGCGACGGCGAGGTCTGCATTACCGCGCTCGAAACCGGCGTGACCGGCACGTTCCGCCTGACGGTGCGTAAGGACATGGAGCTGTCATGGCCGTTTGCCGAGAGTTCGACGCATCTGATGTCGATCGGCCTCGATGAGGATCTCGACGATGCCGCGAAGCAGGCGGTGCGCGAGATGGTCAAGCACATCTGCGCGCGCACCAACCTGTCTCGCAACCAAGCCTATATGCTCTGCTCGCTTGCCGGAAATCTGCGGGTCACCCAGCTCGTCGACGGCAACAAGGGCATCCATATGCTGTTGCCGAAATCCTATCTGTGAGCGCCAGCGCGGCATCGTGCCGAATGACGGAGATGCAACGGAGCCGAACCATGTGCCGCTTCTCGATTGAGGTCGTGGCAATCAATGGCTCGCCGTACGGCCGCGCAGGTAAAACGTTGCTGGCGGACAATCCCATTGTGGGGGCGGTTGAATTCCTGTCCTTCGAGTCGTCGCCCGCTACACAGACAACGATTTCCTACGTCAACCGACGATTTCCTGCAGGTTGGTACTGCAGATGGTGAAGGTAAGGTCGATCTCCCGATCGCGATGATCAGCGCCGTCCGGTCAGGCGGCCCTTCAGGATGGCCCATGCCAGGGACCAGAAGCTGATTGGCTTGAATAGGTCCGACGAAGCCGTTTCGCCCTTCAGCGAACGTTCGAGATTAGCCGTGAAGTCAGACGTCAGGCGCTGCACAACGTCCTGCACCAGACCGGCGCGATTGAACTGCGCCAGCCGGCCGCTCAAACGCCATGACAAAGTGATGGCCAGGGTGCTCGCGGCAGCCGGATCGGCGTCGCCAGGCAACACGTGCCATTCGACTTCGCCCTCGGCGCTCGATCCAGATCCAGTGTCGCGTCCGCGGCCGGTCATGCGGCCCTGACGGGCCGTCGCATCCAGGGTAACATTGCCGTCGCCCTTGAACGCAACTTTCATCGGCCCCAGCGCCATGTGCATGCGGCCTTCGATGTGGTCGCCGTCAATGGTCGTGATTTCCGCGCCGGGCAGGCAGGTCGCGACCTGTTTCAGATCAGTGAGCGTCGTCCATACGTCGGCCGGTGACGAGGCGATCTGAAGCCGCTGTTGGATCGAGGTCCATCCTTGCCGTGACGGCGTGGCCGCGACACTTGCCGAAGCAGGTCTCTTGGCTGGTGAAACAGCCTGCTTCACGAATTCGGACGCTGGCGGGGCGGTTCGGACCGCGGTGGCTACGGCGGCAGCGACAGTTGCGGCCGGCTGCTTGCCTGCGCTGACCTCTAGGATCGCCTCGACGATGCCGACATAGCCGGTACAGCGGCACAGATTGCCCGACAGTTCCTCGCGGATGCGCGCCGGCGTAACCTCGCCAAGGCGAACCACGATATCACGTGCCGTGATCAGCATGCCGGGCGTGCAGAAGCCGCATTGCAGGCCGTGATGCCTGGTGAACGCGGCGCGCAGCTCACCCATGAGCGGATCGTTGTCGAATCCCTCGATCGTCGTCACCGAGGCGCCATCGGCGTCTCCGGCATAGCTGATGCAAGAGCGCTGCGGCTTGCCGTCGACAACCACTGTGCAGGCACCGCAGACGCCCTGTTCGCAACCGGCATGCGCGCCGGTCAGGTTGAGATCTTCGCGCAGCAATTCTAGCAATTGCGTGCGCGGCTCCGCGCTGGTGCGCACCGATCGGCCATTCACCGAAAGCGAGATATCGATCGCTAGCATGTCAGGATCTCCAGGGATCGTTGAGCTGCGCCAGGCTACGCTCCACAGCCACGGCGAGTTGCTGCCGATGTGCGACGTCGAGCGTAGCGAGCATGTCCTCGATCTCGTCGCGGACAAGGGCGGTGGCCTTGTCCGTGCCGTCCTGCTGTAACGCTGCGGCCGTGCGCGACAACAGCAGCGGGCGGCCATTCAGGGCACCAGCGACGACGCGGCAGATATCCAGCCTCGGGTCGACGACGCATGCGCCGATCGCCTTGGCAAACTCGCCGGTCTTGCGGCAGACCTTGTAATAGCCCCAACGCATATCGGGGGAGAATCGCGGGATCTGCACGGCGCACAGGATGTCCTCCGCCGCAAGTTGCGGCGTGAATGCGCCACGCAGGAAGTCGTACGCTACGACGGATCGCGCTGGGGCTATGGCGCTGCGGATTTCGATGATGGCTCCGATCGCGGCCATCGTGGACACCCAGTCCGCTGCTGGATCGGCGTGCGAAAGGCTGCCGCCCACTGTGCCGCGATTGCGCACCGCGCGATAGGCGATGCCGCGGGCGACGAAAGGCAGAAGCCCGCGCGTCGGGTCTTCGAGCATGCCGTCTTCGATCTCGGCATGCGTCCAGGTCGCGCCGAGCGAGAACATGCGGCTGTCCGCCTCGATCGCGCGCAATTGCGGGATGTGTCTGATATCGATGAGTTTGGCCGGGCGCGCGAGGCGCAGATTGAGCATGGGCCCAAGCGACTGGCCGCCGGCGAACACCTTGACCTGTCCATCGCCGGCGGCGAGCCACTCGAGCGCGTCGTCGAGCGTCCGCGCCCGCGCGTAATCCAGAACCGCCGGTTTCATGCCGCATCCCTGGTGTTGGCGCGTCCGCCTTTCGCGATGGCGGCAAGTATGCGCTCCGGCGTCGCCGGGATGTCGCGCAGCACGGCATTCAGCGGCGAAAGCGCATCGTTGATGGCGTTGACGATCGCTGCTGACGGCGCGATCGCGCCGCCTTCGCCGACGCCCTTGATGCCATGTGCGGAATAGGGCGACAGTGTTTCCATATGATGGATGCGGAAACGCGGCAGTTCAGTCGGCCCCGGCAACAGGTAATCGATCAAGGTCGAGGCCAGCGGCTGGCCATTGTCGTCATAGGGGCTCTCTTCAAACAGCGCTGTGCCCACACCCTGCGCTGCCCCGCCGAAGGTTTGCCCTTCGACGATCATCGGGTTCACCATGCGCCCGCAATCCTCGACAATGGCGTAGTCAAGGATTTCCACGAGACCGGTCCTGGCGTCCACGGCGACATAGGCGGCGTGGCTCGCATAGGAGAAGACGCCGCTGTCGACCTCGGGCTTGTAGGCGGCCGTCGCTTCCAGGCCGGCGCGGTCGACATCGTCAGGCAATTCGTCGGGGCGGATGTACCAGGCGCGGCCAACGTCCGCATAGGAGACATTCGCGGCGCCGCCGAAAATCCGGCCGTCGCGGAAAGTGATATCGTCCGGCTTGACCTGCAGCAGATGCGCCGCGATGGCTTTGATGCGGCCGGCAACGATGTCCGCCGCGCGTGACACCGCGCCGCCAGTCATCACGATACCGCGCGAGGCATAGGCGCCCGTGGAGAAGGGCGTGGTCGCGGTGTCGCCCAGCGTCACCCGGATATCCTTCAGCGGAACGCGCGTCATTTCATGCGCGACCTGCGCCAGCGTGGTCTCGAGCCCTTGTCCGATCGTGTGGATACCGGCTTTGACTTCGAGCGCTCCGTCGGGCGTGAGCTTGACATGGGCCTGATCGAAGCCCGGCACCAGCGGGAGCCCCCAGGCGGCAAACACCTTGGTGCCGTGCGCAGATTGTTCTGTATAGGTCGCAAAGCCGATCCCGAGATAACGGCCTTTGTCGTCGCGTGCAGGCAGCTTGCGCCGCGCGTCGAAATCGATCATGCGCTTTACTTCCAGAAGCGAAGCCGGGTAGTCGCCGCTGTCGTAATGCTTGTTGGTGATGTTGGTGTAGGGCATCGCCGCGGCCGCGACGAGATTTTCCATGCGCACTTCCCACGCCTCGCGTCCCACCGCCTTCGCGATGGCATCGATGGTCAGTTCGATCGCGAAACAGACGCCCGGTCGCGCCACGCCTCGGTATGGAGCGAAGGGCGGCTTGTTGGTTGCGACCGAATAGGTCTTGCAGCGATAGGATTTGAGGTCGTAGGGGCCCGGAAGGTTTCCGCCGGCCTGCGCGGCTTCGAGACAGGCCGAGAACGGCCAGACCGAGTAGGCGCCGCAATCGACCGATACTTCGGCGTCGAGACCAAGCAGGCGTCCGCGTGCGTCGGCATAGGCTTTCAACTTGTATTCGTGCTGGCGCGCATTGGCGCCGGCGGTCAGATGCTCGCGGCGGTCCTCGATCCAGCGGAACGGCTGCTTCTGCGTCAGCGCCAGCCAGGCCACCGCGATCTCCTCCGGCATCAGCATGCATTTGTAGCCGAAGCCGCCACCGACATCGGGCGGCGCCACGCGCACGATCGCCTGCGGAATGCCGAGACATTCGGCCAGACCGATGCGGATCAGATGCGGCACCTGCGTGGAGGTATGCACGACAAGCTGCCCAGCGCGATGGTCCCACCACGCAACAAGGCCCTTGCCTTCCATCGGATGCATGACTTGCCGGGCGGTCGACAGTTCCAGCTCGACGCTAATTGGCGCCGTTTGGGCGATCCCATCCATGCCGCGATCGAAGTTGGTTTCGAGGAAGAGATTATCGCCCCATTCGCGATGCAGCAGCGTCGCCTCGCGTTGGCGGCCGGCGGTGCTCGATGCAATCACAGGGATTGCATCGTAATCGACATCGACGAGCTCGCAGAGATCTTCCGCCGCCGCCCGGTTGTCGGCGACGCACATCGCCACGATCTCGCCGACAAAGCGCACGCGTCCGTTTGCCAGCGCGGGATAGTCGGAGACCTTGTAGCCGGGAATGGAGGAGCGGGTGGTGATCGGCGCGACTCCGGCGAGATCGCTGTGAAAGAAGACACAATCCTCGGAGCCTTGCGGCTTGCTCTGTCGCATGATGAGCGCGTGCGCCACGGGGCTGCGCAGGAACGCGACTTCGCGCATCCCCGGGATGCGAATGTCGGCGGTGAATTGGCCGCGGCCGTGTAGATGCCGGGCATCTTCTTTCCGGGGCGCCCGGGCGCCGATGCCTTCGCCGTCGTTGTCGTGTGCCATCTGCGTCATGCTCCCTGCGCTCGGTCCGACACCTTACCTCATCACTGCGCGTCGAGAAGTTGCCAGGGGTGGTGCTGCTCATGGAATGCGACGGCTCCGAGCAGTCTGGCCTCCTCATACCAAGGGGCGATGAGCTGGAACGCCAGCGGAACACCGCTGTCCGAGAGGCCGGCAGGCACGCTGATCGCGGGATGCCCGGTCAGATCGAACAGACTGAGATACGGCGTCCATTCGCGTCGCATGTCGCCGACCACCTCCCCGTCGATGCTGATCGGATCGAGCGGCTTGTGCAGCGCATCCAGCGGCTCCCGGCTCATTGCCGGCGTCAGCAAGAAGTCAAACCCGTCAAACAGCTTTTGCACATGCCGGAACAGCGCGGTACGCTTGTTGAGTGCACCCTGAAGGTCCTGTCCGGAATAGGAAAGACCGACGCGCACGCCTTCGGTCAAGCTCGTCTCGATCTTGTTCTCGACCTCGTCGATAATCTTGCCGAGCCGCGCCGCCCAGTTCGACTGCTGAAGGATGCGCCAGGTCGGTTCCGGATTGTCCATCGCCCATTCGATATCCGTAACGGAGGCGCCGTACCCCTCCAACGTCTTCGCAACACGCCGAATCGTCTCGGTCATCCCGCGGCTAACGCGCGCGTTACCGACCTGCATGATGAGGCCGATGCGCTTGCCGGTGAGGTTTTCTGCCTGCGTGCTGATCTGTGATGCGTCGAACCGCGGCAGGCCGAGCGAATGCGGATCGCTCGGCGCCGGGCCGGCCATGGTTTCGAGCGCGAGCGCCATATCCGCGACACTGCGCGTGATCATGCCGAGATGGATGAAGTTGGCAAACCCTTCCGGCACGAGATCGTGCGGGATACGGCCGAGCGTGGGTTTCAGTCCGAGCACGCCTGTGCAGGCGGCCGGCAGCCGCGTCGATGCGCCCGCGTCCGTGGTGAGCGCAAGGCGTACCAGGCCCGCGGCGACGGACACCCCGCCGCCGCAGCTCGATCCGCCGCACGTCGCCGCCGGATTCCAGGGATTGATGGTGAGTCCGGTCAGGG
Source organism: Bradyrhizobium sp. Leo78 (assembly GCF_059512425.1). Classification (NCBI taxonomy): domain Bacteria; kingdom Pseudomonadati; phylum Pseudomonadota; class Alphaproteobacteria; order Hyphomicrobiales; family Nitrobacteraceae; genus Bradyrhizobium; species Bradyrhizobium sp. Leo78. The sequence continues at coordinate 269,068 of NZ_JCAMOT010000007.1, forward strand.
GCGAGGAGCCCATCATGGTATGGGCGAATTCGGTGGTCGTGCTCTTGCCGATGATGATTGCTCCGGCCTTGCGCAGCCGCGCGACCGCGATCGTATCCGCCGCGGCGGGAGCGGCGTCCTGCATCAGCCGCGAACCCCAGTTCGTCGGCAGGCCGCAGACATTCAGGATGTCCTTGACGCTGACCGGAACACCGGCGAGCGGTCCGGCGGCTGCCCCGCTCGCATCGACGGTGCGCGCTGCGGCAAGCGCGCCGTCGCGGTCGATCCGGACAAAGGCGTTGAGTGTCGGCTGGCTCTGCTGGCAGCGCTTGATCGTGTCGGAGATCGCGTCCTCGATGCTGTGCTTTCCGGTGCGGAGATCGATCTGCATGTGCCGTTGAAGTCAGTGGTCCTAAATGAGAGGTATACTGACGATATCACCCATGCTGTCAAGCGGCCGCCATGCGGGAGAAGAGCGCAGCCACTCCTATTTGAAGTTTACTGTCGACATGTCGCCGTCACCGCTGTCGGTTTTCGGCAGCTCGATGCGGATCGCAGCCGGATCGACGTTCGATCGCTTGTCGATCCAATAGGTGACGCTCGCAGGCCAGAAGATCACGATCGCCACCAGTACGAGTTGCAATCCGACCCACGGCAGCGCTCCGAGGTAAATGTCACGGGACAGCACCTCCTTCGGAGCGATGCCGCGCAGGTAGAACAGTGCAAACCCGAAGGGAGGGTGCATGAAGCTCGTCTGCATGTTGACGCAGAGCAGTACTCCGAACCAGACGAGGTCGATGCCGAGCTTGTCTGCGACGGGCACCAGCAGCGGAATGATGATGAAAGCGATCTCGAAAAAGTCGAGGAAGAAGGCGAGGAAGAATACGAAGATGTTGACGAAAATCAGAAAGCCGACTTGTCCGCCCGGCACATGGCTCAGGAGGTGTTCAATCCAGCGCGAGCCGTCGACGCCCTGGAAGACCAGGCTGAACACCGTGGATCCAATCAGAATGAAGATCACCATGGATGTGATGCGCATGGTGTTCTGCATCGCCTGATTGACCAGCGGCCAGCTTAGTCGACGGTTCAAGGCGGCGAGAATGATCGCGCCGACCGCGCCCATGGCGCCGGCTTCTGTCGGCGTCGCGAGGCCCATGAAAATAGTGCCAAGCACCACGAAAATCAGGACGATCGACGGCACCATGCCCCACAAGACGCGTTGCACCAGCACCCATCCACGCTGCGCGCGCGCCTCTTTGGGCAAGGGCGGGACGCGCTGCGGCGAAATGATCGAAATAGCGGCGATGAAGGCCAGGAACAGCAGCACCTGAAGGATCGAAGGCCCGATCGCGCCGGCATACATGTCGCCAACGGATCGGCCGAGCTGGTCAGCGAGTACGATGAGCACGAGCGACGGCGGTATGACTTGCGTGATCGTTCCGGAGGCTGCGATCACGCCGGTCGCGATGCGCATGTCGTAGCCGTAGCGGATCATGATCGGCAGCGAAATCATACCCATGGCGATCACCGAGGCGGCGACGGTTCCGGTGATTGCACCGAGGATGGCGCCGACGACGATGACCGCATAAGCGAGCCCGCCGGGCACGCCGCCGAACAACTGGCCGGTGCCCTCCAGAAGGTCTTCGGCAAGGCCGCTGCGTTCGAGAATCGCGCCCATCAGCGTGAAGAAGGGAATAGCCAGCAGCAGATCGTTGGACAGGATGCCGAAGATGCGCAGCGGCAGGTTTCCGAGATAGGCCTCGGAAAAAAAGCCCAATCCGACCGACAGGAAACCAAAAAACAGGCCAACGGCCGCAAGCGAGAAGGCGACCGGAAAGCCGATCAGCAGGAACAGAACAAGGCCGCCGAACATTAGCGGCGGCATATGGGCCACCGTCAGCATCGGGACAGTTCTTTCGAGGATCGGATGTGTGCGGCGGAAGCGGTCATTGTTCCATACGGTGATATTCGGTCATGACCTCGGCCTCCGGCGCCACGCCGCGCAACAGCGCGATGCGTTTGACCAGCTCGGACATGCCCTGAAGGGTGAGCAGTAGGAAGCCGACCGGAAGGATCAGCTTCACCGGCCAGCGCATCAGTCCGCCCGCGTTGGACGAGCCTTCCTCGGTCACCCAGCTCGTGACGAAGAACGGCCATGTCATCCATGTCAGCAGGATTGTCGCCGGAAGCAGGAAGAAGATGATGCCGAAAACGTCCACATATAGCCGGGTTCGCGGACCGAAATTGCCATAGAGCAGGTCGACGCGGACATGCTCGTTGCGAAACAGCGTGTGGCTCGCCCCGAGCATGACGATACCTGCGAGCATGTACCATTGCGCTTCCAGCCATGCATTCGAGCTGTAGCTGAAGCCGTAGCGAATGATGGCATTCGCGGCGCTGATAGCGCATGACAGACCGACCATCCAGTCCGCGATGCGTCCGAATGCGGCGCTGGCGGCGTCGATCTTCCGGCTAAAGGCGAGCAAGGCATGCATCGATCTCTCCTACACTGGCGCCGTGAGCGCGCCGACTTCCCGCGAACCTCAAAGGTCGTCGCCCGGCAGCGTCAGTAGCCACCGGGCGTGCAGCATCATTGCGATGCCGTCGGGATGTCGTGCGTGAAGCGGTAGGCGTCGAGGCTCTGCTCTGCGACCCGGAACCACGGATTGGAGCTTTCGAGAAAGCGCTTCCAGGGGTCGTAGATGGTCTTGAAGTCTGCGTCCTTGGCGGCAATCTCTTCGAACGTCTCGAAGCTCGCCTTGTAGCACGCGTCCAGAACCGCGCGCGGGAACAGCCGCAGTTGCGTGCCTTCCCCGATCATCCGCCGCAACGCATCCGGATTGCGGGCGTCATACTTTGCGATCATGAACATCATCTGCTCATTGCACGCGGTCTCGAACGCGACCTTGAACGGCTCGGGGAGGGCTTCCCAGGCGGGCAGGCTGACCGGCGCGGTGATGCCGGCGCTGCCTTCCCACCATCCGGGGGCGTAGTAGAACTTGGCGACTTTGTTCAGGCCGAGCTTGGCGTCGTCGTATGGGCCGATCCATTCCGACGCGTCGATGGTGCCGCGCTCCAGGGCAGAATAGATATCGGACGGCGGCAGCTGCTGCGGTACGGCGCCGAGCTTGCGCAGGATGGTGCCGCCAAGTCCGCCGATGCGGATCTTCAGGCCCTGCAAATCCTGCACGGTGTTGATCTCCTTCCGGTAGAAGCCGCCCATCTGCGTGCCGACGTTGCCGACGGGGAAGGGGATGACGTTCGATTTCTTGTAGAAGGCGCGAACAAGCGGCAGGCCGCCGCCCTCGTACAGCCAGGCGGCCTGCTGCCGCGCATTCAGGCCGAACGGCAAACCGGCATCGAACGCGTAGGTCGGGCTCTTGCCGATGTAATTGGCGGACAGAATATGCCCGCATTCGATGGTGCCGTTCTGCACGGCGTCGAGCACCTGCAGCGCCGGGACGACTTCGCCGCCGGCGAAGCAGCGGATCTCGAAACGGCCTTCGGTGAGCTGGTTGACGCGGCGGCAGAGGTCTTCGGCCGAGCCGTGAATCGTATCGAGGCTCTTCGGCCAGCCGGTGGCCATCCGCCAGCGGACCGCCGGTTGAGTTTGGGCGATGGCCGGTGCAGCGAGTGCGGCGCCGGCGGTCCCGCCCGCCAGGCCCAAGAGCAGTTTGCGGCGATTCATAGTCCCCATCCTTTCTTCGCTTGAGAAATGCCGTCGCTTGCGAGTGCGGGGCGGCTGCGGATATCGCGCCGGTGGATTACATCCCGTTCGCCAAGAACCATGTCGGTTACGCCATCTATGGCCATGTGTGGTGCATATTAGTCAGCATATATCCTATTTTTGAAGATGCAAAAGTTGCACCAACTGAAGGACCGTGGTGGTTGAGGGTATGGAATGCCCCGTTTGCGTCATGAGGGGCGGACGCATAATGCCATCGAAATACTTGGTTTCGATAAGATCAGGGACGTTTCCCGAGCGCTGCATCTGCAAACTAAAGCCGAAGGGCGAAAGTATCATTCGATTGCGGATCACCGCGGCCTCCCTATATTAGACAGCGTACTGCTTATTTTCCTGGCGGCCGATGCTTAAGCCCCAGGCCGCGGTGAGGCGGCATGTCATGAATAACCGGGACGAAGGAGATGCGAGTGGACGCTGGGGGTGGTAGAGAACAGCCGGAAGCCGTCGCAGGGAGATTGTTGAAATTGGCAAAGCCCAAAAGAGTCGGGAAATCCAAGCCGGCCCGAAAACCGAAAAGCCAGCCCGCCGGAAACAAGGCGGAGCACACCTCGCTTTATGCCAGCATGCCGTTGTGGGCCCGCCCCGGCTTTCTGATCCGGCGGCTGCACCAGATCAACTACGCCCTGTTCTTCGAGGAATGCGCAGGCTTCGACATCACGCCGGTGCAATATGCGCTGCTGACCACGCTCAGCCTCAATCCCGACACCGATCAGCACACGCTCGGGCGGGAGGTCGGCATCGACCGCACCAATGTCGCCGACGTGCTGCGTCGTCTGGAGCAGCGCGGCTTGCTGACGCGCCGTAAGGGCGAGAAGGATCGGCGCGCCGTGCTCGCGCGCCTCACTCCGGCCGGGGAGAAGGTCACCCGGGAAATGTTCAAGGCGATGCAGCGCGCGCAGGCGCGGCTGCTCGAGCCTTTGCCTCCCAAGGAGCGCGCGGCCCTGATGGCGGCGCTGCTGCGGCTGGTTGATGCGAACAACCATCTCGGCCGCACGGTCTTTCAGCCAAGCTGAGATCGTTCGCCGGCCGCGCGCCTTGTCTGCCGGTTCGTCGCGGCAGGTCATATGCGGTCACACCGGCAGACAAAGCGCATTCGGCACCAGCAGGTTGTCATAGACACAGCGCCTGCTGGCCAATTTGAGCACGCCGTTCTCGCGGCGGAACACGTCGAAATACACGCCAACCTGATGCAATGTAGCGTCCGGCCGATCGAACAGCACCTGCAGCACGACGTAGTTGGCGCGTGCCTTGATCGTGCCGTCGCGCTCTTCGCCCGGCACGTCGAGATTACCGATGATGTGCCGCAGATAACGCGGCGCGAACATCGCGGTCTCGCTGAGAGCGAAGGCGCGGTCGCGGATCATGCCTTTGCCTTCGCAATAGATCAGCCCAACCGGCATGTTGCGGTCATGGTTCTCGCGCGACAGGACGACGTAGGTCGCGTCCTCCGCGAACATCTCGGTCCAGTCGGCGAGACGCTGCTCGTCGAGCGCGTTCGCATAGCGCACGTTGAAGGTCTCGATCTCGTGCCGCAGCAGGAGTGCCTCGAGGCGCGGATCCATGAGCGAGTCGGATGAGAGGTTGCGCTTAAGGGCCATATCCATGACTCACAGTCCCATCTCGGCGCGCCAGTGCTTGTACATGGCGCGGATCGCTGCTTCAGAGATCAGGTTGTCGGCGGTGCCGGCTTCGACTGCCGGATCGAGTTTCACCAGATGCTCGCCGTTCGGCACGCGCTGCATGCCGTCCTGCACGAACTTGATCGCCTCGTTGTCTTCAAGCCCGAGGAAGCCGGCCGGCCCCATCAGATTGCCTTGCCGGAGGCGATGCCGTGTCATCTCCTCGCTGTCGCCCTCAAAACCGAACATAGTCCACTTCATGATGAATTCATGCGGTCCCGTCGGCACGATCTGGCGTACGCCCAGTGTGTTCATCTCGCGCTGCACGATCAGGTTTGGCCAGATCGTCGCCATTGTCACCGACCAGGGGCTGTCGAACTCGTCCACGAAATCCATGAAGCGCGGCTCGGCCAGCGTCATGCCTTCCTTGTAGGCGCGCATTTCCTTCTTCGCGTCGCTGGACACTGCTTTCCCGTCGGATTTCGCCGAAGCCATCACGCCATGACGCCCGCTCGGATCGGCGAGCATCAGCGACTTGTTGCCCGCGACCAGAAGGCCGAACGTGACCAGGAAAGTGTGCAGCAGGGTGGCGTGATAGGGGTCTTTCAAATTCTCATGATAGAGCTTCCAATTACCGGGCAGTGAGTGGCGGTAATAGCCGAGCACCTTGAGCTTGCGGCCATCGAAGGTCGCCTCGAATTCGCGCATGATCTCCGGCGTGAAATATTCGGCCAGCGGCTCCATGTCGTCGCAATAGGAGGCGAACACCACGCCGCGATGCGTCGTCACTTTCAGGCGGCGCAAGCCATGATCCGCATTCCTGAAATCTGGCGGCATGCCACCCTTGCCGCCGACGCCGCGACGAAAGGGAACGCCGGCCAGATTTCCTTTCAGATCGTACGACCATTGATGATAGGGACAGACGAATTCCTTTGCGTTGCCGGAAAGCTCTCGGCAGAACTCGGCGGCGCGATGCGCGCAGCGGTTCTCGAACACATGGATCGAGCCGTCTTCCGCGCGAGAGACGACGACCGGTGTCGGTCCGACATGCGAGCGGATGAAGTCGCCGGAATTGGGGATTTCGGATTCGAGCGCGACATAATTCCAGGTGCGGCCGTGGAAGATCTTCTCGACCTCGCGCTCGTAGATCGCCTGGTCGGTATAGACCCAATCCGGAATGCGGGTGAGGCCATCGGCCGGCCAGATATAGCGTTTGGTGAGCGACAGTCCCGGGGTGGCGTTCATGAGGCTGGCCTCCATGGCATCGGCGCCTTCTTGTCCATCGGATGAGATGATGGCGCCATGAATATCGGGATCGAAAGGCGGGGCGGAATCGAGTTCGGCGCGCGCGGCGCGGATCGCCTGCGGGTGCGAGAACGCGACGATGCCGGTGAGCCGTCCGGTCGCTTTGTCGAACATGCGATAGATCGCGCCCGGGGCCGCTTCGTTCGCGGCTACGAGCGCGACATGATCGTCAGCGCCGACAATTCCGAGCATCTGCACATTGCAGCCGAACTGGTCGGTCCAGAACCAGGGGCGCTTTTGCGCCACTGGTGCGCTGTTTCCGGCGATCGAGCGGCCGGCTGCGCCACCTTGCTCCTCGGCGTTCTGCCAACTTTCGAGCGAGAGGCGCCGCCTTGCGATCGGCTCATGGTACAACGCGCAATCGCCGGCCGCCCAGATGCCCGGCACGGAGGTGCGTCCTTGCGCGTCCACTTCGATGCCGGCGGGCGTGGTGGCGCAGCCGGCCTGCAGCGCAAGGCCGAGCACCGGTTGCATGCCGATACCGACCAGAACCGCGTCGACTTCGATCGTGTCGTCGCTGGTCACGACGCCGAGGCGTTCGCCGCGCCTGGTGATTTCGATAACCCCGGCGTTGCGGCGAATATCGACGCCATGCCGCTCCGCCATGATCCGGAAGGCACGGCCGACGGCGGCCGGCATGATCCGCGCCATGATCTCGCGTTCGCGTTCGAGCAGAGTTACTGCAACGCCGCGCGAAATTGCGGTCGATGCAAGTTCTAGACCGATGAACCCACCGCCGACCACAGCGACGTGCTGCGCGCGGTCAAGGGCTGCGCCGATCGCGGCGGAATCCTCGATCGTGCGCAGATAGTGAACGCCCGGGAAATCCGCCCCGGGAATGCTCAGCCGCCGTGGCGTTCCGCCGGTGGCAAGCAGGAGCGAATCGTAAGCCAGAACCTCGCCGTTCGCGAGAGTGATCCGGCGCTGCGTGGCATCGATCGTCGTCGCGGCAACGCCAAGATGCAGGCGCACGCCGAGCTGAATCGCGTCTGCCTCGCTCAAACGAACGCTGGATGAAAATTCGGCCGTACCCAGCAGGAATTCCTTGGACAGCGGCGGTCGCTCATAGGGAAGATGAGGTTCTGCGCCTACCAGATCGATGCTGCCATCGAAGCCGCCGGTGCGCATGGCCCGGATTGCAGCCGCGGCCGCCTGACCTGCGCCGACGATCACGACACCCGTCGTATCTTTCGCGGGCGCACCGGCAGCGAGCTTGCTCTCGAAGGCGGATTCGGTGGCCGGCTGGTCGGGATCGATGAGAATGTCATCGCCTTCGACGCGAACAGCATAGGTCCGCAAATCCTCGGTCACCGGCGCGCAAAGGGCCTTTCCGCTGCGGATGTCGAACTGCCCCTGGTGCAGCGGACATTCCACCTTGCCGTCTTCGATCCAGCCTTCGGCCAGCAGCGCGAGCGCGTGCGTGCAGATGCCATGCGTTGCGTAGATTTTGCCGTCGAGATTGTAGAGCGCGATATGAATGCCGCCGACTTCGACGCCGAGGGCCTTGCCCTCGGGCACCTCGTTCAGCGAAGCCGCTCTCGTCCATGCCATTTGTGGCGTCTCTCGCACTGGAATTTATAATCAGTATAACATCATTTCTAAGGCTCGCAACTCCGTGAAGAGCGCTGTTGCGGACGAAAAGAAGAGCGCTGCTGCGCACAAAAGCGGCGCGATATCGCGCCTGTTGCGAAACCAAGATAGTCAGTGTACCATCATATATGTTCAGGAACGGGAGACTTTCATGGCGCAAGAGCCGCTCGCCACCAAGGGCAATTATCTGCACATCTACGACTTCCGCGTCATGCCGGGGCATGAGGAAGAGTTCATCAAGCTGTTCGAGGAATTTGACTATTCGGAAGGCAATCCGATGCACAAATCATCGGCGCAGGTGAAGGATGGCGTGCTGTGCCGCGATACCGAGGACCCGCAGCGGTTCTTCCTGATCGCCGAATGGAGCGATATCGAGGAGCATGCCAGGATCCGCAAGATCCTCGCCAATGAAATCAAACCGGCCTTCATCAAGTATATCGAGGGCGGCAAGTTCATCCCGAAATATGTCGAGGTCGTATCCTCCACGCCGGATGACATCCTGCAGAAGGCCGCCGCAGAGTGATCTGACGTGTCGCGGCAACTCTACACATTCTTTCGGTCTTCGACCTCGTTCCGTCTCCGGATCGCGCTGGCCCACAAGCGGCTCGACTACGAGCCGCGCTATATCAGTCTGCCGAAGATGGAGCATCGGACCCCGTCCTATTGCGATATCAATCCGCAAGGGCTGGTGCCGCTTCTGGTGGAAGGCGGCCGATGCCTCATCCAGTCGATGGCCGTGATCGAGTATCTGGATGAAGTCTATCCCGATCCTCCGCTGATGCCGAAGGATCCGCTCGGGCGGATCTACGTCAGGGCGGTGTCGCAGATCATCGGTTGCGAAATTCATCCGCTGAACAATGTGCGCGTGCTGAAGCATCTCAAGGCGCAGTTCAAGGCGGACGAGGCGGCCACCAATGCCTGGTATCGGCACTGGATCGCGGAAGGGCTGTCCGGACTCGAAGACTATCTGCGGCGCGAGCGCCTGTTTGGCCGGTTTTGCTACGGCGATTCCGTAACGATGGCCGACATATGTCTCGTCCCTCAGATCTTCAACGCGCGGCGCTTCAATTGTCCGGTTGACGCGTATCCGATCCTGCTGGCGATCACCGATCGCTGCATGGCACTTGACGCCTTCCGCACTGCCGAACCGAGCACGCAGGCTGACGCGTTCTGAACTGTCGTTGCCTGCGCCGCGCGCCCCCGAGCCTCCTTGTTGGGCAATGGGCAAATTAATCAGTACATAATCATATCTTGCGCGGGCAAGGCGCCGTGTTAGTCTTTTGAAGGAATGCGGTACCGCCGAGCAGATATGGGAGGTGTGCACATGATGGGATTTCGAGAGTTAACTGCGGTTACAGCGCTTATTGCATGTGTACTGATTAATTGTAGCGCATCGGCGGCCGACCGCCTGACGGTACGACTCGACTGGACGCCCTGGGGGTCGCAGGCACCGTTTCATCTGGCGGCGCAAAAGGGATTGTTCGCGAAATACAACCTTGATGTCGTGCTGGATGACGGAACCGGGTCCGTCGCCACCGTGCAGATCGTCGGTAATGGTGAATACGATGTCGGCTACGCGTCGTTGGCTCCGATGGTGATCGCGCGCTCCAAGGGGTTGCCGGTGAAAGCGATTGCCGGCTTCATCAAGCAGAACGACATCGGTCTGTTGGTTCCGAAGGACAGCGGCATCGCCAGCCCCGCCGATTTGAAAGGCAAGAAGATCGCCTTCACCGCCGGTTCGCTCGAGGCGCCGTTCATCGACCAGTTTCTCGCCGCCGGAAAGCTGACTCGCAATGACGTCGACCTCGTCAGCGTCGACGCGGCAGGCAAAGCCGGCCTCTACATGGCTGGCCGGTCCGACGCGGCATTCTCGTCCGGACCATTCTTTCTGGCCGTCGTCGCAAGCCAGCGTCCCTCGAACGCCATCCGCTTCGCCGATCAGGGGCTGGAATTCCCGAGCTTCGGCTTGCTGGCGACCGAGAAGTCGATCGCCTCGAAGCGCGAGGCGCTGAAGCGTTTTGCGAGTGTGGTCGCGGGATGTTGGGCCTATATCTTTGCCGGCAATCAGGACGAAGCCGTGAAGGCGATCGTCGCAGCACGACCGCAGGCCAAGCTCAATCCGGCCGTCTTGAGGCAGCAGATCGATACGCTGAAGGATTATGCGTACACCGATGCAACCCGGAACCTGCCGTTCGGCACGATGGCTGCGGCGGACTGGAAGCGGGCGGTTGCGGTGCTGGCCGAAGGCGGGCTCATCGAGAAGGGCCTCGATGCGGATGCAGTCTTCACCAATGAACTGATCGACGAGCGCGTCGTTGCGGACGTGGCCAGCGGCAAGAACTGACCCTCACGATCCTGTTGACCCCATGATCGCAGCGTCCGATGTCGTGAAAAGATACGGTGACGCCGACGGCGTCACTGCGTTGCAAGGCGTTTCGCTTGATATCGCAGAGGGCGAATTCATCAGCCTGGTGGGGCCGAGCGGCTGCGGCAAGAGCACGTTCTTGCGCTGTCTTGCCGGACTTGAGGCGCCGACCGGCGGACGCCTGCAACTGGATGGCGCACCCATCGACGGTCCTCCGGAGCGTCTCGGCATGGCGTTCCAGCGGGATGCCTTGCTGGAATGGTTCGACGTTCTGGAGAACGTCCTGTTGCCGGCAGATTTCGGCGGTTACGGCAAGAAGAAATACGAGGAGCGCGCACGGCAATTGCTGCAGATGGTGGGGCTCGACGGATTCGCACGCGCCTATCCTCGGGCGTTGTCCGGCGGCATGCGGCAGCGCGTCGCGATCTGCCGCTCGCTGCTGCTCGACCCGCGTTTGCTGCTGATGGACGAGCCGTTCGGGGCGCTCGATGCGCTGACGCGCGATCAGATCAATGTCGACCTGCATCGGCTCTGGACCAAGCATCGGATGACCGTCGTCTTCGTGACTCACAGCATCACCGAGGCGGTGTTCCTGTCGACCCGCGTGGTGGTCTTTACGCCACGGCCGGGGCGCGTGGTCGCGGACATCGCCATCGACCTGCCGGCCGAGCGGAAACTGGCGATGCGCGAAACGCCGGAATTCGGTGCCTATACCAGCCGTATCCGAGCTCTGTTCGAGCAAATGGGCCTGATCCATGGCTAGGAGCTTGATGAAAGCCGCGCGTCGAGCCGCCGTGCCGCTACTGGGGGTTGCGATCTTCCTTTTGGTGTGGGAGATCGGCGTGCGCGCGCTTGGCGTGCGGTCCATTCTGCTGCCGGCGCCGTCGCTGATCATCGAGGAGCTTGCAGCCTCTCCGGGCTGGTTCGCCGTGCAGACGGCCTATACCCTGGGCATCACGCTCGCCGGTTTTGCCGTCGCCGTCGTGTTCGGCGTCTTGTTTGCGGTTGCGATCGTGGAGTGGAAGATCCTGGATCGTCTGCTGTTCCCGCTCTTCGTCGCGCTCAATAGCGTGCCGAAGGTGGCGCTGGCGCCGCTCTTTCTGATCTGGTTCGGGACAGGCGCGGAGCCCAAGATCGCCATTGCCTTTCTGATCGCAGTCTTTGCCGTGGTGATCGACACCGCGCTTGGTCTGCAATCGGTGTCGCCGGATACGATCGACCTGGCGAAGACCTTGCGTGGGTCGCGTCTGAAGGTGCTGCTGCGCATCAAGCTCTATTGCGCGCTGCCGCATCTGTTTGCCGGACTGAAGGTGGCGATGTCGCTGGCTCTGGTTGGCGCCATTGTCGGCGAATTCGTCTCGTCCCAGCGCGGCCTCGGCTATGTCATTCTGACCGCGCAGGGTACGTTCGACACGCCGCGTGTCTTTGCTGCGATTGTCATTCTTGCGGTGCTCGGCGTCGCATTGATTGCGGTGATTGAAGCGATTGAGCGGGTTGCCTTGCCGTGGCATCACACGAATTCGCAACGCTTGAAGTAATCGAGCAGCAGCACATCAAGGACGCCTTTGAGCAAGTAGCAACAGCCCCTCAACGGACATCGGCGTCGGTCCAAGCGGGGCGGCCTGTCGGTGCGACAACGCTTAGCCCGAGGCACGCACCGAGCAGAGTAACTCACATACACTTTCCAGACATTTCTTCCCGAATTGCTGACACTCGAGTTTGTGCTGCGAACCATGAACGCCGACTGAACGTCAATTGGCCGCGAGGCGCGAAGAAGGGATCAAGCGTGCTCCGCGATGCGTCAAAGCAGCTCGGTTAAACATCAGCGCGCGAGGAAGCCGGACACGGCAACGGCGCGCGTGGGAGCAGACAAGAACGACGGTGAAAGGCGCATGCACCAGACGAAGCGAATTCGGCTGGGTTGGAGTGCAAATAGGATGCAAGTGGCTCTACCAAGTCGCGGGTCGTGCCAGCCTTATGCGAACCTGCAATCAGACCGTTATGAGCCGCAGAACATCGGTCAGCTTCGTTGATTTTTCTGCGCCGGCGCTTGAGTTCGATCGCGTTCGTTGCGCTTTGGCGAGGTCGTTGCTGGCGCGAAACTGGTGCGGTCCGCGGCAATGGCAGATTTCGGCCGATGAGGCTGCTCGCTATCAATCGCTTTGTCGAACGTTCAGTAAATTAGCTTACTAAACATGCCGGTTATGGCTAACCTTCCGGCTCTCCTGCTGTCGGGATGGGCCGTATTGTGTCCGCCGGACCAGATCGGTAATCGTGGGCCGCCAAACTAGCTACAACAGTCGGACATTTTGCTGCACCGCGAACATCCCCGCTCGTGCGTGCGAGCGTCGCAAATATTTCGCCAAGAGCGCGAGAACCGGCTTGACGGCCTCAAAAATTTAGTACTACGTTTAGTAATACAAAAAAGCTAAACATCGTGCATCGAGCCGATGTGTAGGAGGAGCCCAAGCCATTCCGGAGCCGTCTCCGGCAGCGGTCCGTCTCGTCCTTCACTCATCGCTCCTCAAACTCGGTTTCAAGGTCTCGGCGTCGCTCCGGCGGGGCGCGTTGAGCGGGTTGGATGCTTCAACGAGAGAGGAAACGGATATGCGGACATTCAATCGGCTGAAAAGCTCAGTGGCCACCACGGTTCTCGGGGCGGCGCTGCTGGGGATATTTGGCGGAGGCGAAGCTGCGGCTCAGGGCAAGCAGCTCACGCTGTGCTGGGCGGCATGGGATCCGGCCAACGCGCTGGTCGAGCTGGGCAAGGATTTCACCAAGCAATCCGGCATCGAGATGAAATACGAGTTCGTCCCCTGGACGAGCTATGCGGATCGCTTCCTCAACGAGCTCAATTCCCACGGCAAACTCTGCGACCTGATCATCGGCGATAGCCAGTGGATCGGCGGAGCCGCCGAGAACAAGTGGTACGTCAAGCTCAACGAGTTCTTCGACAAAGAGCACATCTCGATGGACGATTTCGTCCCGGCGACGGTCGTGGGTTATTCGCAGTGGCCGAAGAATTCGGCGAACTACTGGGCGCTGCCGGCGATGGCTGATGCCGTGGGCTGGACCTACCGCAAGGACTGGTTCTCGCGACCGGACATCCAGTCGGCGTTCAAGGCCAAGTACGGCCGCGATCTGGCGCCGCCGAAAACCTATGACGAGTTGAAGCAGATCGCGGAGTTCTTCCAGGGCCGCGAGATCGACGGCAAGAAGGTCTATGGCGCCTACATCTTCACCGAGCGCGGTTCCGAAGGCATCACGATGGGCGTGACCAACGTGCTCTACAACTACGGCTTCAGCTACGACAATCCGAAGAAGCCGTACCAGATGCAGGGCATCGTCAATTCGGCCGATGCCGCCAAGGGGCTCGAATTCTACAAGGAGCTGTACAAGTGCTGCACCGCGCCCGGCATGACGAACGCCTACATGCAGGAAGGGCTCGATGCCTTCAAGTCGGGCCAGGTGGCGATGCAGATGAACTGGTTCGCCTTCTTCCCCGGCCTCTACAAGGATCCGAATGTCGGCGGCGACAAGATCGGCTTCTTCGTCAATCCGGCCGGCCCGAAGGGGCACTTCACCCAACTCGGCGGACAGGGCATCTCGGTGGTTGCGACTTCCGACCGCAAGGACGACGCGCTCGCCTATATCAAGTGGTTCGCGCAGCCCGCCGTGCAGCAGAAATGGTGGCAGATCGGCGGCTACTCGGCGCTCAAGGCGGTGGTCGATGCGCCGGACTTCCCGAAGAGCGCGGCGTTCGCGCCGCAATTCCTGGAGTCGATGGGCATCGTCAAGGACTTCTGGGCCGAGCCGTCCTACGCCCAACTGCTGCTCGACATGCAGAAGCGGGTGCACGACTACGTCGTCGCCGACAAGGGTACGGCGCAGCAGGCGCTCGATCTCCTGGTCAAGGACTGGACCAAGGTGTTCAAGGAGCAGGGCAAGGAAGTCGCCTCGCGATAGCCTGAACTCCGCGATCCAACTGAACTGGCTTCCCCGAGGTCAGCCTCGGGGAAGCCGAAACAGCCCAGCCGATGGACAACATGACGACGATCCTGCAACCCGATCATGCTACGATCGCGGGCGTGAGCGAGTCCGCCAAATCCCGCGCCGCGCGCCGCGCCCACGGTCTGTCCGACCGGACCATTGCGTGGCTGTTCGTCGCGCCGACGATTGCGCTGCTGCTCGCGATCAACATCTTCCCGCTGGTCTGGATGATCCGGCTCTCCTTCACCAGCCTCAACCTCAGCATGTCCTATCTGCCGCTGCGGTTTGTTGGGCTCGACAATTTCAGCGACATCCTCAACGACGAGGACGTCTGGTTCCGGCTCCAGACCACGGCGCAATTCGTGATCTGCTCGGTTGCCCTGCAGGTGGTGGTCGGCTTTGGGCTCGCGCTCCTGATCAACCGCCAATTCCGCGGCCACAGCTTCTGGACCACGATCATCCTCCTGCCGATGATGCTGTCCCCGGCAGTTGTCGGCAATTTCTGGACGCTGCTGCTGCAGCCGCAGATCGGACCGTTCAACCATCTGATCAGCTTGTTCACTGGCGTGCCGCCGAGCTCGTTCAGCATGACAGGGCAGGTCGCGCTGGCGCCATGGACCATCGTGCTCGTCGACACCTGGATGTGGGCGCCCTATGTGATGTTGATCTGTCTCGCCGGGCTACGCTCGATCCCCGATTATATCTATGAGGCGGCTGAGGTCGATCGTGCCTCGGCCTGGCGGCAGTTCTGGTCGATCACGTTGCCGATGACGGTGCCGTTCCTGATGCTGGCGGTGCTGTTTCGCGCGATCGAGAACTTCAAGATGTTCGACATGGTCAATCTCCTGACGTCGGGAGGACCGGGGTCGACCACCGAGCTCGTGTCCATCACGCTGAAGCGCGCGGCGTTCGAGAAGTGGCGCACCGGCTATTCCTCGGCGCTTGCCATTATCCTGTTCGTGACCGTGTTCGGTGCCGCCAACATCTACGTCAAAGCGCTCAACAAGGTGAAGCAACGATGACCGCTGCCGTCGCCAGATCCACCGCACACTCGATCGTCGAGGCCTCGCCGCGCATCAAGGCATTCGCCGGTGCTCTCGTCATCCTCTATGCGTTGATCACGATCCTGCCGCTGCTCTGGATCGTCGCCACCGCCTTTAAGTCGCAAAGCGATGCCATCGCCTATCCGCCCAAGGTGATCTTCGAGCCGACGCTCGAAGGCTATGTCAACCTGTTCACGGTGCGCACCCGCCAGACACCGGATTTCATCGCCAAGTTGCCGCCGCCGGAGACCTGGTATGACAAGCTCGTCCGCAAGCATGACATGGTGATTGCCGGACCGTCCAAGGTCGTGCCGCGCTTCGTCAACTCGCTGATCATCGGCTTCGGTTCGACCTTCCTCGCCGTCTTCCTCGGCACGCTCGCGGCCTACGCTTTTTCGCGCTTCCGCATTCCGCTGGCCGACGATCTGCTGTTCTTCATCCTGTCGACGCGGATGATGCCGCCGGTCGCGGTTGCGATACCGATCTATTTGATGTACCGGCAGCTCAATCTGACCGACACCAGGCTCGGCATGATCCTGCTCTACACCGCCGTGAACGTCTCGCTTGCGGTCTGGCTGCTCAAGGGCTTCATCGACGAGATTCCGCGCGAGTATGAGGAGGCGGCCCTCGTCGACGGCTACACGCGACTGCAGGCGCTGCGCAAGGTGGTGTTGCCGCAGGCCGTCACCGGAATTGCGGCAACCGCGATCTTCTGCCTGATCTTCTCCTGGAACGAATACGCCTTCGCAGTCCTGCTGACCAGCGGCGAGGCGCAGACCATGCCGCCCTTCATTCCCTTCATCATCGGGGAGGGCGGGCAGGACTGGCCGGCGGTTGCCGCCGCGACCACGCTGTTCGTCGTCCCGATCGTCATGTTCACCGTGCTGTTGCGCAAGCATCTGTTGCGCGGCATCACCTTCGGAGCGATGCGCAAATGAGCGATTCTGCCGTTGCCAAGGGCGCCAAGGGGACATTGCATCGCTTCTTCGGCCGCGGGCGCTGGGAGGCCGTTGCGATGACCCTGATCGGGGGCGGCATCTTCATGCTGGTGCAACCCTTCTCGATAGATCTGTACAGCTATTCATTCGTGACGATCCTCGCCGGCACTGTCGGCTTCGTCATCGTCAGCCACTTTCCGGAATGAGGCCATGGCTCAGATCCGCATCGAATATCTTCGCAAGTCGTTCGATCAGTTCACGGCGGTGGAAGGCTCGACATTCACCATCGACGACGGCACCTTCTTCGCGTTGCTCGGCCCCTCCGGCTGCGGCAAGACCACCACGTTGCGCATGATTGCCGGCCTCGAGCTGCCGACCGAGGGCAAGATTCTGCTCGACGGGGAGGACGTCACGTTCCACCGTGCCGCCGCCCGCGACATCGCGTTCGTGTTCCAGCTGTTTGCGCTCTATCCGCACATGAATGTCGGGCAGAACATCGGCTTCCCGCTAAAGTGCCAGGGCATGGCGCGGCACGAGATTCGCGAGCGGGTGCAGGAGACCGCGCGGATGCTGCGGATCGAGCATCTGCTGTCGAGCAAGACGTCAAAGCTCTCGGGCGGCGACCGCCAGCGCGTCGCGCTCGGGCGAGCCATGGTGCGGCGCCCGAAGGCCTTCCTGATGGACGAGCCGCTGGGCGCGCTCGACGCCGAGTTTCGTCATCTGATGTGCGGCGAGCTGCGCGACCTGCACGATCGCATCAAGGCGACCACGGTCTATGTCACCCACGACCAGCTGGAGGCGATGTCGATGGCCGACCAGATCGCGATCATGAACAAGGGGCGCGTGGAACAGATCGGCACGCCGCAGGAGGTCTATGACCGGCCCGCCTGCATGTTCGTCGCGGACTTCATCGGCTCGCCGTCGATGAACTTCCTGCATTTCGAGGGCGGGCTGCGATCCGGTGACCGGGCGATCAATTTTCACGACACCAGGCTCGCGGTGCCCGAGATCCGCGAGGACCGCGCAAGCGCGGCGCTGGCGCTCGGGGTTCGTCCGGAGCATATCCGCTTCGCCGACGCCGGATCCGTTCGTGGCGAGGTGTTCGGCGCGGAATATCTCGGCACGACGCAGATCGTCACGATCGACACGGCGTATGGGCGGGTCGCGGCGCGGCTACCTTCGAGCGCCTCGGTGCGGATCGGCGAGACCGTCGGCCTCGAATTCAACTCCGATCGGCTCTCGCTGTTCGATGCCGGCAGCGGCCTTGCAATCAGGACCGCCAGGGAGGAGGGCATGCGCCATGGTTGACGTCAGCTTGCGCAATATCAGCAAGCGCTTCGGCGCGGTGGACGCGGTGCGCGACCTCTCGCTGACGGTGAACGACGGCGAATTCCTCGTCCTGCTCGGGCCGAGCGGCGCCGGCAAGACCACGACGCTGCGGTTGATCACCGGGCTCGAGAGCCCCGACGCCGGTTCGGTCATGATCGACGGGCGCGACGTGACGCATGATCCGCCGGGTGCACGGGACATCGCATTCGTGTTCCAGCAATATTCGCTGTATCCGCATTTGTCGGTCTACGACAATTTGGCGTTCCCGCTGCGCTCTCCGGCGCGGCGCGTGCCGGAGCCGCTGATCCGCGAGCGTGTCGAGCAGACGGCGGAACTGCTGCATATCGCCAGCAAGCTGAACAATCGCGCCACCCGTCTGTCGGGAGGTGAGATGCAGCGGGTCGCCATCGGCCGCGCGCTTGTGCGCGATCCCTCGATCTATCTGATGGACGAGCCGCTGTCGTCGCTGGATGCAAAGCTTCGCGCCGAACTTCGGCTCGAGCTGAAGCGGATCCAGCTCGAGCTCGGCGCGACCATCCTGTATGTGACCCACGACCAGGTCGAAGCCATGACGATGGCATCGAGGATCGGCGTGATCAAGGACGGCCGGCTGCTTCAGCTCGGCACGCCGAGGGAGATCTACGAAAATCCATCCAGCAGCTACGTCGCTTCGCGGCTCGGGACGCCACAGATCAATTTCCTGCCCGCGCGGCTGCTGTCCGATGTGGCGATGCCGCCGGAAACGGAGACGGTCGGCATCCGCACCGAACACCTCCAGATCGCCACGCGCAACGGCGGACGGATGATCGGCCGGGTGCATCGCGTCGAGCACCTGGGAGAGCAGAATCACGTTCACCTGGACTATAAGGGCGAAACGCTGGTGACGCTGGCGGATCCGCATCAACCGCTGCGGGCCGGCCAGGAGGTTGAATTGCAACTGGTGCGTCCGCTTTGTTTCGACGGTGCGGGACAGCGCATCGAGCGGATGGTTCATTAGAGGAGCGAAAGGTTCAGATCAATGTCGGTGCAACCCGAGACATTCAAGTCGCTGCTCAAGACGGCCGCCGAGCAGGTCATCGATAGCGCGCCGGAGCTCACGAGTCTGGACCAGGCGATCGGCGACGGCGACCACGGAACCAACATGAAGCGCGGCTTCGAAGCGGTGCTCGGCAAGCTCGATGCCATCTCGGCGCAACCGCTCGACGAGGCGTTCAAGACGATCGGCAAGACCCTAGTCATGACGGTCGGCGGCGCTTCCGGCCCGCTCTATGGCAGCTTCTTTCTCGCCGCGGGCGAGGCGCTGTCGCACGACAAGCACCTGCCTGACGATCTCGCCGACGTGTTCGGCAGTGGCGTGAACGCGGTGAGCGCGCGCGGCCGCTCGCAGGCCGGCGAGAAGACGATGCTCGATGTGCTCATTCCGGTGCTGGAGACACTGAAAGCGGGCGCCGGCCAGCCCGATCTGATCGCGCGGGTGCGCACCACCGCGGCTGAAGCGGTCGAGCGCACGGTGCCGATGCAAGCAACGAAGGGTCGGGCGTCGTTCCTCGGCGCGCGCAGCGTCGGTCATGTCGATCCCGGGGCGCGATCGAGCTGCGTTCTGCTGCACGCGGTGTGCGCTGGCCTGGAGGCGCGGCAATGACCGACACCGTGGGGATCGTGATCGTATCGCATTCGCGGGACATCGCGAAGGGAACCGCAGACATGGTGCGGCAGATGGTCGGCAGCGAGGTCAAGGTCGCCTTCTGCGGCGGCAATCCCGACGGTGGTCTCGGCACCAGCGTGCCGCTGATCATCGACGCCATCAACGACGCCTGGTCGTCGAAAGGCGTTGCTGTGCTTGTCGACCTCGGCGGCGCCGAGACCAACAGCGAAATGGCAGTCGAGATGCTGGAGCCGGCGCGGCGTGATCTCGTTGTCGTCTGCAACGCGCCGATCGTCGAGGGCGCCGTCATGGCGGCGACGGAAGCTGCGGGCGGCAGCTCGCTGGCCCAGGTCAGGGCCGTGGCCGAGGAACTCTCTGCCGACTGAGGCGTCGGCGAAGCGATGATGGATGACGAGCATGCTTGATAAAGCGGACGAACAGATCTTCACCGGCAATGTGCGGCTGGTGCATGCGGTTGGCATGCACGCGCGCCCCGCGGTCAAGCTGACCAAGCTCGCCAAGAAGTTCGAGGCCCAGATCTCCGTGCGGGTCGCGGGCGCACCCGAATGGATCAATGCCAAGAGCGTGGCCAAGATCATGGCAATGCGCGCGGCACACGGCAGCACGATCGAGATCAAGGCTTCCGGCAGCGATGCCGAGGCCGCGGTCGCGGCGCTGGTTGATCTGATCGCAAGCGATTTCCCGGATGGAGCACCATAGCATGCAGGGCGGCGCTGCAGGGCTGGCGTATCGCGGCAGGACTGCCTCGATCGGTTTTGCCCATGGCCCGTTCGTCCGCGTCGACGCGGGAGCTGGCGGCGAGCGGGTGGCCGGTACGCTGGTCGAGGAGGCGCTGGCCTTGCGCAATGCGATCGACGTCGCGAGCGTGCAGATCGCCGATCTCGCCGCCAGCGCCGGCGGCGAGGCCGCGCAGATTCTCGAATTCCAGGTCGCGCTGCTCGAGGATGAGGAATTGATCGAGGCGATCTTCGCGGCGATCGGCGAGGGACGTCCCGCCGATATCGCATGGCGTTCCACGCTCGACGCCCATATTGCCGAGTACAACTCCGCACCGGACGACTATCTGAAGGCGCGCTCCTCCGATCTTGCCGATTTGCGCGACCGCGTGATCCACATTCTGCGTGGCGACCAGGACCAGCCGCTGAAAATCCCGCGCGGAGGCGTGGTTTGCGCCGACGATCTGCCGCCATCGCGATTCCTTGAGATTAACTGGTCCGGCGGCGGTGGCTTGGCGCTGTTGCGCGGCAGCCCGACCAGCCATGTCGCGATGCTGGCGCGAGCGCGCGGCATCCCGATGGTGGTACAGCTCGGGGCCATTCCTGACACTGGCACCACGGCGCTGCTTGACGGCGAAGGCGCCACGCTGGAGCTGGATCCCAGTGCCGAGCAGGTCCGAATTTTCGAGAAGCGGCGCGACAGCCATCACAAGAGCAGGGCATCCGCGCGCGCGATCCTGCGGCGGCCGACAGCCTCCTGGCGCGGCGAGCGGATCAAGCTCTTCATCAACATCCAGCGCGTCGAGGATCTCGAGCATGCCGACGCGCAATATGCCGACGGCATCGGCCTGATGCGCACTGAGTTCCTGCTGACGGAGCGCGGTGGCCTGCCCGACGAGGAGACACAGTTTCAGGCTTACGATGCGGTGTTGCGATGGGCCGGCCAGCGCCCCGTCACCATCCGCACCTTCGATGCCGGCGGTGACAAGCCGGTGCCTGGCTTCACGCTGGACGGCGAAGCCAATCCGTTCCTCGGGGTGCGCGGCCTGCGCCTGTGCCTTGCCCGGCCTGAGATCTTTGCGGTTCAGCTCCGCGCGCTGGCGCGGGCCGCGGTGCGCGGCAATCTCAAGGTCATGTTCCCGATGGTCACGTCGGCGGACGAGCTCGAGGCGGGGCGGAAGCTGTTCGCAGATGTCGTGCAGCACTTGCAGGCGGATGGCATTGCCGCGATGCTGCCCGAGCTCGGTATCATGGTCGAGGTGCCGGCGGCGGCCCTGGCAATCGCGAGCTTCAAGACGTCCTTCTTCTCGATCGGCTCGAACGATCTCGCGCAATATGTCCTGGCCTGCGACCGTTCCAACGGAGCTCTCGTCCCCCTGATGGATCCGCTGCATCCGGCAGTGCTCGAACTGATCGCGCGGACCGCGGAGCATGGGCGGCGCGCCGCCATCAGCGTCAGCCTGTGCGGCGACATGGCGGGTGATCCGCGTTGTCTGCCCGCCCTGCTGAATTGCGGCCTGCGCGAGCTCTCCGTCAATGCATCGGCGCTGGCGCAGATCAAGCAGACCATCGACCGGCTGAGCAGCGGAGGCGGCCTTGGCTGATACGGCGGCCGACGACGCGCCCGAAGCCGGCGCGGTTGCGGTCTACAAGCGCATCTTCAAGGAGGTGCTGGAGAGCCGTCCGTCGGGCATGCGGCTTCGGCTGGCCCATGCCATGGGGAAGAACCGCAGCTTCGTCAGCCAGATCAGCAATCCCGCCTATCCGGTGCCGATACCGGTGCAGCATCTCAATACGATCTTCGATGTGTGCCATTTCCCGCCGCAGGCCAAGACGGCCTTCCTTCGCGCCTATGCGCGCGCTCATCCGCGCCGCGTCGGCCGGTTGAGCGAAGGCTCGCACG
Source organism: Bradyrhizobium sp. Leo78 (assembly GCF_059512425.1). Lineage (NCBI taxonomy): Bacteria > Pseudomonadati > Pseudomonadota > Alphaproteobacteria > Hyphomicrobiales > Nitrobacteraceae > Bradyrhizobium > Bradyrhizobium sp. Leo78. The sequence goes on from NZ_JCAMOT010000007.1 coordinate 291,256, forward strand.
AGCGGACACTGACGCTGCATCTGCCGGATCTCGGCAGCGCCAAGCGCAACGCCGAGCTTGACACGCTGCTCCAGGAGTTCACGCGGCGACTGGTTGCCATCATGCGGGAAAAATAGGCGAGGAACGCCGGGCGGACGAAGCGGGAGGACACAATGAAGAAGTTCATCAATTCGGTCGACAATATGCTCGCAGAGAGCCTCGACGGGTTTGCCGCCGCGCATGCCGACCTCGTCGTGCTCGGCGCTGAGCGGAAATTCGTCCGTCGCCGCGAGCTGAATCCGAGGAAAGTTGCGCTGGTGTCGGGGGGCGGCAGCGGGCATGAGCCGCTGCATGCCGGCTTCGTCGGCTACGGCATGCTCGACGCCGCCTGTCCCGGGCAGGTGTTCACATCGCCGACGCCGGACCAGATCGTCGAGGCCGCCCAGGCGATCGCGGGCGACGCTGGCGTCCTCTTCATCGTCAAGAACTATGCCGGCGACCGCATGAACTTCGAGATGGCGGCGGAGATCGCCGAGGGCCGCACCGCCACCATCGTGACCGACGACGACGTCGCGGTCGAGAAGTCGACTTACAGTATCGGACGGCGCGGCGTCGCCGGCACGCTGATCGTCGAGAAGATCGTCGGCGCGGCGGCCGAGAAGGGCGCCGATCTTGCAACTTGTGTCGCGCTTGGCGAGCGCGTCAACGCACAGACGCGCTCAATGGGCGTTGCGCTGACCAGCTGCACCGTTCCGGCGGCGGGCACGCCGACCTTTGCACTTCGTGACGACGAGATGGAGATGGGGGTCGGCATTCACGGCGAGCCGGGACGCCGCCGCGTCAAGCTCGCGCAGGCCGATGCGATCGCCGCCGAGATGACCACCGCCATCGCCGATGATCTTGGCGCGCGGGCCGGTACCGAGGCGCTGCTGCTCGTCAATGGCTTCGGCGGTACGCCGACGATCGAGCTCTATCTGATGTACAACGCGGTGCGCAGGATGCTCGAGGAGCGGGGCCTGCGCATCGCCCGTTCGCTGGTTGGCAGCTACGTCACATCGCTCGAAATGGCCGGGTGCTCGCTCACCGTGAGCCTGCTCGATGGCGAAACCACTGCGCTCTGGGATCATCCCGTGCGTACGGCCGCATTGAAATGGTGACCGCTGCGGTGTGAGCGGCCGCTGATTTTCAGGATGAGGGTGGACCATGATTGCCCCAGAAGGATCGTGTGGCCGATTGTCGTTGCGAGTTCGGTCACGGCCGGCCGCGCCACGGCAAGAAAACGAAGAGTTGCTCGATCGCCGTCAGGTCGAGCGGACTTTGCGAAGTCATTTGAGGCTGCTGGTGCGAGAAGTCTTGGCATCGATCTGATACGGAACGACGCCTCTTTCGACGGTACCCACGTCAAGTGGGTGGCCGATCGGCGGTAGTGCTCGGTGACGGCAGTCGCTTCGCTCGCAGGCTCTGCATCCCGGGCCAATGAAGTCGACCGCATCGAGATCGTCCAGGTTCAGTCCCTTTGCGTAAACCGTCTCGCCCGCATAGGTCACCTCACACCCGAGTCCGACGGCGACCGCGCGCGGTCGGTTCAGATATGAGCCCGCCGAAAGGCTGACGGTCCGAGCTACGCAAAGATACCTCGTTCCATCAGGCGTAGCAGCTAATTGGGCCAGGATGCGGCCAGGATGCGAAAACGACTGGTGTACGTTCCATACGGGGCAGGGACCTCCGAAGCGCGCGAACTGAAAGCGGGTGGCGCTGCTGCGCTTCAAGACGTTGCCGGCGATGTCGATTTTCAGGAAATAGAACGGAATTCCCGGCGAGTTTCTCCGTTGCAGCGTGCTCAAACGATGGCAGACCTGCTCGAAGCTCGTGCCAAAGCGTCGCTGGAGGCGTTCGATGTCATAGCGAACGTCGCGCGCTGTGGCGAGAAATGCTCCATATGGCATAACCAGGGCGCCGGCAAAGTAATTGGCGAGTGCGACGCGCGCGAGCGATGCAGCTTCCTCGTTGCTGAGACGTGCCTGTCTGATCTGACGTTCGATGCTGTCTCGCTGTTCGAGCAGGCCGATGACGTGAGCGATCCAGAACAGCCGGCTTTCCACCGGCGCATCTTTGGACATGAAAAGCGTTTTGGCGTTGCTATCCAGCCGCCAGATCATTCCCTTGCCAAGATCCACTGGGCCTTGGCCGATCCGAACCCCGTAGGCATCACGCAAATATCTGATGAAGTCCTCGCCGCGGTTCTCGGGCTGAAAGTCTCTTGCCTCCGAAAGCCGTTCCGCGGCGCGATCAAGCGCATCAAAATGGTTGCGTTTTGATTGCACCCAATCGCGTACCTCGTCATAGGGAAAGCGGCTGGCCGCACCCACGTCGGTTTGGGCCACACGCGTTTGCAAGGAGCGATGTTCCTCTTCGAGCGCAAGATAACCGCGATAGAGATGCAAAAAGCGCTGCGCGATATCGGGAGCGACCCGGACGGCCGCGCTGGCCTCGTCAGGCAAAATGGGCGACCCGAACAGAGGGTCACTGGCGCTTTCACGAAGTTCGCTGGCGAGCCGCAAATCGTCGTCAGACGAAAAATAATTCGTCTCAATACCAAATTGCCGGCTGAGCCGCATGAGCAGCTCTCGCGTGATCGGCCGCTGATCACTCTCCATTTGACTCAAATAGCCCGCGGAAATGCTGAGAGCGTCTGCGAGCTCTGCTTGTGTCATGCTGCGTTGTTCGCGCAACCGCCGTAGCCGGTCGCCGGCGAAGATCTTGTGCTGTCTCACTTGGCAAACTTTACAACTGGTTCAGCGCTATCGGCAAAAATAAGCACTTTCTTCGGTCCCTTGCGGCGATCTCCTTGCTAATCTTGCATACATTGACTGGGATGCAAAGCGCCGGGGGGCCGGTTTGGCAATCCATCCGCGCTTGCCGGAGCAGCCAGGTGGTACCGGCGGACTATGGGCGAATGCTCGCGCGCCCTGCATCGGCTCCGCAAGGGATTCCTGTCCCGGCGCGACCAGGTCGGACCGGATTGTGAGGATGTGGCTATCATGACGATGTTGGCTGAACTGGAGGAAAGGCGTGCCGGCGCAAAGCTCGGCGGCGGGGAGAAGCGCATCGAGGCGCAGCATGCCCGCGGCAAGCTGACCGCGCGCGAGCGCATCGAGCTGCTGCTGGACAAGGGATCGTTCGAGGAATTCGACATGTTCGTCGAGCATCGCTCGATCGAGTTCGGCATGGAGAAGACCAAGGTTCCCGGCGACGGCGTCGTCACCGGCTGGGGCACCGTCAACGGCCGCAAGACCTTCGTCTTTGCCAAGGATTTCACCGTGTTCGGCGGCTCGCTGTCGGAGACACACGCGCTGAAAATTACAAAACTGCAGGACATGGCGATGAAGGCGCGGGCGCCGATCATCGGCCTCTACGACGCCGGCGGCGCCCGCATCCAGGAGGGCGTCGCGGCGCTGGCCGGCTATTCCTACGTGTTCCGCCGCAACGTCATCGCCTCCGGCGTGATCCCGCAGATCTCCGTCATCATGGGCCCGTGCGCCGGCGGCGACGTCTATTCGCCGGCGATG